>JBJXEY010000503.1:0-3743 GCA_046153355.1 Burkholderiales bacterium
GATCCCTTGCTGCGATCAGTGGCGGCTACCAGTTGAAAAAAATCCGCTTTGTTAGCATGCGTGATAAAGCGTTTCATGCCATTAACGAGATAGTGATCACCTTTCAATACTGCAGTGGTGCGCATCATGCCGGGGTCGGCGCCGGCATCCGGTTCGGTCTGGGCAAATGCGGTGCGTTTCTCTCCGCGCAGCACCGGCAGCAGGTAGCGTTGCTTTTGTTCTTCGTTAAGGGTGAAGAGCAGAGGCATAGGCTCGGGGCCAAAAATGCCGGGGCCGCGCGGTGGCAGCGCAATGGTGCGCCCGAGTTCTTCCCACACCACCACTTGGCCCAGCATCGACAAACCCAGGCCGCCGTATTGCTCAGGCGTATCCATCATCCATAGCCCTAAGTCTTTCGCCTTTTTTTCCAAAGAGGCGCGCACTTCGGGCTTGAGATCCAGGCCTTCCATCGATGTGCGCTCGAGCGGGATTAATTCGCGGTCGACAAATTTACGCACCGTGTCTTTGAGCGCGCGTATTTCTTCGGGTAATTCGAAATCCATTATTGGTCCTATATGAATGGGTCAGTTATGCTTACTGCGCTTCGATCTTGGCTGCTTTGGCGATGCGCGCGGTCAGGTCTATGCCTTTTTTCATGCGCGTGGCAAATTCTTCCGCCGTGCTGGTGAGCACAACGTCAAAGCCGATGTCATTGATCTTTGTCGCCACCTCGGGCACTGACAGTGAACGATTGATGTCCACGTGCAAGCGGCCCACCACCGCGGGTGACAGGCGTGCCGGGCCGTACACACCAGTCCACGCAGGCGCTGGCTCAAATCCAGGGACAAGCTCGTGCATCAGGGGTACATCGGGCAAGGTTTTCAGGCGTCGATCGGTGGTCATGGCCAGCGGCCGCACCTTGCCCGATTTGATGAAGGCCATGGCTTGCGCGGCGATTGCGTAGGTGAGTGGCAGAACACCTGATGCCGAGTCTGCAACCGGTGCGCTTTTGTAAGGGATGTGCGCCATTTGTGTACCCGTGAGCATGCCCAACTGTTCGCCGTTTAGATGATGCGACGACGCAATCCCCGTGGTGCCATAGGAAAGCTTGCCTGGGTATTTTTTTGCGTAATCGATCAATTCGTTCATATTGTTGATGCCCATGTGTGAGCCGGCCACCAACAGGCTCGCCGCTTCAATCACCATGCCAATAGGCGTGAGATCTTTCACTGGGTCGAAGGGCAGTGGAGTCTTGGTGGGTAACGCGACCAGTACTGGCACTGTGGCGGTGAGGATCGCCAAGGTATAGCCATCGGGTTCGGCTCGCGTGGTGAGGCTTGCCACCAACACGCCACCGCCGCCGGGGCGGCTGTCGATGATCACCGGTTGGCCCAGCATATTGCCAAGTGATTGGGCAAAAATTCTGGCGAAAACATCTCCCGGCGACCCCGCGCCAAATTGCGTGTACATGCGCACTGGTTTGGCGGGGAAGGATTGCGCGACTGCCGCGGTGCACACGAGGCACGCGAGCAATATTGTTAGTGCCGGAACTCCCCGGACAAATTTCACAGTGCAGCTTTCAGATGTTTGCATCGGGAAACCATAGCAGAGGATCAACCCTTGCGGCGCGATCTTGAAGCTTAATCTGCCAACTCGGAAGTATGTTTCAATTGCGGCCAGTCATTTCATCGGATACAAGGCATGGCAACTGGCGCGGCAGGCAAGGCACATAAAAGCGGCGACGTACCCGCGTCTAATTCATCGGCCCTCGCCGGTTGCAAGGTGCTGGAGATCGGGCGCTTCGTTACCGGCCCTTACGCGGCGCAACTGCTTGCCGATCTGGGCGCCGAGGTGATCAAGATCGAAGACCCCAAGGGCGGCGACCCGTTTCGCGGCTGGGGGCGTACCGGGTGGGATGGTTACGGTGCGCCGTTTCTCGGCTTCAATCGCAATAAGAAAAGCCTCACGCTCGATTTGAAGGATGCGCGGGGGCGTGAGTTATTCAAAAAGCTAGCTCTCGATGCGGATGTATTCATCGAAAATTTCCGTCCTGGCGTCGCCGAAAAATTGGGTATCGGCTACGAAACCTTATCGACGACGAACCCGCGTCTGATCTATTGCTCGGTCACTGGCATGGGCGGCGATGGACCCTACGCGCAGCGCCCCAGCTACGACATCGTCGGGCAGGGTTTGAGCGGCTTGCTGAGTTTGCTGGTGGATGTGAAAAATCCGCGTCCCATGGGCCCGGCATTCGCCGATGCGTTGACTGGCTTGTACGCAGCCTACGGCATTCTGGGCGCATTGCAGGCGCGCGAGAAAACCGGACGAGGTCAGCGGGTAGAGACGAGCCTCGTGCAAGGCACCATGGCGTTCATGAATGAGCCGTTCTCAGGTCTCTTTGCCAATGGCAAGGTGCCGGATGCGTTTGATCGTCCGCGCGCATCGGGCGTGTTTTGTTTTGTGTGCGGCGACGGCAAGCCGATTGCCATTCATCTTTCCTCGCCAAATAAATTTTGGGAGGCTTTCGCCAAAGCGGCAGGGCACCCCGAGTTGCTGGAGGACCCGCGCTTCAAGGCGCATTCGGGGCGACATCAGCACGCTGATGTGATTCAACAAACGCTGGCGCCCGAGTTTGCCAAAAAAAACCGCGCTGAGTGGTCGCGCATCCTCGACGAAGCTGATGTGCCCTTCGCGCCGATCTATACGCTGGATGAAGTGATCCAAGATCCGCAGGTGCAACACTTAGGCATGGTGCAAAAAACCACGCATCACGAACGCGGCGAAGTGCGAACGCTGGGCTACCCGGTGAAACTCTCGGAAACGCCGCTGGGGCCGGTGAGCGCACCCTCTACCCTGGGCGAGCATACCGATGAGATATTGGCGAGCTTGGGCGTTGCGGAGGACGAGCTTTCGAGTCTGCGCGGCCGAGGCGTTATCTAGAATTTAAGCAAGCTTGATGCGGCGACATAATTCTCGGCTGGCAACATAAATTTAACAAATTATGGAGAAAATGATGAATAAGCACGAAGTCAAACGAAAACAACCCATCCTTTTAATAGGATTGGTAACTGCGCTTATCGTGCCTTGCATCGCATCGGCGCAGACCTGGCCCGCCAAACCGGTGCGCTTCTTATCGACGTTTTCCGCCGGCAGCCCCGCCGATGCCTTGCTGCGTGTGATGGCGCAAAAGATGAGCGAGGGCCTCGGCCAACCGTTCGTGGTTGAAATACAAACCGGCGCCGGCGGTGTGGTGGGCGCGCAAACCGTGGTGCGTTCCGCGCCGGATGGATACACCATGTTGCATACCATTCCGACGAGCGTCGTGGCCACACCGTTGCTGATGAAATCCCCGCCCTTCGAATTCAAGGATTTCACCCCGATCACCAATGCGGTCGATGGCGCCACCAGCATGCTGGTGGCTGCGAACCTGCCAGTCAATTCGGTGAAAGAAGCCATCGACTACATCAAGGCGCGCCCTGGCAAGTTGGCCTACGGCAGTAACGGCATCGGTGGCAGTTATCACCTGGAAATGGAGATGATTAAACAGACCTATGGCCTGGATATCACGCATGTTCCCTACAAGGGCGGCAATGCTGCATTGATGGCGGCGGTCGCCGGGGACGTACCGTTCGCCTTCGCACCCACCGCGTCATCGCTCATACAACAAAAGGCCGGCAAGGTGAGAGTGATCTCGGTGATGGATGTGCGCCGTAATCCCGACGTGCCCGACATCCCCGCCATGCCCGAGCAAGTTCCCAATTACG
>JBJXEY010000518.1:0-15993 GCA_046153355.1 Burkholderiales bacterium
CTCGCCGCACGTGGCGTGGCCGAGAGCGAATGCGGCGCCGCGGCGGGTCGTGTCGCCGAGGCGCTTAAACGAACCTTAGGCGATCAGCGCGGACAATGGCTCTTGGGTGAGCGGCGCGAGGCGAAAAGCGAATACCGCTTATCGAGCATGAACGCCACTGGCAGGCGCGACTGGGTCATTGATCGCACCTTTCTAGATGATGAGGGCACTCGCTGGATCGTCGATTTCAAAACCTCGCGCCACGAGGGTGGCGATGTCGAGGCGTTTTTGGATCGTGAGCGGGAACGCTATCGGGGGCAATTGGAGGGATACGCTGAGTTGTTACTGCGGCAATCGAGCAACGCGCATGATTCAAAAGGCACCAACGCTTCTGCATTGGGGGCAATTCGTCTGGGACTTTATTTTCCGCTGCTAGGTGGTTGGAGGGAGTGGAATTACTGCGCAGCCGATTGAAGTCCCGTTGATTCGCGCACGAGTCACCATGAGTGCCGATGCTATGATCTTCGCGAAATTTCGTAAGCGAGCCGCGAAAAATCAAAAGCTGATCTTGGCCGCGAATTGTTCGGTAACTTGAAGAAGGAGTCGTCATTGAGTACTCAACTCATCACCGCGGCAGTCGCGCTTAAAGCCCGCCATACCGAATTGCGCGAGTTTCCATTGCCCGATCTTCCAGCGGATGCGGGCCTTTTGCGCGTGTCGGTCACGGGCGTGTGTGGCAGCGATTGGCCGATTTATCTCAATGACAAGGCGGGGCCGCGTATTCTTGGGCACGAGATGATTGGCACCGTCGAGATGCTGGGACCGCTCGCGCGCGAGCGTTGGGGGTTGAAGGAGGGTGATCGTGTCGCGCTGGAGGAGTACTTACCCTGCGGTCATTGTCACTTTTGCCGCACCGCCGAGTACCGTTCCTGTCCGGAAACCGACGCGCAGCGTTTTGGCGCGGTGCGCTACGGCTCGACTTCGGTAAACAAACGTCCCTCTTTGTGGGGAGGCTACAGCCAGTTCGTTTATCTTCATCCGCGTTCGGTGTTTCATCGATTGCCCGATATTTCGGTCATCCCTGATCGCATCGCCGCCATGGCGCTGCCGATTGGCAACGGATTTCAGTGGGCGTATCTGGATGGCGGAGCGGGGCCGGGAAAGACCGTGGTGGTGCAGGGACCAGGCCAACAGGGATTGGGATGCGTGATTGCAGCTAAAGCCGCCGGCGCCTCGTGCATCATTGCAACGGGCCTAGCGCGTGATGCCGATCGCCTTGCCGTGGCGAAAGCATTGGGCGCTGACCACACTGTCGCTGTCGATGAGCAAGACTTGCGCGAAGAAGTGAACCGCATCACCTCTGGCCGCATGGCCGATCTGGTGATCGATGTGGCCGGCGGTGGGCCGGAGATCTTCAATAATTCCCTGGCGCTATTGCATCGCATGGGCGTATTTCAGACTTCAGTGCGCCGCCGCGCGCCTTTGAATAATTTCGACATCGATCAATTGGTCACCAAGCAAGTCACCTTTCGCGGCATGCGCGGACACAGCTTCCAGGCGGTGGAATTGGCGCTACGCACCATGGCGGAAGGCAAGTTTCCACTGGAGAAAATGACCACCCACTTGATGGGTTTGAGCGAAGTGGATTACGCGCTGCGTATGGTGGGCGGGCAGACTGAGGAGCGTTCCATCCACATTTCCGTGGACCCGTGGAAATCCTGATCGCCTATTTTTTGTCGTTGGCGTTTTGCCGTATGTAATGCCAGATTTGCTCAATTTCGTCCGCGCTCACCACGCCTTTCCACGGCGGCATTTGGCCCTTACCATTGTTGACGGCGGTATCGAAGCGCGTGCGTTCAGTCACACGCAGGCGGCGCAGATCGAAGGTGGCGTTGCCCGAACTCACCAGGTTGTCGCCATGGCAGGTGGAGCAGTAGTTGTTGTAGACGCGCGCGCCAAGTTTGGCTTTGTCGGCATCCTGGGCGTGGGCGTTGCCAAACGAGGCAAGTAGCAACAGCGAATACATTGCGTATCGTGCAAAAACCATGATCTTCCCGTTATTAGTGTGCTGGCGGAAAGCCGCGCTTGGTTAAATATTCGCCGGCCTCGAAACGGCATGACTCGACCTTTTCGCGTGCCGGTGCGGGCAACATCTTTCCCAGCACGTCGAGCGAATCGTAGCCAGCGGCCATTTGTTTTCTGAATGCCGCCGACTTTTCCTTGTCTTGGTCGAGCACATGATCAATTTCTTTTTTCGCTGCGGCGAAGTCGCATGTTGCGAGCGCCATCGTTGGCAGCGCGAAAATAATTAAGGTGAGCAAACCTAGGCGCGGCATCACAGGCACTTTAGGTAAATAAAACGCGGCACAAAGCCGCGTTTTCTCGGAGCCAAGGCGCGTGCGATGCCGCGCCTTGACATCGTGCCGCAATATCATTTGTCGTATAAGCCGAAGGTCCAGAGCGTCGCGCCCGCAGGGACATTGGCGAGGTTCGGGTCGCCGGCGCGTTCGGCATAGACCCCGCCTATGCCACTCATCACGGTGATGTATTGCTTGCCGTTTTTCTCCCAAGTTACCGGCTGACCGACAATTCCCGAGGAAGTTTTGAAGCTCCACAGAATCTTGCCGTTATCCGCGTCCAAGGCCTGCATTTCGCCGGTCATGACGCCGGTGAACACCAGATTGCTTGCCGTCACCATGGTCGAGGAGAAATTGGGGCTGCGGTAGGGCGTTTGCCATTTCGCCTTGCCGGTCATCGGATCGACGGCCTTTAAGAACCCTCGCACATTCGGGTCGTCGTAGACCGGGCTACGTTTCAAATTGATGCCGCCCGAGGGCCGCCCTGGCGCGAGCTTGGGCGGCTCTTCCGCCTGGTAGTTCATGCCAATATGAATCGTATTGATATAGAGCAAATTGGTCTTTGGGCTAAACGACATGTGCTGCCAATTGGTCACGCCGGTGATTGAGGGCCACACCAATACCTGCCGCCCTTCGATGGCGCCACGATAGGCGTCGGTGAATTTGGGCTTGCCGGTGACCATGTCGATACCATCGGCCCAATTCACCTTTCCGTAGGCGTTCCCTGCGAGCAGCTTGCCGTCCTTCGCGTCCAACACATAGAGAAAGCCGTTACGGTTCGCCTGCATTACCACTTTGCGCGGTTTGCCTTGTACCGGAATGGTGGCGACGATGGGGGTCTGCACCGCGTCATAGTCGAAGGGGTCATTGGGCGTGGTCTGGTAGTACCAGACACGTTCTCCTGTTTTCGGTTTGATGGCAAAAACCGAGTTGGTGAAAAGGTTGTCGCCGATGCGGCCGCGCGGATTCCATGGCGCCGGATTCGAGATGCCCCAATAAACCATGTCCAGTTCGGGGTCATACGATCCTGTTACCCAGGAGCTGCCCCCGCCGGTTAGCGCCGAATCGGCCGGCCAAGTCTCCGAACCCGGTTCGCCTGCGGCGGGCACGGTGTAGGTACGCCACAGGTGCTTGCCGGTATTGACATCGTAGCCTTCGAGAAAGCCGCGCACGCTGAATTCGGCGCCCGCGATACCAACCACGATCACGCCGTTGGCGATGAGCGGCGCGCTGGTCATGGCATAGCCGTTTTGGATGCTGGTCGGGGCGGGCGAGGCGGTCTTCCACACTTCCTTGCCGGTCTTGGCATCCAGCGCGACGATATGATTGTCGAGCAGTTGGCGGATGATTTTTCCCTCGTAAATCGCCGCGCCGCGATTGACGATGCCGCAGCACACCACGCGTAATGTCTCGGGCGGATACTCGTGCGGGGTGCGCCAGATTTCGCGACCCGAGAGCGCATCCACCGCGACAGTCACGCTATGCGAGGTGGTGTAAATAACACCCTCGTGGACCAAGGTAAAGGCTTCGGCGCCACGGCTGTCGTTCATCGAATAAGCCCACATCGGCACCAGACGCTTGACGTTCGACTTGTTGATGCGGGTAAGCGGGCTGTAACGCTGCGCGCTGTAGCCCATGCCGTAGACCAGCACATCGCCAGGTGTTTTGTGATCGTTCAGGAGATCGTTGGCGGTCTGCGCCTGCGCCAGAGGCACAAGCGCTATCGCCAAGGCGAGTGACGCAAGCAATGATGTTGTAGGTAATGGTCTAATCATGGTGTCTCCTTAATTTTTTGTAGTGCCGCCGCGTGATGTCTTTCACGTAACAGGCAATTGTTTTCCCGCTCGCGGATTGTAAAAGGTATTGAATCCCATCGCATTGCCCGCGGTGCTAGTCTTGCCCATCATGAAACGCAGATCATTCCTAGCCAGTGGCGCGGCGCTTGTTGGTTGCGCGCTTGCCGCGAGCGGATGCGCTGGCGGGCCGCGGCGTGTATTGCCTCCGGGACGAAATATCGATCTTGCCTCGGTGCAACGACTCGAGGTCACACGTATTGATCCGCTCTTGGGGCGTTGCGCCTACGTGGCGCACACGGCGAATGAGACGGCTTCGCAACCAGTGCTATACGCGCGAACCGGCGAGTTTTGCGACTTCATCGTTGAAAATCATCTGCCGCAACCGACGACGATACATTTTCATGGTCTTACTCTTCCTGAGTCGGCCGACGGCGCGGGTTTTGATCCCATACTGCCAGGAGGAGTAAAAAGAGTTCGCTTCCAGGTGCGCAACCGCGCCGGGCTTTATTGGATGCATGCGCACGCGCACGGCTTCACCGCCGAGCAGGTGCACGCGGGACTGGTCGCTTTACTGGTGATTCGCGATGACGAAGACGCTGCCCTGGTAGCGTCCCTGTCGCTCGAATCCTCTAACGAGATTGCCCTGGCGTTGGCTGACGCGCGGGTCGCCAATGGTGTCATCGCGCCCTATGCGCCTAGTGGCGATGAGTGTCTGCACGGTTGGTTTGGAAACCGCATGTTGTCCAATGGGCGAGGCGACGCGAGCTTTCAGGTTGCGCCAGGCTGGGTTCGTCTTCGCCTGCTCAATGCCTGCAATGCCAGGGGATTGTTATTGGCGTTTCGCGACGCCTCGACATCGGCAATGCCGCCGCGAGCGTTTTATTTATTGGGTACCGATGGCGGTTTGCTTGCGGCGCCCAGAAGCTTGGAGCGAGTATTTCTCTACGGCGCTGAACGCGTCGATATTGCAATCGAGCTCAAGGCAGGGGAGAAACTAGACGCCGTGAGCCTGGCTTTCGATCCGCGCCATCAAGTGAGCGGAAAATGGAACCGGCATAGGCATCCGGCGCGCGAAAATTACCCGATGCTTGCGGCGACGGTGCTATGTGAGGCGCTTGGCGTCTCGAATACATCGTTGACCGATGGCGTGCCCATGCCGCTTTTTACACTCAATGTAAGCGATACGAAGCGCAGAGCTGGCGGCGCCGCGCTGCCGGAGAAGTTATCGACCCTGGCCGATGCACGGCAACCAGGAATAACTTCCGACCGGCGCATACGCATGGATTTGGATTCACAGCACGGCTTTCTGATCGATAACCAAACCTATCAAATCGACGAGGCTGGCTTCGCGGCCGAACGCGGCGCCAAGGAAATTTGGGAAATCCGCAATAGCCCTATTTCCATGCCGCACGCCATGCATTTGCACGGTTTTCAATTTCGTGTGTTGCGTCGCCAAGGAACTTTTGGTCCGGCCAGGGCCTTGGCCACCGAAACTAATGGACGACTGCCGACGGATATGGGACTGAAAGATACCGTTACCCTCTGGCCCAATGAAACTTTATGGCTGGAGGTGGATTTTTCGCTGCCGTCGACAAAAGAGTTTGCAGGCAGGCAACGCTATATGTTCCATTGCCACAACCTTGAACATGAGGACGGCATGATGATGCGAAACATCTCGATTTCGTAAGCCCGAGGCGATGAGCACAATCTAGTCGAGGATCTGCACGCCCCAAGGCGCGTTGCCCACGGGCACATCCTTTAGCCGAACGTTTTTCAAGGTGTCGATGACCGACACTGAATTTGACCTACCGTTGGCCACATAGAGTTTGCCGCCATCCTTGGTGATCGCCATATTCCATGGTCGTGCGCCAACTTTGATGGTGGCCGTCACGGTGTCCGTAGCGGTGTCGATGGCCATGACCGTCCCGTCACCGCCATTGGTGAGGTAGACGGTTTTGCCGCTGGGGTGCATTGTCAGGCCATTTGAGCGTTGCCCGGCCTTGATGCTGCGAAGGATGCGGTGCTCGCGCGCATCGATCACATACACCGCATCGGCACGTTCGCAAGCGACATAAGCTTTGGCGCCATCGGGCGTGAAGGTTATGCCGCGCGGGCGGGTGCCAACCTGGAGTTGCGCGATCAGCTTGCGGTTGGCGACATCGATCACCTCTAGCTTGTCGTCCTCTTCCGCACCGACATACACAAAGCGCCCATCCGGCGAGAACACTGCGTGCTCCGGGTTTTCGCCGCGAATTTTCACGCGGAACGCCACTTCATCGCGCGCCGTGTCGATGAAGGCGACGCTGTTGGAGAGTTCCACCGCCGCGGCCACCAGCTTGCCATCGGGAGAGATGTAGACGCCTTCAGGCGACTCACCCAGTTCGATGCGTTTTAGCACCAAGCGTTTGGCGATATCGATGACCAGCAGGCCGTTGGCGGCTTGATCGGAGACGTAGGCGATACCGCGCCGCGCGTCGATGGCGGTGCCGCGGGGCTTGCCACCGGTCTTGATTTCACCGATGACTTCGTCGCGTTCGGTATCGATGAGTGAAATCGACGCGCCGTTTTCGTTGCCCACCAGAGCAGTGCCCGGCCATGCGGGGGCCGCAAATAAGGTCATGAGAGTCGATATCAAGGCAATGATCGAAGGTGGCTTCATTGGGATTTCCTCTACCGGTTGTCCTCGAGTGTTTATCGAGTCAATAAATACGGATGGTGCACTGTGTTTGAGTTTAGCGGTTTCGTGCCGCCGCGAATTGATATCGCAAACCGATCCAGCCTGCACGCGGCGCGCCTGGCGCGACAAAGGTTTCGCGGGCCCAGTTATCGGAATTGGTTTGAAAGCGGCCGCTGTTGTCGAAGGGGTTCTCAGCCAGCGCCGCGCCGCTTTGATAGCGCCGATCAAATAGATTGGTTATTTTTCCAAACAGTTCCCAGCCACGTTCCAATTCATGCTTGACGTTTAAATTGAGCACCGCATATCCCGGCGTGGTACCCGAGCCAAGAAAAGTTCGCGCCGTTCCGCCTTGGGTAATTGTTCCGGGTTGATGGAGATTGTTCTCGTTGCCGCGCGCGTATTGCCGTGAAAATGCCCCGAGATCCGCGCCAATGCTTGTTGTTGGGCCAGTTCTTGTGGTGATGGTTAGTTTTAAATTGTGCTCAGGCAGGCCCGGAATGCGGTTGCCTGGGTTAACGCGAATCAAGTCGTCACCGGGGGAGGCGCACTCGGGCGATTGCCCGCGGCTGCTGTTGTTCGCTGCAAGCAGGCAGGCCGCGGATTCGAAGCTCGCGCGCAGCAGGCTGTAGTTCACCTCCCAATCCCAGCGCGTTTGTTTTGCATTAATACCCAGCTCCAGCCCTTGCCGGCGGGTAGCGCCGTAGTTGGTAAAAAATCCCGCGCTGCCGGTGGTGCCAACAAAAAGAATATCGTCGCGATTGTCGGTGCGATACACACCAGCGTTCCAGTTGATCGATGCCGAAATCTTTCCGCGCACGCCGGCTTCATAAGTTCTGGCGAGCACTTGCTTGAGAAACGGATCCGAGGCCATGGCGTTGGGCAGGGTGCATGGGTTGGCGCGATCGGCGCACCCCAGTTCAATGGGCGAGGGGGCGCGATTGCCCTGACTGAATCCCACGTAAGTGGTGAACGATTCGGCCGCGCCCCAGGTCAGGCCCAACGCGGGATTGAGCTTGCGGTAGCGATAATCTCCATCCAGATTGGGCGGCGTTGCTACGCGTAAATCCTGCAAGGCGACGCGCATGTGGTTGTATCGGGCCGAGGCGGTGAGATGCATGCGCGGCGCAATCGCATAAGTCTCCGAGGCGAACACGCCGCTGGCACGTGTCAGGCCGCGTATCCGATTGCGAAGCAGCGCGCCACCGGGGATGGCCTCCAGTACCGCGCGATTGACATCGAATATTCCGGCGCCGGCGTGTTGCGTGAATTCACTGTCGCCGCGATCGTGGGCAAACCCCACCGCCAGATTGTGTGCCGATGTATTCAACGACCATTGCAAATTGACGCCAGTGGTACGTTGCATCGTTGCCAAGCGATTGCGGTTGCCCGTGCTTCGATCAAATCCGGCGCCAGCATTTGCGCCGGTGGATCCGTCCAGGGTTGCGTCATTCTCAAAACCCGGATTCACATCGCTATTGAGGCTGCTTGTCCTGTTGCGCCGATGGTAGAGCGTGCCGGATAGGCGTGTGTCGTCGCTCGTCCACAAGCCGCCATTGATAGTTAGCATGTTCATCTGATTGCGCGTGTTATCGGGCACCGTGAACACCCGCGTTCTGGATTGCCGTTGCATCGATTCGGGCACCAGGCCGTTGCCGGTTAAATCGGTGTCGCCATGCGTGAGACTCAAGTGAAGATCATGTCGCGCGTCGCGATGGGTGAGCTTGCCAAACAGTTGCGTGGCATCCGAGGGCGAATGATCGCGCCAACCATCCTCGGAAAATCGTGTCGCCGCAACATACAAAGCGGTGTTGTCGGAGAAACCGCCGTGTTCGAGCGCCAGCATGCGCCGCCCGAACGATCCTCCTTCAGCTTCGACGTGCGTGCCAACATGGGTATCGCCACGCTTGGTGCGAAGCGAAATCGCGCCACCCAGCGTGTTCAGTCCAAACAGAGGATTGGATCCGGGCAACAAGGTCATGCTCGATATGGCGTTACGTGGAATCAAATCCCAATGCACCAGATCACCGAACGACTCGTTGATACGCACGCCATCCTGATACACCGACAAGCCCTGAGGCGCGCCCAGCAAGGGCGAGGCTTGAAAGCCGCGGTAATTAACGCTGGATTGCAGCGGGTTGCCTTGTATCTCGTTGAGATTGACACTGGGCAGTTGCCGCGCCATGAAATCGGGCAGGCTAAGCGAGGGCGCATCGCGAAAATCGCGGGTATCGAACACCCGGACATTGGCGGGAATGCGATCACGCGGCACGTCGAAACCTGGGGTGGGCGTGGTGCCGATGACTTCGATCGGTTCAATCGTCAGTGGGGCGCGATTCGATGCAGGGGTTTGCGCGTAGCTCGTCTGCACAATAAGCACGCTTGAAATTAATAGGCGAACCGACCACCGATGTTGGTGTCGAATTGACGTACCTGGAACGCGGCGGGGGGTAAAATAATTTTGAGGGAGGAGCACTATGAAAAACAAACAATGGTACACGCGGACCGCGATGATATTGCATTGGCTGCTGGCGCTGGGGGTGCTGACGCAGTTTTGCCTGGGCTGGTGGATGCGATCTTTGCCTGACAAGACTGGGGTGCAAGCTTATTGGTTCAATCTGCACAAATCAATTGGCTTGACGGTATTCGTGTTGGCGGTAGTGATGCTGATCTGGCGCATCAAGCACCCGCCGCCAACGCTGCCAGACTTTATGCCTGCCTGGCAGCGTTGGTCGGCCAAGGCATGTCACCACGGCCTTTATGTTTGCATTCTTATCATGCCCATCAGCGGCTATATGGGTTCGTCTTTCACCAGGTTTCCCATCCGCTATTTCGGCGTGGCGCTGCCAAACTTCTGGGGCTGGGAAAGTCCCGAGCTCAAAGCGCTTTGCAGTCTTATTCACCTTTGCACCGTATGGGTATTCATGTCACTGGTGGCATTGCATATCGGCGCCGCTTTGATGCATCTTTTTATCAGCCGTGACCGCGTATTTCAACGTATGTGGCGATGGCGGGCGCCAAGTGATTAGGCGGCCCGTAATCTGAGTATGCGGATTACGGGCACCGGCTGCGAAAACCCTTTTAAGCTAAGGAGACCAACGGATTCGGCCTCGACCAGGTTTTCGATGCGCGACAGCGTCTTTTGATTGGTCAATATTTGTCCGCCCTTGGCTTCACCGCACAGCCGCGCGGTGAGGTTATTGACGCTGCCGATCGCCGCATAGTCCCAGCGGCCTTCGTAGCCGATGCTGCCCAAGGTGGCGTAGCCGACCGCGAGACCCGCGCCCAGGTGAAGATCGTAGCCACGCTTTAGCCAGCCCTCGCGCAATGGCAGAAAGCGCTGTTGCAGCGCTACGCACATACGTGCTGCTTCTTCGCAAGCGTTGGGTAACGGTATTGGGTCGTTGAAAAAAATCATCATGCCATCGCCGGCAAAGTGTTCGACGGTGCCTTGGTGTTGGGTGACCAGCTCGCCGACTAGGTTGTGATACTCGGCCAGCACGTTCATCACTTCTTCAGGCTCGGCCGATTCGGTGAAGGCGGTGAAGCCGCGAAGATCTAGGTACACCACGCCGATTTCGCGGCGATGGGGTTTGAGCAGTTCTTCGCCGCCGCCAGAGACGATTGCCTCGGCCAGTTGTGGGGAGAAAAATCCCTTCAGCCGACCCATGCGATCCAACTGAGCTACTTGCTCCTGCACTCGTTGTTCGAGTTTTTCGTTCCATTCGCGCAATTCGCCCGCTTGCGTCTGGATGGTGTCGTGGTACTCCTTGACGCGTAACAGCGAACGAACTCGCGCCAGCAACTCGGATTGATTGATGGGTTTGGTGAGAAAGTCATCCGCCCCGGCATCCAGCCCCTTGGCGCGTTCGGAGGGGTCAAGCGCCGTGACCAGCACGATGGGCAGGGCGCGCAAATCAGGGTCGGCGCGCACCGCCTGGCAGACTTCGTAGCCGTTCATGCCGGGCATCATCACATCGAGCAATACGATGTCCGGTGGGTTGGCTTTCATTTTCTTCAGGGCATCGGCGCCCGATTCCGAGGTGACGACTTCATAGCCCTTCACCTCCAGAATGCCCGCCAGCAGTTTAACGTTCATCGGCTGGTCATCGACCACTAGAATTTTTCTTGCCATGGTTATTTCTTCGCAGGGATGCCGGCGAATCTTTCGACCGTGGCAACGAAGCTCTTTAAATCGATCGGCTTGGTGATGTAGGCATCAAACCCCGAAGCGACGATCTTCTGTTGTTCATCGGGCATCACCGAGGCGGAGACCGCGACCACCGGCGTTTTCGAAAGCGTGGCGTCGGCGCGGATGATTTGCAGAGCATCGATGCCGTTGATATCGGGAAGCTGAATGTCCATGAGAATGAGATCGGGCTTTTTGTCGCGCGCCAGATCCAGGCCCTGATGGCCGGTGACGGCTTCCAGCGTTTGATATCCCTTGTATTGCAGGATGTCGCGCACCAATTTCATATTTTTCTCATTGTCTTCGACAATCAGGATGGTGCTCATACCGTCTCCATGGTTTTATCCGGCAGGGAAAATGTGAAGGTCGAGCCTTTGCCAAGCTCGCTTTGCAGGGTGATTTTTCCGCCATGCAACTCAACGAATCCGCGGGTGAGCGACAAGCCCAATCCGGTGCCTTCGGATTTTTTCAAATAGTCGCCACTGGCTTGGCGGAATTCTTCGAATACCAGGTCGCGGTCGGCTTCCGATATGCCAATGCCCGTGTCGGTGACGGAAATTTCCACGCCGGTCTCGGTTCGTCGAGTGGCCACCGTGATCTTTCCGCCTTGGGGCGTGAACTTCACCGAGTTGGATAAGAGATTCAGCAAGATCTGCTTCACTTTGCGTTCATCGGCAACCCACTCGCCAATACTGGCGTCGGTCTCGACGGCCAGTTCTACGCCGTGCCGCGAGGCACGCTCGCGAATGAGGGTGAGGGCATTGTCGATGGCCTGTGGAAGATGGAAGTGCGCCAGTTCCAATTCCATGCGGCCGGCTTCAATCTTGGAAAGATCGAGGATGTCATTAATGAGCGATAGAAGGTGTTGTCCAGAAGAATGTATATCCTTTAAATATTCGAGCTGCTTGTCGTTAAGCTCGCCGAACATCTTTTCAGATAGCACCTCGGAAAAACCGATGATGGCGTTCAGCGGCGTGCGCAGTTCGTGCGACATATTGGCGAGGAACTCGGACTTGTGTTTATTGGCGATTTCCACATCGCGGGTGCGCTCTGCGACCTTTTGCTCCAATCCAGAATAGGATTCCTGCAACTGTGCTGCCATGTGGTTGAACTCATTGGCCAAGGCCTCCAATTCGTCGCCGGTGCGCACGTCGATGTTCTGCGCAAATTTGCCGGTGGCAAATTGCGCCGCGCCGCCCTGGATGGCGGTAATCGGCGCCACCATGCGGCGCGCGACGCCTTGGCCCACCAGCACCGCGAAGGCAAGACCCAGCAGCAGCAAGAGGCCGCTTCGTTCCAGCGATGCATACACAGGCGCAAACGCCTCGATGGCGGGCTGCTCCGCGAATACATGCCAGCCCAGGGTTGGGATTCTCGCGTAGGCGGTTAGCACCTCAATGCCGACTGCGTTGCGTGCCAGGGAAACGCTGTCAACATTGTCATCGGGTTTGTCTGCACGCGCCGCGATGACCTGGGCGAGTTTGGTGAAATCCGATTTCTGCAGCACCAAACTGATGTCCGGATGCGCGATCAATTGGCCGCGCGCGTCCACCACGTAGGCCAAACCCTTTTCGCCGATTTTGATGCGCGAAATCACATCCCAGATAAATTTGAGATTCACCTCCGCGACGGTAATGCCGGTGTCTTCGCTGTTGCCCGCGACTGACATGGTCATGTACGGCTCGGTCTCCTTGCGAAAGTACACCGGGCTAAGGTAGGTGCTCCCACCCTTGGTGCCGAGAAACTTCACATCGGTGGAAAGATCGCCTTGCGTGCCCGACACATCCATCCCCAGGCGCGAGACGCGCAACTTTTCCTGCCCCGTGAAATCCAGCATCGCCACTTCGGTGATCGCCGGTACCTGGCGCAAGAGGCGCAGGAAGTCGATGCGCCGTTGGTCGGCCGTGGTCGAACCCACCTGCGGCAATCGCATCCAGCCAAGTTGATGCTCGATCTCCTGAACATAAGCTTCGATGCGCGACGCCGCAGCTGCTGCCTTTTCCTTCTGCAGGTTGAGCAGCGCGACCTTGTTTTCCTGATAAGTGAAGTAGATGCCCACCAGGCCGCTTGCCAGCACCGCGCCACTGACTAGCGCGACGAAGTACAGAACGTATTTTCGAAATAGGGAACCGCGTGGTTTTTTGGGGTTAATCATGGCGGGGGCGAGTATAGCCGGAAGGCGAAAGTCGCCTTTTTTTAACGCATCGCATAACTCTGGAAATTGCTCCGGTTTCGGCAGCGACTGCCTGTTACCGGGCAACCACATTAACCCGCATTCAATCCGCCTGCGCCCCCGAAACCTTTACCGCCACGCCCCAGCGCTCGATCTCCGCGTCGAGAAACGAAGCGAATTCGCGCGCAGGCGCGAAGTGCACGTTCATCCCCGGTTTCGCGAATGTGGAAACAATGTCCGGCAAGGCGAGCGCGCGGCGCACTTCAGATTCCAGCCGCGCGACGACCGGCGCCGGTGTACCGCCAGTGGTCAGCATGCCAGTCCAGCCGCTCACTTCGAAATCTTTGAATCCCGACTCAATCATGGTCGGAGTATCGGGGAACAGCGGATTGCGTACACGCGAGGTCAATGCCAGCAGGCGAAGCTTGCCCGCGCGGATCTGCTGAATCGACACCGATAGCGAATCGAACATGAAGTCCACTTCGCCGGAAAGCAACGCGGTCATGGCAGCCGGCGCGCCGCGAAAGGGGATGTGGACTGCTGCGAACTTGCCTTGATATTTGAACAGTTCGCCCGAGAGTTGAATGGTGGTACCGGTGCCGTTGGAAGCAAAATTGAATTTGCCGGGGTTGGCGCGCGCCGACTCAACCAGGGTTTGCACGCTCTTGATCGGGCTATCTGCGTTGACTACCAGAACGTTGGGTACGCTGCCGATCAGCGCCACGGGTGCCAGGTCTTTACGCGTATCGAAGGGCAGCGTCTTATAGAGCGCGACGTTAATGGCGTTGGGCGGAGCGGCCACCATCAACATGTAGCCATCGGGCGGCGCTTTGGCGACCAGGTCGGTACCGATATTGCCGCCCGCGCCAACGCGGTTCTCGACAATCACCGGCTGGCCCATAGCTTCCGCAAGCTTGGGCGATATGACGCGCGCGGAGAAATCGGTAATGCCGCCGGGAGGAAAGGTGACGATCATGCGCAGTGGCTTGGTGGGCCATGCCTGGGCTTGTGCGCCAAACGAAACAACTGCAACCGCCACCGCGCCTAGCTCTGCGAGTCTTTTTGGGATTCTCAAAATATGCTCCTGGTCGTGTCAATACCGAAAAAAGTTTTTCCTGCGATCAAATCCCGCATTGCGGTTAATACCCATCCTTGGTCGGGTCAACCACACGTGGCGCGTCGTCAATCGGTTTGGTTGCTTGCGGCTTTGCCGGTGCTTTCTGTATCGCGCCTGCATTCGCCGACGTGGCCTCCTCGTTTCCGCAGGCAAGCAAGGTTGCCGCCACGATAATCACTACACCGATTTTGGCCAATGCTGCGACCATGGGATTCCCTATCAAGTGGTTTTTTCACCCGCCTGTTGCTTCTTCTGCGTTTCATCTTCTTTCTTGAAATCCCCAATTACCCCTTTGAGCGGGCAGACGGTGAACGCGGGGCATTTCTTGCAGCTCGCTGCGATGGCAATGGGGCACAGTGTCATTGTATTTCTCCTCTATCAGTTGCTTGTGGAGTGAGCAATTCCGTGGCCGACACGATACGCGCATTGCACGCATGCTGCATTCAATCAGCCGCTTGGTGCGAAGCAACACGGATGGCGGAATTACAAGCCTCATCGCGTTGGCAGTTTCGATTTTTACTACGATCTCGTAGACAATAATCACCATGAAATTCGAACATGACATGTTGGAATTTCATGGTATTAGTGAAACTAAATCACTCCATCACCTTATCCGCCTGAAGCAGCAGTTCCTGTGGGATTTTCAACCCCAATCCCTTTGCAGTCTTGCCATTGATCAGTAGCTCGAAGCGGGTAGGCTGTTCCACCGGCAGCTCGGCGGGATTGGCGCCTTTGAAAATCTTGTCCACGTAATAGGCGGCGCGATGGTACATGTCGTGCAGGCTGTTTCCGTAGCTCATCAAACAGCCTGCCTCGGTATAAACGCGATCGGGCGTCATTGTGGGCAGGCGATGCTTCGCGCTCAATTGCGCGATGAGAAATCGCTGTTCCTGAAAAATCGGCTGAAGTGTCACGATCAGCGCACCGGCTTTCTCGCGCAGCATGGCGGGAAAAGCGCTCTCGACATCCTTCGGTGTAGAGGCATCCACACGCAATATTGTTAGGCGAAGTTTCTCGCCAACAGCCCGTAGGACCTCCATGCTCTTGTCTTGTCCCGGATTTCCAGTCAGGACCAAAACCGCGACACGCGTCAGTTTGGGCACCATGGTGTGCAGCAACTCAAGACGCTTGGGGCCAAGGTCGCCTGTCATGGACGAGACACCGGTCACATTGCCGCCCGGCCGCGCGAGACTTTTAATCAATCCGGTGCCCACCGGATCGCCTGGCCCGACCATGACGATGGGCACAGTCGGCATAACTTTCTGCGCGGCAATCGCGGGCGTATTAGCAGCGCCCACAATAGCGTCGGGCTTCCACTGCGCCAATTCCGCCGCCAGCGCGGGCAGCCGTTCCACCTTGGACTCGGCAAAGCGCCATTCGATCACTAAATTCTTTCCCTCGACGTAGCCCAACTCGCGCATGCCACGCACGAACTGGCCGAATTGATGGGCCTCAAGATTGTCAGGGCGGCTGGGTACGGCGAGAAACCCGACGCGCCAGACTTTGCCGGGTTGTTGCGCACGCGCGGCCAATGGCGCCATTCCCAATGCCGCGATCGCAATGACAGTATCGCGGCGGTTCATTCAATCATCCGTTCCGCGCGCAGCATGACCGAGGGCGGAATGGTGAGTTTCAGCGCTTTTGCCGTTTTTATATTGATCGCCAGTTCATATCGCGTCGGCTGCTCGATGGGCAGGTCGCCGGGATT
>JBJXEY010000528.1:0-2721 GCA_046153355.1 Burkholderiales bacterium
GCCGTTTTTCTCAATGTAGCGTTTCGGCACAATCCACCCAGAATGTAATAAAGCCACAATCCCATATTCTCAATCCTTTCTCAAAACTTCCCCGTTGTGCCCCATGACCGCGCAAGGGGATGCACAACCGGTAAACAAGCCACAATAAATCTACCCTGTCGGTCAACTACTCGCTTTCATGAATGCCGCCCAATCTGGGCAGCGTGACCGACGGCAATTTGATGAAATCAGTGCAAACCTCTGACCGCGAAAAAACACATTGCGAACTCGCCCAATTCACGTCGGCAACAAGCGCCAACCGAGCAGTAGCAACAGCGCGAGTCCTACCAATGCCCACAAATACCAAGACATACAAAAGCCCTCTTTACGAGAAAATCGGATGTTCAGAGTCAAAGACTACAGCCAAAACACATCGGGAGAAACCGGGCGATCAGGTGATTAACCCGCCCACCAAGAGCAATCCCGCGATAATCGCTGCCAACACCCACCATACCCAAGTCACCGTGAATTCTCCGTTTCATCCATTGGGCCATCGAAGGACAACAATGCTCATGACGACCTGCTTGCCGAAGCTTTGTATCGGCGCCCTGGGCCTCAGTCAATCGCCGGAAGCTCATGAACTTGCGCCAAACAATTCTTTATCCACATTACCACGTGACAACCACCCAAAACCACACTATACTTCAACGACGAGCTTGGTTGAGCCCTGAAGACTTGCGGGTTCCCACGGATATCGCCGCGATATTTAGGGCTATGGAGGTGCGACTTGCGAGATGTTGTACACACTGTGAGATTCTCCGATTGTGCGTTTGATTTTGTCTCAAGCGCGAAAAAGTTATTCGTCGATACACACAATGTCAGCGCGCGAGATCGAAACGATGACGCTACGAAATGCCCCTACCAGTATTGCGGCTCGCACACCGACCTTCGAATCGAAATGGGGTTGAGAAGTTAGGCAAGACATTCGGCGCATTACCAACAACGCAAGATTTGCAGCTTGAATCAGCAACGCCTATCTGGAAAAAACCATGCTAGAATGGAATTTGAATTACGAAACGCCCGATCGACCGACTCAATTCACCAGCGACGATGGGAATTCCTTTCCATTTGCCGGGTCGGACGAGATTTCCCGTAGGAACGGCGGCAAGCCATTGGCAAACCCAGGCTCATCCGCATTTCGAAGTGCCAGGCTACGCGCAGTTCGAGAAGCTATCCAACTCGGCGAATTCGAAACCGAGGATCGCATTCGAGGCACGGTGGACAGGCTTCTCGAAATCCTGGAAATCACTCCGGAGAATTCGACGCTTGGCGCTGAGGTTGACCTCTTCCCATGACAACAGGCAACGCCGCCTAGGCGCCTTGCAGCGTCCCTAGGGACTCCGCAAGTTCAGAAATCACGCGGTTCGCCACCAGGCGCCCTTGGGCCGAAAGTCTGACATGGGTCGGAGTCATTTCCAGGAGGCCCCGCCGCTTCATGTCCGGCCCCGCCAGACCAAAAGCCGCACCAAAAGTTGAACCCGTCAGCTCTTCGAACGCGATCAACGATAGGCCCTCATTGAGTCGAAGCTGCATAAGGATGATTTCCAACGCCACCTTCTCATCGTCAAGGATCTCCGATTCGATTTCAGCCGATCGCTCCTCGGCCATCATTCGAACATACCGCGTAACCTCGGGAACGTTCTTGTATCGCCGCCTTTCGTAACAACCGGCCGCCGACGGACCGACGCCAACGTAAGGCTCATTCCGCCAATAAACCAAGTTGTGTCGCGATTCGCACCCCGGACGGGCGAAGTTACTGATTTCATATTGATGGAATCCCGCCGACGAAAGTGTTTCAATCGCGTACAGGTACATCTCTGATTCCAGATCTTCATCACACGTTGCAAGAAGTCCTCGGTCCCGCCGCGCGGTCATGGCGGTCGCGGGTTCGTATGTCAGTCCATAACATGCGATGTGGTCCGGCCCAAGCGCTATCGTGCGATCAAGCGATTCACCCCATGTAGCAAGCGATTGGCCGGGGATTCCAAAAATCAGGTCCAAATTTAGATGCCTCACACCGGCTTTTTCCAAGGTGCGAATTGACGGCAAAATGTCGTCCGGCGAATGCAACCGTTCTAGCGTCGCAAGTTCTGATGGGATAAAGGACTGCGCCCCCATCGAAACGCGGGTCACCCCACGCGCAACGAGGAGCGCCGCTTTCTCGTCGTCCACCGTGGCAGGATTGGCCTCAACGGTAAACTCGTCCAATTCGCCCACGCTCGCACATTGGCCGATCGAACTCAACAATAAACCGAGCTCTTCGGCCGGCAGCAAGGTGGGCGTTCCTCCTCCAATGAAAACCGTCCGGATTCGATGATCTGCTTTCGCCACTCGGATCGAAAGCTCCGTGCATAACGCGTCCACCAAAGGACGTGTCTTGCGCCCTTGGAGAGCGACAGAATAAAAGTCGCAATACCCGCATTTCGTTTCGCAAAAAGGCACGTGCACATATAGGCCAACCGACGGTCTTGGCGAAGCCCCAATTATTGGTTTTTCGGGAATCACAGCCATCGATCTTACCCGATCCGGCAAGCAAGCGGTGGCCGGGTTTTGGCCAACCGACGATTTGATCTCTTCCAAGTATAGTCCGCTGGTACATGTCCCGATGTTCCCGCTATGATAGGACGCAGGCCCGCGAGGGGGCCGGTTCGAGGCTGGACCGTTGACCGACGGTCACCGAGA
>JBJXEY010000335.1:0-5969 GCA_046153355.1 Burkholderiales bacterium
GACCCGGCGAGCACGGTATTTCAGCAACTGGTCGCCGCGATGCCGGCGTGGAATTTGTTCGAATCGTCCGCTGGCGCGGCGACACATTGATTGACCAAGGAGAAGTTATGTACACCGCGGCTGGCAGTTTAGATAAACAACACTATGTCGAACAGTTTTCACCTCTGGTGAAGCGTATCGCCCATCAAATGATGGTGAAGCTTCCGCCCAGCGTGCAGCTGGGCGACATCATGCAGGCCGGGCTGATAGGCCTCATGGACGCGGTGGGTCGTTATGAAGTCGAGCAAGGCGTTCAGTTCGAAACCTATGCCGCGCAGCGCATTCGTGGCGCCATGCTGGACGAATTGCGTCAGAACGACTGGATGCCGCGTAGCGCGCGAAAAACCCAGCGCCAGCTCGACGCGGCGATCGCCAGGTTGGAGCAAAGACTCGGGCGTCCGCCAAACGAGCGCGAAATCGCCAAGGAATTGGGCGTCGATATGGAGGAATACGGGCAATTGGTTCGTGATGCCCACGGCCAGCGCATGCTGTTCTATGACGATATGGCCGACGATGAAGGCAATTCAGATTTTCTTGATCGCAATCTGGCTTCGGCCGGCGACGATCCGCTGCAACAACTCGCCGACGAGCGATTTCGCGAAGCGCTGATTGGCGCCATTGGTAATCTTCCGGAGCGCGAAAAACTGTTGATGGGCCTGTATTACGAGCAGGAACTCAATTTCAAGGAAATCGCCGCGGTGCTGGGTGTCACTGAATCACGCGTGTGCCAGCTACACGGCCAGGCGGTGGCACGTTTGCGAACCAAACTGCACGATTGGTGAGTCGCGCGCCGTTAGCGGCGCGGCGGGCGCTTTGGTCGCGCCATTGCTATATCGATATTGATCTAGACAGGGTTCGCGAAACTCGCAAACCGCCATCGGCGCCGTAGGTCCGCGAGCACCCCGCCGCTTCGGCCAAGCTGTCGAGGCGCATGTCCGTTAGGCGCGCGCGCAAGGCGAGCATTTGCCCATTGGTGCGGTTGAGGGAGGCGGCGCGCGCACTGGAGTCGCGAATACGCGCAGCCAGCGCTTTAACTGTTTCGATATCTCCGGGTGAATCCGCCGCCGGGGAGGTGCTCGCCAAAAGCTGGCGAATCGATTCCAATGCGCGCTGTTTGTCCAGGGAGAGTTGTTCGATTTTGTCGATGGAAGCCGTGGCGATTAGCGCCTGCTCGCTGCGCAATAGGCCGACAAAACCATCCAATTCAGCGGCGATTCGCGCCAATGTCGCCGACATTGACGCTGGCTGCACGGTCACGCTCACGGGTCTTCCCCTGCCGTGTTACTTACCGACCAGTTCGCGAACGCTATCGATCAGCTTGTCGGCGACCTTGGCAGGATTGACACGAAATTCGCCGGCGCGGATCGCAGTTTTGATGCTCTCCACTCGCGCGGCGTCGAACCCCACGCCGCGACTGAGATCCGCCTGCATTTCGTGGAGCTGCCCTGACAGGCTCGAAATACTGACGTTGGATGCGCCGGCCTGCGCTGGCGCGTTTTTACTCCCCGTTTCGACACGGCCACCTGAGGTCGTGTTCCATGGGGTACTGCCACTGCCTTGGCCAATTTTCATGGCTGTCTCCATCGGTGCTGCAAAATAGTCGGACGCCGTGCGGTTAGGCGCGGCGGGGGAGGTACAGAGTCTGTAACGGCGGCCTGCCGGGGAACTTTAGGCCCGGCAAAAAAATATTTTCGCCCTGCCAGAATTGACTCGGCAGCAGGCCAACAATTCATTGTCCTAAACGGATTCAAAAGCGCAGCTCCACGGTGCGTCCGGCCCGCGCGATGCCGGTGAGCACACGCCCGGACTCGGTTTGTACCCGCACCGATTGCCCTTCCAGGCCGGCATGCAAAGCCTTGCCCTGACCGGTCACATTAAAGCCCGCGCCCAGGTATAAAAGTTTCACCGGATCGCCAGGGGCGACCACCGGACGCGGGCGAAAGTGATCGCGCCGCAACGGCGCGCCTGCGGCGATGGCACGTGTTATCTGAAAATCGGCGACGCTTGAGGGGTCGCTCAAAATGCCTGGCGCCTCCCTGGTTAGCTCGACTTCCTCGATGCGATAGTCATCCTCTGATAAAGCGCCGCCCGCCGGCAGCGCGCGCGTGGCCACGGGCGCCGCTGCGAACACCTTAATATGCACCGGCACCAACACGCTCCACTGCGCGCCGTTGACGCCGCCATCTTTGCAGCGCACCCCTAAGTGCGTCTTGCCCCATAGGCGCGAGCCATTGGGGATAAACGGTTCCGGCGCGGCGCAGGGCGCAAGTTTGATGCGCTCATCGACGCGGCCGATTTCCAATTCCACTCTGCCGGGTAATCGCGTCGCCTCTGCTTCGAGCAGCAGACGCACTGACTGTTCGGGGTCGCGAGCGAGCGCGGTAGAGGTCGCGGTTGCCGCCAGCAGCAAGGCGCGCAGCAACGCCGCACCTTGGCTAATGACACTGTGGATGCGTGCTCCTCGGTTTGCTTCCCAACTCATTTGAACTCCTGGTGTTGGCGGCAATATCGGGCGTGGGACCACTACGCAACCTGCGTCATTTCCCGACCTTTGCCAATGCGCGAAAGCTTAGGCTCGCCGCCTGATCGAGATATTGGGAGCAGGACCGGGAAAGCACCTTTGCTCGCGGTTTTCCGTTGGCGAGGTCCTAACATAATTCGGCGCATGTGACTCTCTTTCGCATCTTTGCTTGCAACGAATTTTGGACGGGGCACCCGGCCGTGATCGAACAAATTAAAACATCGCTCTCCTTTCAATCCGAGGCACTCAAGTTGCGTTCGCAGCGCCAGCAATTGCTGGCGGCCAACATTGCCAATGCCGATACGCCCAATTACAAAGCCGTCGATCTGGACTTCGCGCGTGCGCTACGTGAGGCAACTCGAACCTCCACAAGCCCCGCGATGGGTGCGCGAATCACCGCCGAGGAGCGCGCCGAAGGCAAGCTGGGGCTGGATGGCAACACTGTTGATCTGGACAACGAACGAGTGCAATTTGCCGACAACGCGTTGCGCTACGAAGCCACCTTGCGGTTTATCAACGGCAAGATTCGAACTCTCTTGAGCGCAATACAGGGGTGAGCGCCATGTCATTAGAAAAAATATTTTCCATATCAGGCTCGGCGATGACGGCGCAAAGTCAACGCCTGAACGCGGTGGCGAGCAACCTTGCCAACGCCGACAGTGTCGCCGGTAGCGATGGCCAGGTGTATCGCGCGCGGCAAGTGGTGTTCGAGGCCGCGCCGAGTACTGCGGGAGCGCGCGGCGCGGCCGGCGTCAAAGTTGCCGCCGTTATCGAGGACAACGCACCGCCGCGCCGCATCTACGACCCGCGCCATCCCAATGCTGACGGCGAGGGCTACGTCTCAATGAGCAATGTCAACGTGGTTGATGAGATGGTCAACATGATCTCCGCTTCGCGTTCTTATCAGACCAATGTCGATGTAATGAATACCGCCCGCTCGCTTCTGGTTAAAACCTTGAGCCTGGGCAATTAGAGGAGGGTGCGACGATGTCAACCATAGATTCGTTGGGCAAGGTAGGTAGTCTTGGGCTGGCTGGCGGGGCGGCGGCTAGCAATGCCACGCTCGCCGCGCTTGCCGCGAGCAATAAGGAAGGCGGCGCGCAAAGCGGCCAAGGCACCAGCGCGGCCGAGCAGCAAAGCCGCTTCCTCACCCTTTTGGTTGCGCAAATGAAGAACCAGGACCCCCTCAACCCGGTAGATAACTCCGAGGTGACATCGCAATTGGCGCAAATCAGCACCGTTGATGGTATTGAGCGGTTGAACTCCACTATGAAAATGATGTCCTCGAGCCTGGATGGATCTCAAGCAGTGCAAGGCGCGGCGCTCGCCGGGCGCCAGGTGCTCGCCACCGGCGATTCGCTGGAGCTGACCCAAGGCAAGGGCAGCGGCGGTTTTGAGCTCAATCAGGCGGTCGAGCACCTCAACATTGTCATCAGCAACGCGGCCGGCGGCACGGTGCATCACGTGTCACTGGGGCCGCAGCAGCCGGGCGTGCATGCCTTCGAGTGGGATGGCATGACCGACGCGGCGCAAAGCGCGGTGGATGGTACCTATAGCTACAAGATTCAGGCGTTGGCCGGTGGCAAGGAGGTACCCGTCACGCCGTTGTCCTTCGGTCGTGTCGATGGCGTGTCGCGCGGCGCGGATGGTTTTGCCTTGAATGTGGGCAGGTTGGGAATGCGGTCCCTGGATCAGGTCAAGCAAATCATGCAGTAACGCTCGAACGTGGCCCTGCGGCGCGGGTGGTGGAGTTGCAAAGGTTTAGGTGAAGTTTCAATCGCTATTCAAGTGGAGAAGCAAACATGAGTTTTCAGCAAGGATTAAGCGGCCTGGACGCGGCGACAAAATATCTCGATGTCATCGGCAACAACGTCGCCAACTCCAATACCGTGGGATTCAAGGGCGCGAGCATTCAGTTTAACGATGCCTTCGCCAGTTCATTGTCGGGCAGCGGCTCGAACAGCGTGGGTATCGGCGCCAGCGTGGGCGCGATTCTGCCCAACTTCACGCAAGGCAACATTACCGTCACCAACAATCCGCTGGACATCGCCATCAACGGCGCGGGGTTTTTCCGCATCAGCGATCAGGGCGCCATTACCTATTCGCGCAATGGCCAATATCAGTTGGATAATCGCGGCTATATCGTCAATGGTCAGGGTGCGCGCCTCACCGGTTTCCAGGCGAGCCCGACGGGTACCATCGTCGCCTCGTCGCCTTCCGATCTCAAGGTTGCCACGGCGGATATCGCGCCCGCGGCGACTTCCTCCTCTAAATTCGTGGTGAACGTGGATTCGCGCGTCACCCCCATGCTGGCCGCCTCCTTCAATCCGGCCGATACCACCACCTTTCACAGCGCTACTTCAGTCTCGGTCTACGACAGTCTGGGCAACGCGCACACGTTGTCTTCGTATTTCGTCAAAACCACGCCGAATACGTGGCAGATATTTGCCACCAACGATGGTGTGCAAATTGGCGCCGGACCGATCGGCGCGTTGACCTTCCTGGGTAATGGCGGCATGGACATGACGGCCACGACCATGCCGTTTAACGCCAGCGCGACGCTGACCAATGGCGCGGATTCACCGTTTAACTTCACTGTCGATTTCACCGGCAGCACGCAGTTTGGCAGTACCTTTGGCGTGATTGAACTTGATCAGGATGGATTTGCCTCGGGAAAACTAAGCGGCTTCACCATGGATGGAAGCGGCGTATTGATCGCGCGTTATTCCAACGGGCAGACGCGTCCGCAAGGGCAGGTGGTGCTGGCCAACTTCACCAATACGCAAGGGCTGCGGCCGCTGGGGTCCAATGGCTGGGCCGAGACCACCGATTCCGGCCCGGCATTAATCGGCGCGCCCGGCAGCGGCAACCTGGGCGTTGTGCAGTCAGGCGCGGTGGAGGACTCCAACGTCGATCTCACCAAGGAACTGGTGGCCATGATCACGGTGCAGCGCGTCTACCAAGCCAATGCGCAAAGTATCAAAACCATGGATTCGGTGTTGCAGACCGTGGTCAATCTTCGCTAGAGCGCGAACGCTTAAATCGGAACGCCGATGGATAAGCTTATCTACGTGGCATTGAGTGGCGCAAAGAGCTTGATGCGCCGCCAGGACAACCTCGCGCACAACCTGGCCAACGCCAGCACGCCGGGCTTTCGCGCTGAAATGTTGTCGTTTCAACCCGTTGATCCTGGCAAGGCTGGATCAACCACGCCCGGCAACTCGGGCCAAGTGTTCGCCGTGGAGAGCATCGTCGGGTCGGATTTCACCCCTGGGCCAATTCAACGCACCGGCCGACCCTTGGACGTGGCGATCAGCGGCAGCGGCTGGCTGGCGGTGAGCGGGCGCGATGGCCGCGAAGCTTATACGCGCAATGGCTCCTTGGAAGTCGATGCCACGGGTGTGCTCAA
>JBJXEY010000336.1:0-4326 GCA_046153355.1 Burkholderiales bacterium
CCACAGCCCCAAACTCCACAACCCTCGATCCAGCGCCCGCTGCGTAATACCTTGGCCAGTGACTGCCGAAAACATCTCGGGAAAAAGCGTGACGCAATCGAAGCGCATCACCAGTCAGCGCCCCAATCCACACGGATCAGGGAACCCTCTAAATCAATTTCACTCACCACCTGAGGGATAAAAGGCAACAGCCTTTCCCCGCCATCAAACGCAACGCGCAAAATCGGGTGCGCGCCATTCTCGAAAATTTCGCTGACTTCGCCCAGAGCCTCGCCAGACAAATTCACCACCGCCATACCCACCAAATCGTCGCGATAAAACTCGCCCTTCTTGGCGCGCGGTAGGTCTGAGCGCTTCACCGCCACTTGCGCACCGCTCAAGGACGCTACCTCTTCCCGGCTCGCGAACCCTGCAATACGCGCCACCATGTGCCCGCCATGGCGCTCGCTCTCGGCAAGCTCATACTCGCGCCACTCATCGCCAATACGCAGCCACCACTTGGGGTAACGCGCGAGGCTGTCTGGCTCATCGGTGTAGTGTTGGATTTTCATCCAACCACGCACGCCAAAAGGCCCCAGCACCTTCGCCATCACCACCAGGCGGGACTGCCGGTCTTCCATCCCTGCCAACGCCATCCCTGCCACTGCTGCCATAACCTGCGCGGCCAGCTTTGGCTACGCCTTTACTTGGCTTGCGCCCGGGCGAAAGTTCTTTTTAGACGCGCCACCGTGGGCGACAACTGCGCGCCCTGGCCCGTCCAATAGGCCAAGCGATCAAGCGAAAGACGCAAGGACTCGGTGCCTGCCGGCGCTTTGGGATTGTAAAAGCCGACGCGCTCAATAAAGCGACCGGTTACCGTGCGGCGCGAATCGGCCACAACGATGCTAAAGAAAGGACGGTGCTTGGCACCACCGCGTGCAAGACGAATAACAACCATATGGGGATTCCGGGGGGCGAAAAGGGCGTGATTTTACAAGGTTTTTGCCTTGATTTGCAAGGTAAATCACCGCCGATTTAGAGATTTACCGGTTAAACAAGTCCTGGCCAAGGGTGCAATTCGACCCCCACGGGCAGCGCGATGCTCAGAACCCGCCCGGCATCCACTCTAGACACGCTGCGGCATTGCAGAAAATACCGGTAATTCCCGGCCCAGGCTGTTGCATCGAGCGGCTGAATCTCGCCCAGTGAAAAAAGGTTCATTGGGCTGCGCAATCCGGTTTTCAACAATTTTCCCAGCGCCTCACGCGCGGTCCAGAGAAGGCCGCATGAATCGGCTATGTTCAATGGACTCGCGGTTATCCAGGCTTTTTCTTGATCCGATGCGGCCATTTCCTCGATCAGCATGGCCGCGGAGTTTTCCGCCACGGACTCCAGGTCGATACCCATCGGATATTCATGTGGGAACGCCAACGCGACTGCAAGCTGTTGCGAGTGGCTCAAGGTTACGTCGATGTCGCCTGATCGGGGATGGCGCATAAGTGGCTGGCCGTACACACCGGACACTATTTCAATATGGCGCAGCTCGGGCTCGCCAAGCAGTTGGCCAATAGCGCGTTTGGCGGCCAAGCGACCCAATAAAAAAGCATTCTGTTTTGCCGCGAATTGAAAACCGCGAAAGCGCGCCAGTTCGGCATCATTGAGAATTAATTCGGGCGAATGTTGCGGCAAGCGAAGGTCGGTGGTCGTGGCGGTGGCAAAACTGGCGCTGGACTCGAACCCGCCATGTCGAACCTTCAGTGCTTGAATGTAGGACGTGCCGTCACTCATTGCGATTCCCGATTTCCACCTGAGGGATTGCTGGTTATTGGGCTTGCGGCCAGCGCTATTCTCAAGCGCTCCAAGCCTTCGGCTACGGAGATTTTGGGGATGTAACCCAGATCGCGCCGCGCGGCACCGATGTCGAACCAATGTGCGGTGGACATTTCGCTCACCACAAACCGCGTGAGGCGCGGATCACTTGATTTGCGTAAAAGCCGGTGTATGAATTCGAAACCATGCGCCAAGGCCATCGCCAAGCCGGTAGGCACGCTACGCGTCACCGGTGGCGCGCCGGCGGCGGCAAGCAAGCGATTTACCATCTCCCACATCGGCAGTGGTTCACCGTTGGAGATGAAATACACTTTGCCGGCTATCGGCGAACCCGGTGCGAGGCGCTCCGCGGCGAGCAAATGCGCATCAGCGGCGTTATCGATATAGATGGTATCGATCAAATTCGGCCGTGAACCGATGCGTGCCAATTGACCCGCGCGTGCGCGCGCAACCAGTCGCGGCAACAAATGATTGTCGCCCGGCCCCCAGATAAGATGTGGTCGCAGGCTCACCGTGGCCAACGTCGCATCGTTGGCGGCACGCACCATTTGTTCGGCCAGCGCCTTGGTTCTGGGGTACGCCGCCTCATAGTGAGCTGGATAGGGCACCGATTCATCCACGCCTTGCATATCGCGGCCGTCGAACACCACGCTCGGGGAGCTGGAATAGACAAGTTTCGTTATGCCATGCTCGCGACAGGCGGCGATCACGTTTTTCGTGCCGATCACATTGGTTTGGTAATACTCATCGTCATCGCCCCAGATACCGGGTTTGGCCGCCACATGAAACACTACCTGGACCCCGCTTGCTGCGGCAGACAACGCCGCGGCGTCGGTCAGGTCGCCGCGATGTTGTGTCACACCCAGATTCGTCAAACTCGGGTACGAAGAGCGCGAAAAGCTAAACACCTCGATACCTCGCGCAAGCAAACCACGCACGATTGCGAGCCCCAGAAAACCACCGCCTCCGGTGACCAGGGCTTTCATGCGAGTTGTTTCGCCGCCCACACAGCGAGTTTTTCGCGAAATATCTTGGCGTTGTGACGCACGTCCACGGGGAAGGCCGGATGAAACAAAAAGGTATCGATATCCTTCGTATGCGGATACCGGGCGCCCAGTTCACGCAGTGCCGCGCGGATTGCCTCCTTCGATTCATGAATCGCTGCGGGCTCCAATTCCACGCACAGCACCGGTTTTATGGTGCCTCCCCGAGTTACGCCCACCAGCGCAGTTCGATACACCCTGGGATCAACATTGAATACCGCCTCGCAGGGAATGGTGTATTTCGTGCCAGTCTGCGTTACCACGCGATGCGCTTTGCGCCCGCAAAACCACAAGCGCCCGTGGGCATCAAAATAACCCAGGTCGCCCATGCGATGAAAAAAACGCTGGTTGGTTGGATCTTGAATTTTCGCCAGCCCGGTAGCGGTGGGAAGATCAAAATAGGTTCGCGTTGCATGTGCCGCGCTGACGGCAATTTCGCCGATTTCCCCTGGCGGCAATTCCAGGTCGTTTTGCCAAATGGCAATCGCTTCATCAGTAATACGAATGACTTTGGCCACCACGCCTGGCACGGGCCGGCCAACGCAAACTCCCGCGCCCGCATCGGTCTGTTGCCGCGTTTCCCGGAGAATTTCGTCGCTGCCAATCGAGGCCACGGGCAGGCATTCGGTCGCGCCATAGGGAGTAAAAACTTCCGCGACGGGCGTCATCATCGCCGCAAATCGCGCTAACACCTTGGCTGGCACCGGCGCGCCCGCCGATATCGCGCGGCGCAGCCCAGGCAATTTCAGGCCGTGTTGTTCACCGTAACGACCAACGCGATTGATAAGCGCGGGCGAACCGAACATGTTGGTAACGGAATACTTTTCGATCGCACTGAAAATATTCTCCGGATTGACATTCGCCGGACGCGTTGCATCCATCTCAGGAATCACCGTGGTCATGCCCAGCGCCGGACCGAACAAGGCGAACAGGGGAAAGGTCGCCAGATCCGTTTCGCCTGGCTCGATCCCGTACAACGCGCGGATACGTTCTACCTGCGCGCCGAACATGGCATGCGTGTACACCACGCCCTTGGGCGCGCCGGTGCTGCCGCTAGTAAATAATATCGCCGCAGTTTCATCGGCTTCGGGTTGTATCGCACCAAAGGTTTCGGTCGCCCCTGCGGAATTCTCCAATCCCTCGAGTGTCGATCCGCCCCAAAACCACCTGGCGCCCACGGTCACCGCGATGCGCAGCGATTCCCGGCCCCATCCCAGCAATACCCGCGCCGCCTGCGCTTTGGATATACCGATGAATGCTTGTGGTCGCGCCTGCCTCAAACAGCCGCCCATGTTGCGAATGCCGATACCAGGGTCAATCAACACCGGCACCGCGCCTGCTTTGAATAACGCAAAGGTGAGGGAAAAAAACTCAAGACTAGGCGGCACCATCAACACAACCCGGGTGCCGCGCACTATCCCGATTGCGGCCATAACGTTGGCCAATCGATTGCTGGCGCGCTCCAATTGCTCAA
>JBJXEY010000546.1:0-5164 GCA_046153355.1 Burkholderiales bacterium
TCTATTTAATTTAATCGACCCTGGCCCCTTTATTTATTAGCGCGCGGACCTTTTGGGGGTCGATTTTTTCGCGCCGGTTTTCTTGGCACCGGTTTTTTTCGTCCCCGCTTTTTTCGCCGGTTTTGCCGCACGCTTCACGGTCTTGGCGGGTTTCGCCGCCTTTGCGGCGCTTGCCTTGCCGGATCTTTTCCACAAAACATCACTGGCGATCTTTGCTCCTGCGGCGAGCGCCTCGAACTTCGCCCACATCACGCTCGGATGCACACGTCGGTGGAACGGCCCTTGCGCAAAGCCGCAATCGGTGCTGGCGATAATGCGCTCGCGCCCCAAGTGTTTGGCCAGGCGCGTAATGCGCTCGGCCACCAGTTCGGGATGCTCCACCACATTGGTGACGTGACTGATGACACCGGGCAACAGAATCTTGCTATCCGGCATTTTCACATCGCCCCACACATGCCATTCGTGTTCGTGGCGCGGGTTGGCGCCTTCAATCACATAGGCGCCAGCCTTTACTTTCAAAATCAGATCGACGATGTCTTTCAAGGGCACATCGGTGACGTGCGGGCCGGGCCAGCTTCCCCAACACACGTGGTAACGCACGCGGTCTTCGGGGATGCCTTTCAACGCGTGGTTCAACACCTCAACATGCATACCTACCCACTTGCGGAAATCGCGCAGGGTGCCCGGCGGCACCATGCGATCGTAGGTCACTGCGGCTCGCGCATCATCCAACTGCAGAATCAGCCCCGCATCGACAATGGTTTTGTATTCCACGCGCATCGCCTCGGCAATCGCCTCCAGGCATTTTTCGTCGCTGGCGTAATACTCGTTCTTGCGATCGGGAATCACGCTGGATGGCGCTGCCACCGGCAGGAAACCCTCCTCCACGCCATGCAGCGCCATGGCCGCCTTGAAGTTCGAAATATCGCGCTGCAATTCGCTCATGCCGGTATAACGAATCGGCCCTACGCACACCGAATCGCTGATGGTGGCGCGGCCATCGCGCGCATCCAGTTCCGCGTAGAACTCGGCGAATCTTTCTCGATCCACACCCCGTGCGAACGGGTCGGGCGTGCCGGGTTTCACCGGCCGACGCTCAAAGCCCGACAAACGCTCCAGCGCGTATTGCGACCAACTGATGCCCTTGCCGAATTCGCCGTCGCTGGGAATATCAATACCCACATCGGCTTGTTGCTTGACCACCTCGGCCACGGTTGTTTTCAACGTCGCGGCAAAGCGATCTTCGTTGAAGCCCGAACGTTTTTGCTTGGCACGCAAATGATCGAGCACCTCGGGTGGCCGGATCAAACTGCCGACGTGGCTGGTGAGAATGCGCTGCGTGCTTCGTTTCATGCCAAAACTCCAAAAATGGCGATTCCGCCGGTGGAAACGTGAAATGGGGTCAGAGCTTCATTCCGCTCTGACCCCAATGAACGCGCAATTTTAAGCGATTAAGCGGCAGCTATTACGTTTCTTGTAACGGCCCCGGCACGCGCACCGCCACCACTGCGGGGCGGCCTTTACGCACCTCGCCCAACGCCTGCTGCAACGCAGGGCCCACGCGGTCGGTCTCGGTGACATATTCGCCATAGCCATCCACGGCTTCAGCATATTTGGCGAAGTTGGGCGGCGGATCGAAGCTGCCACCTGCGTAGTTGCCATGCTTCACCGCATAGCCATTGGGATAGGCCTGGCGCAGTTCGGTGGTACCGGTACTGTAGCTACCGTTGACAAACACCATGGAGAGGAACGGCGCCTTGTGGTGGCGCGCCGCCCACAGCGCCGCCATCGGCGTGCCAAACGAGTAGTAACCATCACCACTGGCGAGCACCACATCTTGATCGGGCCGAGAAAGCTTAATGCCGAAGGCCGCGCCGGAACCCCAGCCGCCGGTGCTGCTGCCGCTGCGAAAGTAGGTGCCCGCCTGCGTGCGCCGCGAGTAGGTATGCACGAAGCCGCCGTTGGAAATGCCATCGTTCAATACGATGGATTCGGGGGTGAGGATCTTGCCCAATTGATAGGCAGCCCAGCGTCCCGTGGGTTTGCCCAATTTACCGTCGGCAATGGCCAGTTCCTCTGCCTTCGCCATCATCTGGCGTTTTTTATCTTCCAGGCGCTTGCGTCGATCAGCAATGCGCGTCATATCGGATTTATCCAACATGGCGGTGGCCGCGTCGAAAATAGCTCGTGCAGTGCGTGATGCGGTAGCCGGAATCCAAAGATCGGCGCGGAATTCCTGCGTCTTCAACCGCGAATACACTGGGTCGATCGACACCCAGGCAATCTTCGCCTCCGCAGGCGGCGAACCCACGCCAGGAATCCATGGCGAAGCGCTCTCGAACACCAGCACCACGTCGGCTTCCTTGGCCAGCGGCCCGGTGCCATATAAAGCGTGCGTGGTGGGGAAATTCATGCGATCCGAGTTGCCGGATTCCGACACGGGAATCGCCAACAGTTCACACAACTTGATGAGTTCGGCAGTGGCCTCGGGGTCATGCGCCACACGCTCGGTGAAGAGCACCGGGTTCTGCGACTTCACCAGCCAGCGCGCGATATCGCGCGCGTCGTCGTCATCGGGTTTGATGGGCCTCGCCACACCCAACTGTTGCACCGTGGGAAAACGAATCTTTCCCGGCAGCGGCAACATCGCCGTCTCGCGCGGCATAGTGAGATACACCGGCCCCTTAGGTTCGCTGATCGCCACCTGCAACAAACGGCTGACAATCAAACCGGGATTATCAATGTGCTCCAAGCGATGATCGGTCTTGGTGAACTGACGCACGATCTCACCTTGATCGCGCGGCTCCTGCTGCCATTGCACCGGCGAACCGCGCGAACCGCGCATCGATCCTGGAAACGCACGTGGCCCGGTGCCACCGGTCATCAACACCGGATAACCACCACGCCAGGCAGTGTGAATCGCGCCGCCGTAATGCAGCGTGCCCACATCCACATGCGATGAGGTGGCGGTGGGTTTGCCCGTGACCATGGCCGCGCCCAAGGCGGCGTTCAGAGCCACCGATTCGTGAATCATGGTGATGAGTTCGGGCGCCGGCGTACCCAGGACCTTGGCCTTGGCCGTAGCCTCCTGTAGGAAAGCCGATTCCGAGCCCGAGACAAAAAACATCTTGTCCACGCCACCCAGCTTCATCGAAGCCACGATGGCATCGGACCATTCGTCGGCGGGGTATTCGTTCCAATAGTTATCGACGCCGGGTGTATTGGCAGTACTCATAGTGATCTCCGAGGACATTGATTTGAAAGCATTTCAGATTGCAGCGCTGCGCATTATTGCCCGTCGTTGCTCGGGACGCTTGCTGCGCCCGCAACTTTCTATCCGCCGGCCGGGTCGTCCAGACTCTGCAAATCCGCGAGATCTTTCGCACGTCCCGCCGCGCTTTTATTGGCGCGAAAATCATCGAGCCCAATGAACGGCAAGGCAACACCGTCCCATACGATGATGACGCGATTGGGAAAACACTCGTCAAAACCAACCCCATCGATCGCAGTGATCAAATCGATGCGCGAAGGCGGATAGCCAAGCTGAACCACGCTGGCCGGCCGAAGGAAATCCGTCGCCGACAGGCCCAACGAACCGAAACCAAAGGCATCCAAGACGCGAATCAAATTATCGGCATTGCCCTTCTCGCGTCGCAACCAGATATCCAGATCGCCGGTGTAGCGTGGGTGTCCATGCGCGGCAAGCGCATAGCCGCCGACAATCAAATACTCAACCCGCGTGGAGTTGAGTAATTCGGCAAACTCTTTGAAGTCTTTGTTCAGCACTTGGGCGCGAAGCCAGAAACTGCTGACGGAGCACCTCGACCGCCGCAAGTCGTTCTTGCGGCGGCCGACTGAGCCAATAGGCCCGGTCGCTCGGCGGCGCTTTTAGGGGGGTAATTCTGGCTACTTTTTCCATGCCCCAATCATAACGCATGCGTGTCGAATCGAGTATGAAAATGACGCCGATTAAGTTCACTTGCAAAGCACGCAGAGGAAAAATCCCCAATGAAACTGAAGGATTGCAATGGGGAAGAACCGCGTTCCGTTCCTCTTGATTTCGAACTATAAATGCCTACGTATACGACTTTGCGCCAGCGCCGCCTCTGCCACTGCGCACAAAGCGGAATCCGGAAACGGCGTGACGCAACTAACGTTTATCTCACACAAAATATAGGAATCATCGCCTGATGCACTCTGCTGGCCGAGAAGGAAATCACAATCCCATAGAATTGGCAGATCATCGGTCTTGATGTCAAGCAACCGCTGCATTGCCGGCACCCACTCGGTTTCAAGTTTGCGCCTTAACGCCTGAAAGGCCGGCAGAGTCGGCGGGTGGTACAGCCGAGGACTTGGTTTTGGGGCAGCTTCCGGCGGAGCACCTGGCGGCGGCGGATACAACGCGTTGATCGCTTGATGACCAAAACCGGCAACTTTGTCGTGCACCAAATAACAGCGAATCATCCCCTCGGGCAGGCGCCGCTGATAGGCCTGATCGATCATCCTCCCCTCGCCCGCGAAGTACGGTGCGCATCGCTCGAAAAACTCGCCAAGCGACATTGTCTCCTCGACACAGCCGCGCTTCGCATGGCGCGCGCGCACCAGCGTATCGCCCGTCAACGCTATCGCATCGCCCGTGCCACCATCAACGCCAATCGCCAGCTCAACCTTCCAAACACCATTCCCGCCGTTGCCGCGATATTGCTTCAACACCCGCGGCGCACCCGCCGCCAGGCGCGCCGGCAATTCACGCTGCAACGCATCGAAACTGCGATACACATGCGTATCACACCCCCATCCCAACTGCCGCGTGTCGTAGAGAACCTGCTTGGTTCCCAGCTTCAGAATCACATCGGGATGCGCGCTGACAAACACACCGCGCGCCGCGACGTCACGAAGCAACCGATCTAGCAGCGTGCGATCACGCTCCCCCTCGATAGGATTCACCCAAACCAGCACACCATCAACGCTAAGGAGCTGGCGCTTAACCGCTTCATAAACATCGTCGTGATAAACCGACGCTTCCGCGTGCGCACCCAACCTCGCGAACTCGCGGAACAACAACGAAAATGGCCCTTCGTCATTGACCGCCATTTCCTTCGCATCCCGCCCACGGGAATACAAAATGGCAATTCGGCAACGACCGTCAACCTTCATGGGGATG
>JBJXEY010000547.1:0-13461 GCA_046153355.1 Burkholderiales bacterium
AGGGCAAGTTCACTTGGTGCAATGTCCGCAGAGACCACATTGCAAACTTCGCAAACGCTAGCGCGCTACAGTAACGGAGGCACGCCCTGAGCGATTTATTTCGGCCGCAGGCCATTGAAGCCAAGCAGAGCCGTTGGACGGGCGAAGTCAGTTCGATCCGACCGATCAGGGCTTGGGTTCCGGTGCTATTCGTAACCTTAATCGCCACAATCGCGATCACCTTCCTATTTTTGGGATCCTACGCGCGCAAAGAACGAGTAACCGGTGTGGTGGTGTCTGCCGAGGGCGTGATTCGGGTTCGGTCGCCGGAGGGAGCGGTCATCTCCAGCATTCCGGTGCGCGACGGCCAGGAAGTGCACTCAGGTGACTTGCTGGTTGAATTGAGCCGCGAGCGTTTTAGCGAGGCAGGGCCAACCGCCGCTTTGGTGGATCGTAGCCTGGGTTTGCAAGCCGAGCAGATCGCGCGGCAGACTCGCGAGCAGTTAGCCGGTGCAGCGGCGGCGGCCATGGGCATCGAGGATCGGGTTCGCCGCGCCGAAAAAGACATGCTGCATCTGGATGAGGAAATGCGTCTTCAGGATCAAGGCATTGCATCGGCCGAGCGTGTCGTGGCCAACCTCAAACCCTTGGCCGAGGAACGCATTATTTCGGACTTGCAATATCAACAGCAAGTCAATCAACTCCTCGATCAGAAATCTCGCCTGCAATCGTTGAAACGTACCCGCGAGGCCTTACAAGCGGAGATTCGTTCCTCGCGGTCGGACCTAAACAGCGTTAAAGCCAAGGCGCAAGCGGAATCCGCCGGATCGGAGCGTACACGTCTCGCGCTTGAGCAGGATCGCTTGCAACGTCGCTCAGACAGCGCGATCCAATTGCATTCGCCTGTGGCCGGTACCGTCACCTCATTGCTTGGCGTAGTGGGCCAAAGGGTTGATCCCGCGACCGCGATCGCGGCCATCGTGCCCGCCAATGCCACGTTGCAAGCGGTTCTGTATGTACCCAGCACCGCCATTGGCTTTGTACGCACCGGTCGCCGCGTCGCGCTACGTTATGACGCGTTTCCGTTCGAGAAGTTTGGCCAATACGCGGGTACCGTAACCAAGGTCTCCGAGGCCGACGTGCCCGCGGCCGATTTCGAGATTCCACAGCAATCGGTTAAGGACAAGACTTTGTACCGCGTACGCGTCAGCCTAGATCGTGACCAGATCGAGGCCTATGGCAGCGCGGTCAAGTTGAGGCCGGGGCTAACGCTTTCGGCAAACATCGAGCTCGATAGGCGCCGCTTGATCGACTGGATATTCGACCCCCTGCTTGCATTGGGCAAAAAGTTGTGAGAGCCCACCCATGAGCGCCAATTTTTTTTCGTTGTGGCGGCGTCGCGAGCCACCGATCATCTTGCAAGCGGAAGAGGCCGAGTGCGGTTTGGCATGTCTTGCCATGTGCGTCGCGACCGCTGGTTATCAAACCGATATTTTGACACTGCGCCATCGCCACCCAGTTTCGATGAAGGGCACAACACTTGCGCGGTTGGTGGAAATCGCCGGCGACATGGGTTTTAACGCTCGCGCGGTGCGGCTCGAAATTGAGGAACTTCCTCAATTGCCGACGCCGTGCATTTTGCATTGGGATTTGAACCATTTCGTGGTGATGGTGGCGATCACCAAGGGTAAGTTGGTGGTACACGATCCGGCACTAGGCCGCCGCGAATATTCGATGGACGAGGTAGGCAAGCGCTTTTCGGGCGTTGCCATGGAATTGATTCCGCGCGGCGACTTCCAGCCCAAGATCGAGAAAACGCGGCTCGATTTAACCAAGTTTTTTTCCGGCGAACGCGATGTGCTGGCGGCGTTCGCGCAAATTCTGCTGCTGTCATTGACCCTTGAAGGGTTGGGGCTGTTATTGCCGCTGATTAACCAGTGGGTGATCGACGATGTTGTGGTGACTGCGGATGTCAACCTCCTGGTGGTGGTGGCGGTGGCGCTGTTTTTGATTTCCATCACACGTACTGCCACGCGCATGTTGCGTGGATGGGTGTTACTTGCCGCCTCGATATCCTGGAATTTACGCTCGAGTTCGAGCGTTTTTCAACATATGGTGCGCTTGCCCGTAGCATTTTTCGAAAAACGTCACGTCGGTGACGTGATCTCCCGTTTTCGTGCTGTGGATGAGATTCAAGGCACGATCAGCACCAATTTCATCGAAACCGTGCTCGATGGTTTGATGGCAAGCATCGCTCTTGCCGTGATGTTTTTCTACAGTGCGCAGCTTACGGCGGTGGTGATCTTGGCGGCATTGGGCTACGTGTTGGTGCGATTCATGATGTTTGGCCGCTATCGCGCTGCCACCGAGGAGCGGATCGTGCGCTCCGCAGCGCGCGACTCCTTCCTATTCGAGACGCTGCGTGGCATACCGGCAATCAAGTTTTTCTCGCAAATGGGTTGGCAGGTGGCGGGATGGATCAATAGGCAGGTGGGCGTCTACAACGCCACGGTGGTCACGCGCAAACTGGACCTGGTCTATCAAGCCGCCAATGGGCTGATTGGCGCGATCGAGGTGCCGCTGCTTTTGTTCCTGATGGTTGGGATGATATTGGACAAGAGCTTCACCGTCGGCATGATGGTGGCGTTTCTTGCGTTCAAAGATCAGTTTCTGACTCGGGTGATCGCACTGGCTGAGCGCCTAGCGCGGTTTCGTCTGCTTGGCCTTCAGGGCGAGCGTCTCGCCGATATTGTGCTTACCGAACCCGAGGCCGAAAGCCTGCCTGCGGATCGATTGCGCATTGATCCCATGGGACCCGTGGAAATCGAGCTACGCCATGTAACGTTTCGTTACGCTCCTGGCGAAGAACCGGTGTTGAAGGACATCAATTTAAAGCTGACGCCTACGGACTCCGTGGCGATCGTTGGCCCATCGGGCTGCGGAAAATCGACTTTGATAAAGATTGTTGCCGGGACATTGGTGCCCGAAGAGGGCGAGGTGCTACTCAACGGTCTGCCAATTTCCCGCATCGGTTTGGCGACTTATCGGTCGCTCCTCGGAACAGTGATGCAGGAGGACTTTTTATTTTCCGGATCGATATTCGACAACATTAGCATGTTCGATAGCGTCCCTGACGATCAGCGCGTGGTGGAGGCAGCCAAGACTGCGATGATTCACGATGAAATTGCGCTAATGCCCATGGGCTATCAGTCCTTGGTCGGCGGCATGGGTACCAATCTATCCGGGGGGCAACGTCAGCGGATTCTGTTGGCCCGGGCCTTGTATAAGCAGCCGCGTTTTCTTTTGTTGGATGAGTACACCAGTATGTTGGATTACGACATGGAAGCAAGGGTGCAAAGCGCCCTAGCCGCGCAATCTATTGGGAGATTGGTGATCACGCATCGTCGAAGAAATCTCTTGCCCCAGGATAGGGTTTTTGTGGTTTGGCAGGGCGGCTTGATGACCGGACCGGAATTCGACGTGATGTTCACGGCGCTTGGCCGACCGTCCTCGGCGCGATAAATCGACCAAAATTCGTGCTTGGCGTGGTTTCTCGACAACCTATCGAAACTGCCGCCATGCAGTGTGCGCTGCCGACCTTGGCATGTACCTCAGACGATTGATAAAGAATGTAAAAATCTGCAACTCTTGGATCTCGTCGCGGTATCCTTGGAGCCTGCGAAAAGGCAGTGGAGACGCGAATTCGGCACCTTTTGGCGGCGCGTGACATGGGGATAAACTACCTCGACCATTATTCGCAGTTATCTGGACAGTAGCGGCTCACCAAAAAATGCCAAACAACCAACCACCGAAAATGGCAATTCCCACGCTTAGGCAGGACCTTAAGCTATACGAAGGTCCATTGCACCGGGACGGTTCGCCCAGTTGGCGCATTCTCGATCCAATTAGAAATCGTTTTTTCGAAATTGGCTGGCTTGAATTCGAATTGTTGGCCCATTTCGATGAATGCGCGGATGTTGAGTCGTTGATCGAGGCGGTCGCCGCTGACACCACGCTTTCACCGACTGACGAAGAGGTCGAAGGCTTTTTCAAGTTTCTTGAAAATCAGCAGTTGGTTGTGCAAGGGGGCGCGGCGGAGCGAGACAAGCTTCGCGAGCGTTGGCTGGCGGCGGATAAGCCGTGGTACGAGAAGCTATTTCATGGATACTTGTTTTTCAGGATCCCGCTGTTTCGTCCAGATAAATTTCTATTCCGGACGTTGCCGTTTATCGAATTGTTTTATACACGGGCGTTCGCGGCCGTAGTGTTCCTGGTTTTTGTCGTCGACCTATATCTGGTATTTCGTGAATGGGATGAACTGAGCCGCTCCTTTGCCTATTTTTTCAACCTGCAAGGCGGGTTGTACTTCCTGATAGCGGCAAGTTTTTCCAAAATAATTCACGAACTCGGGCACGCCTATACCGCGAAGCGCTATGGGGTTCGCATTCCCACAATGGGAATTGCTTTTTTGGTCATGTGGCCAGTCCCCTACACCGACACCGGCGAAACTTGGAAGCTTGCCGACTGGCGCAAACAATTGGCGATCGCGTCGGCGGGCATGGGCGCAGAATTGGTGTTGGCCATATTTGCCACATTGCTGTGGGCGATCACCCCCGACGGAAACATGAAATACATGCTTTTCGTTCTGGCTACCACCACGTGGATTATTACCCTTGCGTTGAACGCCAGCCCTTTCATGCGTTTCGATGGGTATTTTTTGCTATCGGACGCGCTCGATTTTCCCAATCTTCACGAACGCAGCTCCGCCTGCGCGCGTTGGTGGATTCGTAGGAGCTTCTTCGGGTTGCGAGAAGCGCTTCCCGAGCCGACTTTTACAGTTCGTCAGCGCTTTGGCTTGGTGGTGTTCGCCTTGGTCGTCTGGGTCTATCGGCTGGTGGTGTTTCTGGGCATAGCGATTCTTGTCTACCACATGTTTTTCAAGATACTTGGCATCGTGATGATGGTACTTGAATTGGTTTGGTTCATTTTCAAGCCGGTGTGGACTGAATTCAAGTATCTGTGGGAAAAACGCGCCCAAGTGCGAATTGGTCTGGTTTCGTTTTCCACAACCGCGGCTATTCTTGCCGCGTTAATTTGGATGATTCCGGTCACCAACGAGTTGACCGCGCCTGCCGTAGCACGCGCGGAAACAGTGCAGGAGATCTACTCTCCGGTCGCGGCGAGAATCGTGACGATCGCCGTCAAGGACGGTGAGAAAGTTGAGCGTGGTCAACTATTGTTTCAACTTGAGGCACCGGAGCTATTCCTTCGCGCTACCAAGGCGGAGGTGGCGCTATCGACCGCCCGCTCCGAGTTTTTGCGCGCCGTTGCCACCACGCGTCAGCAGGAACGTCGCGAAGTGTTGTTGCAACAAATTGCGGAAGCGCTCGCTGAGCAACAATCGGTAAAAGAGGATTCGTTGCGGCTTGAAATTCGAGCTGGCGAATCGGGCTTTGTTCGCGACATGTCTTCTCAAGTCATGGAAGAGCGCTGGATCAATTCTCGCGAATTGCTGGCGCGCGTCATCTCGCCCTCGAAAACGGTCATTGAGGCTTACATCGCCGAATCTCGGGTGAAATCCGTGTCCCCAGGACAGACGGTCCGATTTATCCCTGAAATCGCGGGCGCACGTCCGATATCGGGTGTGGTGCGAGAGGTCGACGCAACCGCCACCCGCCAAGTGAATCACCGTGTACTTGCGTCGCCCTACGGCGGGGCTATAGCCGCAGTGGTTGACAAAAGAGGCGTAGCCATGGCGCAAGATCCCGTCTACCGGATCTTAATCGAACCCAGCGGGGAATTTTCGCCAGTTTCCGCGGTAGTGCGAGGAACTGTACGGGTTGAGGTCGATTTGGAGATTTTGGCGCAGAACTTTGTGTCACGCGCAATCTCCTTATTTGTGCGCGAAAGCGGCTTTTAATCGCCAGTTTAAAAGGCGAGCAGGCAATTTAGGCTTGCAAGCATTTTGAAGTGGGACCTCCCCAAGATGTCGGCGAGCAAGCTACTTCCGACAATATGTGACGTAATTCACACTTTCTGCTTGCGATTTCGCCTGTTTATTGCGAAGTTCTATCTTGCCCAAAGCCGGTATCGAGTATTGATTTTAAATTATTGAATCATAAAGATAATTTTTCTAAACGTAGGTCTTAACGGTGAACTGCCATGGTCAAGAAAACGAATTCCAACGGTAGCGACGAAAACGCGACAGTCAAACGCAAAAAGCGCAAGGGTTTGTCGACGTCGAAACGAACACGTTATTTGGCGCTTGAACCGCGGATCGTATTTGACGGCGCGCTTGGCGCCGACATCATCGACAAAGTAGTCGATGCCACACATGCAGCGGCTGATCCTCGCACGCGGCAGGATATTCCCTCGCCGGCGCCTGCTGCCAATATTTTTGCCCCGGCGGATGCCGAAAAGAGCACTTCGGCGGCGCAAAAAACCACCCAAAATACCGAAGCCACAAAACCGGCGAGTCAGCCGACCGAGTCCGGCGCCGACGCCGAACGTGGTGACGGTCTTGCGCCCGCCGAGGGCGTGGAATCTCGAACCGAAATCGTATTTGTCGATATCTCGGTGCGCGATTTCCAAGCACTTCTCGACGGTATTTCGCCGACAGTCCGCGTTGTGCTACTAGATCCGTCGAAAGATGCGATTGCAAAAATTGCCGAGGTGACATCGCAGTACCAGCCAGGTCAGATCGACGCACTGCACATCATCTCGCACGGTTCCGAAGGGCAGATCGACATTGGATCGTTGCCGTTGAACGCCACCACCATGCAAAGTACCTATGCCGAAACCTTGACGCGGATTGGCGAGCATCTCTCCAAGGACGCCGATATTCTTGTCTACGGTTGCGACTTCGGCGTGGGTGACAATGGCAAGGCGGCCGCCGATCTTCTGGCGAGTCTCACCGGAGCGGACGTCGCCGCAAGCACCGATGCCACGGGCCACGCCGATTTGGGTGGAGACTGGGATTTGGAACTCCAGGACGGCAAAATCGAATCGAAAATCATCGTTGATCGCGACGCGCAGGAGCGCTGGCGCGATGTCATGGCGCTGCATACCTTGGATTTCGACTCGTATCAGTTCAATCCCTGGACTTCGGGAACCAGTAAGAATTATGTGGTTGACGGGGCCAACGTCAATATTTCTTATCTTCAAGCGGTTAATGCAAACACCGGCGCGCTGTTGACACCCGCGCTGGGTGGTACCGGGCTTCCCGTTCTTGGCACAACGTATTCGGGCGGGTTGACGCCAACCCAGAACTCACTCTTATTCACCATTGGCGGTGCCTATGACGGCACAACCTTAGGTTCCAACACCATTACCGTCGATTTCAGCCAGCAGCCTGGCGGCGGCGTGGCCAATATTGGCTTCGCTTTATACGACGTGGACAACACGGAAAAAGTAGTTATCTCGGGTACAAAAATCGACGGTACGGTTATCGCCCCAACGCAGGTTGCCACCAGTTCCACCAATTACATTGCGGCTGGCACTCCAGGTTCCGGAACCAGTTTGTCTATCTCTGGCACGGGAACGGACTCCGGAGCGACGCAGGCCAATGGCAATACGTACGCGTATTTCAATACGACAAACATGAAATCCGTGACCTTCACTTACACGGGTTACGCGGGATTGACAATCGTCAATCTGGCCGATGTGACTTTCCTTGGGCTAAACACACTTCCGCCTACGGTCGATCTAGATTCGAGCACCTCAACGCCGGTCACGGCAACTGACACCTTCGTCAATCGGAACTACGCCAACACGTCAGGTGGCGCAATTCCCTGGACCGATAGCGCGGGCGCCGCCAGCAGTTGGGTGGAAAGCGATACGGCCGGCGGCGCGCAAGATCCGCTGGCGGGGAACATCACCGTTGATAACGTCTATTCCCCCGGCGACAACCAGCTTCGATTGACCAATTCAACCACGCCTGGAACTTATAACAGCGTCTCGCGCGCGATCAACCTCGCCGGATACTCCAACGCGACACTACAGTACAACTATGACAATGCATTCGTTACCGCGGCGACGGCTTCGGATATCGTTACCGTTGAAGTTTCTTCCAACGGCGGCGCCAATTACACGGTATTGAAGACCTACACCGGCGATCTACCGGCGGGCTCCGATACGTTGAGTCTTGCAGGCTACGAATCGGCGAATACCATGGTTCGGTTCCGGCTTTCTGGAGCGACCGCTTACGCCAACGCCAGTGACTTTTTCTACGTCGACGACATTACAGTCAGCGCGACGGCAACCGGCTTTACCAACAGTTATACCGAAGGCGATAACACCGGGGTTCTTATCTCGGCCGGCGTCAACGTGTCGGTAACCGATTCCGATTCGACCAATATGTCAAGCGCCAAGGTGTCCATTGCCAATGTGTTTGTTGGCGACGTATTGACCTTTACGCCAACCGGCAATATCACCGGCAGCTACGATTCAAACACCGGGATTTTGACCTTGTCGGGCACTGACACGAAGGCGAATTACGCGACGGTAATTGGCTCGATTCGCTATAAAAGCACCAGCGATAACCCCACTAACTTTGGCAGCTTGCCAACGCGCAACATCGGCGTCGTTGTATTAGATTCATCCGGTAACGAAGGCAATACTGCCGCATGTATTGTCAATATCACCGGCGTGAACGACGCGCCGGTGAATACCATTCCGACCGCGCAGTCGGTTTTGCAAAACACCAGCCTGGTTTTCTCCGCGGCCCAATTGCGGCCGATTGCTGTTTTCGACGCAGACAGTTCCAATGTCACTGTAACCCTGGCGGTGACGGGTGGCGGTACCTTGACCTTGGCAGGTCTTACCGGGCTGACGTTTTCAGCCGGTGACGGTACCGCAGATACAACCATGACGTTCTCCGGAACGCAGTCGGCGATCAACAACGCGTTGAACGGATTGAGCTTCGCCGCGCCAAACCTTGCGCAAACCGCGGTACTTACAGTAACCACCAGCGACGGCACCTTGAGCGATGTCGATACCGTCAATATCGCCGTGGTCGCCAATGCGCCACCTACCCTCGATCTGGACACCGCCGACGCCACTACCCTCATCGCCAACGACACGTTCGCGAGCAGCTCTTATAGCAACGCAAGTACCGGGGGGTTGCCTTGGTCCTCGGATTGGCAGGAAACCGATTCGACCGACGGCCTGCAGGCGGTGGGCGCCGGTCAGGTGCGCATAGTCGCGAGCCCTGTCGGTGGGGCGGGAAATGCAATTCGGATGACGGACAATGCGGTCACCAACACAGTCGCGGTCAAGCGCAGTGTCGATCTCAGTGCCTACACGTCAAACGCCTATACAAGCACCTTGAGCTTCGACTATTCCACCAACAATGCGCTGACAGGCACCGACCAGTTCACCGTGGAGATATTCAACGGCAGTACCTGGACCACGCTGGACACCGTAACCACGGCTAACAACGTGTTAGCCGTGCCCAAAACCTACAATATCAGCGCCTTCGCGTCAGCGGATACTGAAGTACGTTTCAAACTGACGAGCGGGAGCTATCAACGTGCTACCGCGGAGTATTTGTACCTCGACAACGTGAGAGTCAGCGTCGCCACCGCGCCGCTAACGGGCTATGTCAACACCTATACGGTCGGTGGCTCCGCCGCCAATATCGCCAGCTCCGCCAGCGTGAGCGTGACCGATGATGGCGCGAATATCAATAGCAGCAGCTTGGTCGTCTCCAATGTGGTGAGCGGCGACCGCCTGACAATCAATGGATCGACGGTCGATTTAAGTACCACTGCTACCAATGTAACCAGCGGTGTCTATACTTATTCAGTCACTGTTAGCGGCACCACCACGACAGTGGTTTTTGCCGGCGTGCAAACCAAAGCATCTTATGTAACGCTCCTGCAGGGCTCGACATTTAGCTCAACCGCGCCCGATCCCACCTTGGGCGGCACTGTCAATAGCCGCAGTATCGCGGTAACGGTTTTAGACTCCGCCAATCAAGCCAGCAACACAGCGGTCAGCAGGATAGACCTGGTGACGCCCAACACCGCGCCAACACTCGATTCCGTGCCGGTCTTGAGCCATACAACCTACGAGGACGGCGGAGCGCCATCAGGGGCGGTGGGAACCCTGATTTCCGGCCTTACCGGTGGTATCACCGATCCGAATAGCGGCGCGTTAAAGGGCGTCGCCATTGTTGGCGCGAACGTAACTAATGGTACCTGGTGGTATACGACCAATGGTGGATCGACTTGGACCTCGGTGGGCACGGTGGATGCCACCCAGTCGCTCCTGTTGGCGGATAACGCCAATACGCGTGTTTACTATCAGTCCACAGTCGCTAACTACAGCGGTACGCGTAGCGGCGTGCTGACCATCCGTGCCTGGGACCGCACCAGTGGCGCCGAGGGGACCAAGGTCTCGACCGCCTCGACGGGCGGGACAACGGCATTCTCTTCCGCAAGCGATACCATCGATGCCGTCGTCGTAGCGGTCAATGACGCACCCAGTGGCGCCAACAAGACCATTAACGTCTTGCCCGGCGCTTACTACACCTATACCACCGCCGACTTTCCGATTACCGATGCTAGCGACACGCCAGCCAATATTGCGAACGGACTGCTTGTTACGACCATCCCCGCCAACGGGCAACTGTATCTGGATAATGTTTTGGTCACGACGCCCGGCACCGTTGTCTCGGCAGCGGATTTGAGCAGCGGCAAGTTGCAGTATCTGGCGGACGCAACCACCGCCGTTACCCGCACCTGGACGTTTCAAGTCCTAGACGATGGTGGTACCGCCAATAGTGGCGTCAATACCGACACCACCCCCGATACGATAACCATGAATCAGACCGGGACCAATACGGCCCCGACGTTGGATGCCTCCAAGACCCCGGTGTTGACCGCGATTGCCGAAGATTCGGTGCGCGGTGTGGGTTCGGGTACGTTGATCTCCAGCCTGGTTGACTTCGCAACGCCTTCGGGGCAGGTCGATAACGTGACGGATCCGGATTCGGGCGCGGCACTGGGGATTGCGATTACCGCCGCCACCACCTCCGCGTCCGGTGGCACGTGGTATTTCAGCACGAACGGCGGAACGACCTGGACTGCGTTGGGTTCGCCTACTGGGGCGGCTTCGCGGCTATTGGCTGCCGATGCCAATACACGGCTCTTTTATGAACCGGCGGCCAATACCAATAAAAACACCGCTGGTTGGACGGTACCAACGCTAACGTTTCGAGCATGGGATCGCTACACCGGAACAAATGGCGGTACCGCCAATACCACCACCTCCGGCGGAACCACGGCATTTTCCACGGCGACGGATACCGCGACCGTGGTGATTTACGAGGTGAACGACGCGCCGACTCGGACCGCCGGAACGATTTCGCCGATTACGGTCAATGAGGACAGCAATAACGTTACCGCGGTGACCCTAGGGTTGACAGGCTCCACCTTTGGCGTCGGCGGTGGCACCGACGAGAGCGCGCAAACGCTCACCTACACGATCACCAATATCCCAAGCTACATCACCTTGTGGAAAGCCGACGGCACGACCTCGGTAACAACCGGCACGGTAGGCTTGACTCAAGCCGACATGGCTGGGCTGAAATACAAGACAGTTGCCAATGGGAGCGGCACCGGCAACATTACTTGGACCGTCACGGATAACGGCACCACCAACAGCGCCGCCGATCCAAAGACGCTGACCGAATCGCAGGCCATTACCGTTACATCGATCAACGATGCGGCGCCAGTGTTGAATAACGCACCCGTGTTGACTATGTCGGTGGCCGAAGATGCCGGCGTACCCGTGAATGGCACGGCAGTGGGATCGTTGCTATCCAGTTTCACTGGGGGTATTACCGACACGGATATCGGCGCGGTGAAGGGAATAGCCATAACCGCAACGGTGACTACCAATGGCACGTGGTATTACACCACTGATGGCGGCACAACCTGGACCAACATCAATGCGGGTAGCGCGGTCAGCGCGACCAATGCGCTGCTGCTTGCCGACAACGCGAATACCCGTCTGTATTTCGCGCCCACTGCCAACTATGCTGGCGCAACGACCTCCGCGGCCTTGACGTTCCGAGCCTGGGATCAAACCACTGGTACGGCTGGAACCAAAGTCAATCCTGGCGCTGGTGGTGGAACGACTGCGTACTCCACTGCCTCCGAGTCCATCGATTTGACCGTTACCACTGTCAACGATGCACCCGTGCGAACCGCAGGTTCGATTCCATCGCCGATCACCGTTGCGGAAGATAGCAGCAATATCACAGCAGTGAGCTTGGGATTGACCGCATCCACTTTTGGCGTGGGTGGGGGGGCAGACGAAAGTAGTCAAACACTCACTTACACGATCACCAATATTCCAAGCTACGTAACCTTATGGAAGACCGATGGCGTCACGCAGGTGACTACCGGCACGGTAGGTTTGACGCAGGCCGACATTGCGGGGCTCAAGTACAAAACCGTTGCCGATGGCAATGGAACCGGAAACATTACCTGGACGATCACGGATAACGGCACCAGCGGCGGGCCAACCTCGCCGGTTGCCGATCCCAAGACACTTACCGAATCTGTCTCGATCACGGTAACCACGGTCAATGATGCGCCCACTCGTACGTCTGGACCAATGACGCCCGTCGTGGCCGCGGAAGATAGCGCCAACGTAACCGCCGCGAGTTTGGGATTGGGTGCCGTGACTTACGGTCCTGGCGGTGGCACGGATGAAAGCACCCAGGCGCTGACTTACACCATCACCAACATCCCAAGTTTTGTGACCCTCTACAAGCCGAATGGATTGCAGGTAGTGGCTGGCAATACGCTGACCTTCGCGGAATTTCAAGGTCTGACCTATAAAACCATTGCCAACATAAATGGCACTGGCAGCATCACCTGGACGGTCACTGATAACGGCACCACTAACTTGGTGCAGGACCAGAAAACGCTCAATGAATCATTGGCCATCACTGTCTACGAGGTCAACGACGCCCCCGTGCGGACGGGCTCGCTCCCAACCTTCACCTCGGTGGCCGAAGACAGCGCGAACAGCACTGCGGTAACTCTGGGTTTAACCGGCTTTAGCTATGGCGTTGGTGGAGGAGCAGATGAAAGTGGTCAAACGCTTACCTACACGATCACCGGAATTCCAAGCTTTATTACATTGTTTAAAGCTGACGGAACAACTTCGGTCACCAATGGCAACACGGTCACGTTCGCGGAACTTCAGGGACTCAAATACAAAACCGTCGCTAATGGAAATGGCACGGCCAATATCACTTGGTCTGTTACGGACAACGGAACAACCAATAGTGCGGCCGATCCGCAGTCGCTGAATGAGTCGTTTGCGGTGACGGTTACGGGAGTGAACGATGCGCCGACCTTGGGCAATGGGAGCCTGGCGGCGGTGAACGAGGACACGGCCTCACCGGCCGGGGCGACGGTGAGCACGATCTTCACCGGTCAGTTTGCCGACATTGATGCGGGCTCG
>JBJXEY010000552.1:0-10290 GCA_046153355.1 Burkholderiales bacterium
GGGCTCATGTGAGGTCTTCTTCGGTCCGTTGAAGGGACGCGAATTATCGCAGGCTGGAAGAAGAGGCACTTTGATTGAGCCGGCGATCGGCACGCCCGAGCAGTTTGCAGCGTTTTTGATCATCGACTATCAGTTCATGGACAATGGGACCGATGCTCGCTATATTGTTGGCGAGCAAGATTTCGATCGAACCGGAGAATGGACCATGGTGGCGACCATAGATATCGATCTAGCGTTGAAAAATCGCATCGAGCAGCTAGCAGAATTGCGGCAGCGTCCGATGCAATCGATCATTGGCGAGGCGATTCAACAATACGTCGTTCGAGAGGAAGCGCGCGAAAATTTCAAGAATGACGCGATGGCATCCTGGGCGGCGTACCAGGAAACAGGCCGACACCTGACCGGCGAGGAAGTACGTGTGTGGCTCAATACCTGGGGGGGTGACGGCAATAGGGCTGCCCCCGCGTGCCACGAGTAATCGTTACTGAAGGTGCGGTAAGCGGATTGGAGCGTTGTCGGCTGTTCCTTTCCGAAAAGTCCCCGCAGGCGGCGCAGCGAGCCGGACAAGCGATTGAACGCCAACTCCTGCTTCTGGAGAGTGCCCCGGATATCGGCCGCCCATTTCCAGAACAATCTGAACTTCGCGAACTTGTGATTGGTTTTGGTGATTCAGGATACGTTGCCCTGTATCGTCACGATCCCGGCGACAACGCCGTGTACGTGCTGGCCTTCCGCCATCAGAAAGAGGCCGGGTATTAGCACTTTCAGCTTCAAGCGGATTGCATAAATGAAAGCCGAGGGAAAAGCGCTCGGTTCCCGCGCGAACGACAAACTGTTTGTGCGGTTTCAGGTTGGCACCGGGACGATCCGTCGAATTGGGGTACTTAATCCGACAATGACCAGCCTGGCATCGAACTTCGCCGCGTTCAACAAATCGATGAAAGTCAAAATGCAAGCACGCGGCGTGCTTCTTGCGCGCTCATCACGTGCCAGAGCGCCGGACAGCGGCACCAAGTCTATAATTTTTCTGATTTATTTTTAAGAGACAAGTATTGGAGAGGCCATTCTGCTATTTTCTATACTTCACTTAGTATTGACAGTAGCGGAGCCGGCTACCGCGGTGGGACCTTGCTCAATGACAATGTCCACCTCGGCGCCATCACGGTCGCGGTAATATAGGCGGCAGATTGCAAGTTAAAGCCTCGGCAGATTGCAAGTTTGTACGCGGTCTATTTGCAGGGTTCGGTCGCCTGCGGCGATCACCGCCATCGAATCCTTGCGAGGCGTAAACGGACGCCGAATACCTACCACACAGCCACCGCCTCCCCATTTGTGGCGGGCAGAACGCCGTCGGAATTCGCGGCGGATATTGGCAGGCATGCGGAGATCAGCGCGCGACTTAAAAACGCGCCGGCATCAACCCAGAATGAGCGCAATGGCACCGCGCTTTGCGCGCGATACCTGTCAAACCTTCTCGATGTTTGCCGTCTTGGCGATTTCCTGCCAGCGGTCGACTTCGGATACGACGAAGGCTCTGAACTCATCAGGCGTCATGCTCCCCAGTTCGGACCCGTTGCCGGTGACCTTCTGGATGACATTGGGATCCATCTTGGCTTTGGCTAGCGCCGCGGCCCAGCGATCGACAATTAACCGTGGCGTGCGCGGCGGCAGGAACAGGCCATCCCACGATGAGCCTTGCATCGTCGGCAGTCCAGCCTCCTGGAAGGTTGGCACATCGGGCAGAAGGTCGGTGCGATTACGCGCGATCACCGCCAGCGCGCGCACGTTGCCTGCCTTGATCTGCGGCAGGCACAGGCCGAGAAAGTCGATCATGAAATCGAACCGCTTGGCGACCAGGTCGTTAAGAGCCGGGGCCCCGCCGCTATAGGGCACGTGCGTCGCCGTCGCGCCGAGCAGCGACATGAGCCGCGCCCCTTGCAGGTGCGGGCCGCTGCCGCTGCCCGAGGAGCCGTAGGTAAGCTTGTCGGCATTAGCCTTGGCATAGGCAACGTATTGCTGCAGCGTCTTGGCCGGCAGATCGCTGCGTACAACCATCACGCTGGTGTTGAGCGCGAATGGCCCAACTGGCGTTAAGTCCTTGCGCGCATCGTACGGCAGGGTCTTGAAGATCGCGGGCGCGACAGCGATGCCGCTACTCGATGCGAACAGGGCAACGCTGCCATCAGGCGGCGCATCGACCACTGCCTTGACACCAATCGTAGAACCAGCGCCTGGGCGGTTGTCGACGATAAGGTTGGTGCCGAACGACGGCTGCATCGCCTGCACTAACATCCGCGCCGAGATATCGACCCCGCCGCCGGGCGCAAAACCAACGATCACGCGGGTCACCTGCTGCGCGCGGCCTGACAGCGGCCAGAGCAGCGATCCTGCCGCGGCCGCGGCGCCGGCGGTGATGACAGACCTGCGTGAAAATTTCGCATCGAACATGGCGTTCTCCTTTATATAGGACCGCGCGACTAAAAGCTTGCCGCGCTGCTTCCAACAGCCGGCGCGAGATTTGTGCGCCGGCGGTCTCATCTCACGCTGTTGCCAAATATCGGGAAAGCTCCCGACGTGCATCACGATTATTTTTTCCGATAGCTAAGGGCTTCGCGGACCGCCTCATCGCCACCAAGGCCAATACTGAGGCCATACCATTTGTCCGAGTTCACCGCCTCTGGATAGAACTTCGCTAAATCATGCTCGGGATATTCCTTCAACACCCAATCGGCGATCTGCTCCCGCGTCGTAATCCACACCCCAGGTTTGCTCTTCACGTAGCGGATCGCTTCTTCCATCGGCCGCGTGCGAAAGCCATGCGACAGGATCGGATGTGTGCCATAGGCGAGCATCTTCGGGTAGCCGCGCTGACCCTCGTCATACATAGCGTCAAAGAAATCGCAGAACATCTCGACCACCTGCCGCGGCGGCGTATCGTGAGCGCTGTAGCTGTTGTAATCGGTCAGCGCGTAGCTGTTCATGCCAACCATCTTGCGGCCGTTGATATTGATGATGAACGGCACGTCGGTGTTGCGAAAGCCGCACACGTATTTGAAGCCGCGCTCAGCCAGCAGTGCGACGCTCTCACCCGTGATGGTGCCGCCGGAAGCACTGAAGCCGGCGGGCTTCTTGCCAAGCACCTTCTCCATCTCGGCTACCGTTCGATCAATCGATTCGATCTGCTCTTCTACCGTCTGGTCCCAAAGATAGGTGTGGTCCCAACCCTGCGCGAGAAACTCGGTGCCGCCCGCCGCCGCGGCGCGTGTCAGCTCCGGATAGAGATGCACATTCAGCCCGTCGGCGTAGCAACTCGTGGGAATATCGTGCCGCTGCCAGATGTCGATCAATCGCTGCATGCCAGCAGTCTCGCCATAGGCGTGCTCGTAGATGACGCGCGGATGACGGCCGTACTTGGCATCCGCGGGGACGACCTCGCCGGCGCGCTGCCGGTTATTGGCGGTGCCAAGGGCCTTTGGCCAGCTCTCCCATGACATATTGAACACCAGCGCCACGTAAGCGCCGTTCGGCCAGCGAAAATCGCCCGCCTGCATCTTGTAATTGCGTGCTCCTGGCATTGCTTGTCCCTGTGTCGATTACATGTGGCGGTCATGCTACAGCACGTGTGAAAGGAGCGTCAACGCAGCGCGCCACCGTGTTGCGAGTAAATGAATTGTCCGGTTCTGTAGCACGTGATCTGTCCGGTTATCAAACTACCCCGAAGGGGGTGGGAAATGAAGCCGACAAAACTGCTACAGGAGCTACGACGGATGAGATTCGAACAAGCGTATGAAGGATGGCAAGAGGGCAGGATCACACAGGTGGAGGCGGCAAGGATATTGGGGGTGAGTGAAAGAAGTTTCCGCCGTTACACGGAACGCTTCGAGAGCGACGGCCTGCAAGGATTAATAGATCGGCGATTGGAACAAGCCTCTAATCGACGGGCCCCGGTGGATGAAGTGTTTGCCTTGGGGGAGTTGTATCGCAGCAAACACCTTGGCTGGAATGTGCGCCATTTTCATAGCTGGTATGTGCGTGCCGGAGGCACGCGAAGCTATAGCTGGGTTAAATCGCACCTTCAGCAAGTGGCGCTGGTGCCCAAAGCGACCAAACGAGGCGCGCACCGCAAACGGCGGGAACGCTCGGCGCTGCCTGGCATGATGATTCACCAAGACGGCAGCACCCACGAGTGGGTGAGCGGCCAGCATTGGGACCTGATCGTGACCATGGATGACGCCACCAGCGAGCATTATTCGATGTTTTTCGTGGACGAGGAAGGCACGGCCAGCAGTTTTCTGGGCGTCGCCGAAGTCATCGCCAAGCATGGACTTTTTAGCTCGTTCTACAGTGACCGTGGGGCGCATTACTGGCACACACCCGAGGCCGGGGGCAAAGTGGACAAGGACAATCCCACGCAGTTTGGGCGCGCCATGGCGCACCTAGGCATCCAGATGATCCCGGCCTACTCCCCAGAGGCCAGAGGACGCTCAGAACGCGCCTTTGGGACACACCAGGGGCGCTTGCCTATGGAATTGGCCAAGGCTGGCATCAACGATATGCGCGCGGCCAACCGATATTTGAAAAAGACTTACATGCCCGCGTTCAACGCCGAGTTTGCGCAACCTGCGATGGCGCAGGGCTCAGCATTCGTGCCCTGGATCGGCGGCGATCCTCGAGATATTCTTTGCGAGCACTTTGAGCGCTCGGTGGGATCTGATAACTGCGTGAAATTCGAATCGATGAACTTACAAATCCCCAAGGATGAGCATCGCTGTCATTACGTCAAGGCCAAGGTGCGAGTGCATCGCTACGCCGACGGGTGCTTGGCGGTATTTCACGGGCCACGAAAACTGGCCTGCTACACCAAGGAAGGAAAGTTGATTACCAAGGAGACCAAAAAGGCCGCCTGATTCCTCGGCCAGGGGCCGCGTTGAGCGTGTCGATCCGCTTCGGGCTACGCCCTCCGCGCCTCGCCACGCTCAACGCAAAAAGCGGACAATTCATTTGCTACTAAACCGGACAATTCTAAAAACTCGCGACAGTGGTGAGACCCGAATAAATACCACTGTATCCGGCGATCAACTTTACCCGGCAATAACGGCACTTGGCGATGGTGGCTACGTTGTGACATGGAGTTCAGATGACCAGGATGGAAGTGAGCAGGGGGTCTACGTCCAACGCTATGACGCCAACGGAGCAACGGTAGGAGGCGAGACACAAATCAACACGTTTACGACCGACAATCAGGTGGCCTCAACCATCGCGGCACTTCCCGACGGCGGGTATGTGGTGACCTGGCAGTCGCTGTACCAGGACGGCGGTTTCTACGGTATCTACGCGCAGCGCTATGACATTGGTGGGAATACAGTGCGTCTTGCTGGCGACTCCACAGCCAACACGCTTGTTTGGTCAGGATCCACAGTTATCACGTTGGACGGTGGAGCCGGTAACGACACGCTGGAGGGTGGTGGTAGTGCAGACCTGCTGATCGGCGGTACCGGCGACGATTCGATGGCCGGCGCCGGAGGCAACGACGTTTATTTCGTCACTGAGAGTGGCGATATTGTTTCGGAAGGCACGACTGGCGGAGCGGACACGGTGAAGAGTGCTGTTACCTTCACCCTTCCCACTAACGTCGAAAACCTAATCCTTACCGGCGCCGCGAATATAGACGGTACCGGTAGTACCGACGCCAACACCCTGACCGGCAATGCGGGCAACAACCAACTCTCGGGCGCGGCGGGGAACGACACGCTCACTGGTGGTGGTGGTGCCGATACCTTTATCGGTGGCCCCGGCAACGACTTATTTAATGTCGATAGCGTTGACGCCGTTGTGATCGAAAATTCTTCAGAGGGCACGGACACGGTTCAAACCGGTCTGAACTTTGTGCTTCCGGTCAATGTTGAGCGACTGGTGCTCACCGGTGCAGCCACGACTGGCACTGGCAACGCGTCGAACAACACGATAACCGGTAACCAAACCAATAACACGCTTACCGGCGGCGCAGGCAATGACACGCTCGATGGTGGAACAGGCACGGACACATCTTTCTATGCTGTCAGCATGGCTGGCTACCGCTTTGGATTGAATGGTAGCAATCAGATTTCCGTTACCGATATCGATGCCGCGAATGGAAACGATGGCACGGACACGTTAGTCAACATAGACCTGGCGGGGTTCGCCGATGGCGTGGTAACCATTCGCGGGTTTGGCGATACGCCGGTTAACACCACCACGGCGAACGACCAGCAGTACGCCACGGTCGCGACACTTGCAGGCGGTGACTATGTTGTGACATGGGAGTCCAACCTTCAGGATGGCAGTGGTTATGGTGTTTACGCCCAACGCTTTGACCAAACCGGCTCGGCAGTAGGCGGCGAAACACTAATCAATACCACCACGGCAAACGATCAACGTGCTCCGTTTATTGCGGCACTTGCCGACGGTGGCTATCTTGTGGCCTGGTACTCGGAGCTTCAAGACGGTAGTGGCAGCGGTGTTTATGCCCAGCGCTATGACGCGAGCGGCGTGGCGGTAGGTGTCGAGAAACGCATCAATAGCACAACAGCGGATATTCAATCCTATCCGGCTATCGGGGCACTTCCAGACGGTGGCTATGTGGTGACCTGGAGTTCGAACCTCCAGGATGGTAACGCCTATGGTATTTACGCTCAGCGGTATGGCGCGAATGATGCGGCAATCGGCGCCGAGGTGCGGGTCAATACTTATACGACGAATGATCAGTACTGGCCGGCAATCATAGCGCTTACCGGCGGCGGCTATGTTGTGTCGTGGATGTCGCACTCGCAAGATGGTAGTCACGGGGGAGTCTATGCACAGCGCTACGACGCGAGTTCTGCGCGGCTAGGCGTAGAGACGCAAGTCCACACCACTACGCTAAATCAACAAGATCAACCTGCCGTTGCGGCAATGCCCGATGGTGGTTATGTAGTGACATGGTACGGTCTTGGTACGAGCGTCGCGACCCAGCGCTTTACTTCAAGTGGGGAGCGAGTTGGAACCGAAGCGCAAGTTAATTCTTCTAACACTAATGTGAGTCGATATGCTCCAGCTATCGCCACCCTATCGGATGGCGGATACCTAGTTACATGGAATTCGTTCGACCAGGACGGAAGTGGCGCTGCAATCTATGCCCGGCGCTACGACGCCAATAGTGTGCCAATGGGTAGTGAAGTACTCGTCAATACCATCACGACGAACGATCAGCTTTCTCCCTCAATAACCGCACTTTTGGATGGCAGCTATCTAATTACTTGGATGTCGTCCGGTCAGGACGGTAGCGCAAACGGCATTTACGCTAAACGCTATGACGCTAGCGGAAATGCGGTCTCGCAGTTGGTCGGAGATGCCGGCGCCAATACCATTACGTGGACCGGCTCCTTGGGCATCAACTTGGAAGGGGGAGCCAACAATGACACCCTTACCGGCGGTGGCGGCGCAGATCGGTTAATCGGTGGCACTGGCGATGACTCAATGGCCGGGGGCGGTGGGGACGACATCTACATCGTTACAGAGGGTGGCGATACGGTTAGTGAAGCCATCGGCGCTGGGACGGACTCGGTTAAAAGCTCCGTGAGTTTTACGTTGACCACCAACGTCGAAAATCTCGTCCTGACAGGCTCAACCAATATCACCGGCACTGGCAACGACGATCCTAATACGATAACCGGCAATGCTGCCAACAATCAGATTTCTGGGGCCGGGGGAAACGATACATTAATTGGCGGGGGTGGCGCGGATACGTTTATAGGCGGACTTGGAGATGATTTTTACTACGTCGATAGTGCCGATGATGTGGTCACGGAACTGGTTGGCGAAGGCGCCTCGGATTCGGTCCAAAGCGGCGTTAGCTACACGCTTACCAATCATGTCGAGAATTTGATTCTTACCGGGTCGGCGGTAAGCGGTACCGGCAATACATCGAACAATTCCGTCACGGGCAATGCATCGAACAATTCGTTGACCGGCGCTGGTGGCGATGACACGCTCAATGGCGCGGCGGGAACCGATACCGCGGTTTTCTCGGGATCGATGGCGGGCTACCGCTTCGGGATTAATGGCAGTAGCCAAATTACCGTCACCGATGCCGATGCGACCAACGGAGATCACGGCACCGATACCCTGGTCAACATTGAGCAGGCCAGTTTTTCCGATGGCACGGTCACCCCGAGGGTGTATCGCGAGACGCGAGTGAATACCTCGACAGCAGGCGATCAGGTCAATTCCATGATTGCATTGCTCTCGGATGGTGGTTATGTCATCACGTGGATGTCCAACGACCCAGACGGCAGCGGTCGAAACATCAATATCCAACGTTATGACGCGAATAGCACCGCGGTAGGTAACGAAACGCGGGTGAATACCACTACCGCAAACGAACAGATCTACCCCGCTATATGTGCGTTATCGGGCGGTGGTTGGGTGGTGACCTGGGTGTCGGCCGGTCAAGACTCCAACGGGAGTGGTATCTATGCACAACGCTACGACGCAAACGGAGCCCGCTTAGGCGTAGAAACTCGGGTAAACACGAACGTCTCGGTGAATAGCTTCGAATATCCGGCGATCGCCGGGTTAGTGGATGGAGGATATGTCGTCACGTGGCACGCCGGAAATTCGAATACCACAGGCTTCGAAATTTATTCACATCGTTATGACGCAAATGGCGCAGCCGTAGGCGGCGAAGTTCGGGTCAATACCAATAAAACAGATTATCAACTGCAATCGTCAGTCGCCCCGACGTCAGACGGCGGCTACATTGTGACGTGGATGTCGAATCTGCAAGACGGAAGCGGGTGGGGTATTTATGCGCAACGTTACGACGCCGGTGATTCGACCGTTGGCGATGAGACGAGAGTCAATACCACGACTCAGGGGGATCAGGAATATCCGGCTGTCGCGACATTAATCGCGGGCGGCTACGTGGTGGTGTGGCAATCCAATGGCCAAGATGGGAGCGGTTACGGTACCTACACGCAGCGTTTTGATGACAGTGGCACGTCATTGGGTGTCGAGACACGCGTCAATTCGACCATGGCGAATAATCAGACGCTTGTGAGCGTTGCGGGATTGCAAGACGGCGGTTATGTGGTCGTATGGACTTCCAGCGGTCAGGATGGCAGTGGCGACGGCATTTACGCGCAGCGGTTCGACGCGAACGGTGTCCTAGCTGGGGGCGAAACGCGAATTAATACGACCACGGCCGATTCACAAACATATCCGGTGATTGCGGCCATGCCTGATGGTGGATACGTTGTCTCGTGGTATGGCGCGAACCAGGACGGTAGCGGCGCCGGTGTTTATTCGCAGCGTTATGACGCCAATGGCGGCACCGTGCCGATTTATGGCGACTCCGCGGCCAATTCGCTGACTTGGTCGGGCACCATCGGTATCACCTTAAGTGGCAACGGTGGCAACGACACGCTGGAGGGCGGCCCGGGAAACGATTTTCTCGATGGCGGTAGTGGATCGGATACCGTGGCATTCACCGGCAGCGCCCAAGGGGTGACCATCAGTCTTTCTACGGTTGTGGGAAACGCTGACCGATTGCTCAGCATCGAGAATATCCTGGGCTCGGCGTTTGCCGACAGCCTGACAGGCGATGCCAGTAGCAACCGGCTATCCGGCGCCGAGGGCAACGACACGTTAACTGGTGCCTTGGGGGCGGACACTCTCGATGGCGGTAGTGGTGTCGATACCGCCGACTACTCGGCGGCAAGCGCTGCGGTCACGGTTGATCTTTCTACCGGCGCTACATCGGGCGCGGACAGTGTCGATAGTCTGGTTGCCATCGAAAATCTGATTGGCTCGGCGCACGCGGATTCGTTAAGCGGCGACGCGGGCGCGAATCGCATCGACGGCGGGGCGGGCGTTGACTCCATGGCGGGAGGCGGCGGCAACGACACTTACCTCGTCGATAACGCCAGTGACAGCGTAACGGAAGCTGGTGGCGGCGGTGACGATTTGGTGCTTTCGTCCGCCACTTACACGCTAAGTAACAATGTGGAGAACTTGGCGCTTACTGGATCGGCGGTACGTTTGGCTCGTGATTTCCTTCCGTCATCGTCGACATCATCATTCGCTTCGGCGGCGACAACAGCGAGAAACGTAGTGGTCGTCCAAACCGCAGGCAATTCGGCTGTGGGGGTATTGGTGAGTCAATATTGTCGCCACGTATTACACATTCCCGTGGTGAGTCTCATTCGACGCGTCCATAAATCAATGCAAGATTATAACGACATGGTACAATATCTCACCCATACGGCGGGGAAT
>JBJXEY010000553.1:0-4419 GCA_046153355.1 Burkholderiales bacterium
CGATCTCCACTTAACAAAGGCGCCATGCGATCTTGCTTTTCGTTCAAGCGCACCATGGATAGCGCCTTGTCGACGCGCTGCTTTATGTCATCTTTAGAGAATTTACGCTCGCCATACATGAGCGGAAACGCCACGTTATGAAATACATCCATATGCGGCCATATCGCATAAGACTGAAACACCATGCCGATGTGACGTTTGTACACCGGCACGCTGATACCTTGCTGCGAGGAATAAACCGTGTGACCGCCGATGTCGATTTGCCCCGAGGTGGGCGTCTCAAGACCCGCGACGCTACGCAAGAGCGTGCTTTTCCCACAGCCGCTGGGGCCAAGCAGGCTGTAGAGCTTGCCCTCCTCCACGCGAAGGTTTATGCCGTTCAAGGCGCGCACCTCTTCGCGGTCGGTGACAAACAGCTTGGTTAGGTCTTTAATTTCCAACATAGGGTGATTTTTCAAAAAGACTACGTATCGTTCAATACCGCGTCAGGCCAAATTCGGCCCCTTCATGCCCAATCTATTTCCAACTTTCAGCATGACGAAAAACAAAACCATCAACGTGGCCACCATGATGACACCGGCGGCGGACGCCTCCGAGGTTTTGGTGCCCATCCACAGCTCCCAGATTTTCGAGGAGAGCACCACATTGTCGGGGCGCTGCAAAAAGATAGCCATGGTGGTTTCGCGATAGGAAAGCAGCGCTACCCAAATGGCGGTATAGGCAAGCGAAGGCAATAAAAGGGGCAAAACGATTTTTTGGATAACGCGCGGCGGTGACGCGCCGCACACCAGCGCGGCATTCTCCAGATCAAGGTGTATTTGGATCAAAGCGCCATTAACCATGCGCGTGCCCAAGCTGATATACGCAACCACGTGGGCGATCATGATGATCGCCAAGGACCCATATAAAGGCAGCACCCTCGCGAACAGCAACGCGATGAAGCCCAGGGCAAATGCGAAGGCAAGATTGGGGATTGAATGCGGCAACATGGCGATGGTGTCCATGGCGTAGCGCCCCGGCAGCTTGGTTCTTTGCACCACCCAGGAAAGAATGGTGGAGAACACCGTGACCGCAACACTCACTACCAAAACCAATTTCAAGGTGTTGAGAAATGGTTCACCGGTAAACACATCGATGGCTACTTTGTAGGCGTTTAAATTTACCAAGGCAAAACTTTTTGCCGTCGGCAAAGCAATATACGGAACCAGCGAGGACCACACCAAGACGATCAACGGCAATACGAAGGACAGAGAAAAAAACAGCCACACGAAGGCATGACCAAACCAAGCCCAACGGCCGATGTCGATCAATTTCGCCTTGTAATTTTTACCGCTGATCACCGAATACTTGTGGCTCTGGCGCAGCATTTTTTGATAGAAATGCAACATCACCAACGATGGAATCAACATGATCAAGCCGTAAATTCCGGCAATCCCATACTGCGGCAAACCCAGATCGGTATTGACGGCTTGATAGATGCGCGTGCTCAACGCATAGATTTGGCCGGGAAACCCCAGTAGCGCGGGGATCTCGAATATGGCGATTGCCGTCATAAAGTTGTAGATCGCGGCAGCGGCAATCGCCGGAATCACCAACGGCGCGGTGATACGCCGAAACACTCGTGCGGCATTGGCACCCGACACCTCGCCCACCTCCTCGAACTGGTTGTCGATTTTCTGGAATGCCACGCCCACCATAAAAAACATCAAGGGCGTCAGCATCAGACCTTGAACGAAGGCAATGCCGGCGATGTTGTAGATGCTAAACGGCCCACGCTCGACATCGACGAACTGGCGCACCCACTGGTTGATTAGCCCATTGTGCGGGCTTAACAAAAAAATCCAGGCGATGGCTTTGAGAAACCCCGGTATCACCCCCGCCACCAGCATCAGGGTGATATACCACTCCTTACACGATAGGGAGGTACGCTGTACGAACCATGCAATCGGAATGGCAAAGAAGAAATTGACCAGCACCGTGCCCGCGCCGATTGCCAGACTATTGAAAGACGCGCTCCAGGTGGAGGGGGCCAACAACGCGTCTTGGTAATTCTGCAGTGTGTAGGCCGCATCGATACTGGGCAGGCCCTCGACGAAGGTGGCCCAAAAAACAACCAGGGTCAGGGCAACGATCACCGCGCAAATAAAAATCGCGATGACATACAGCGGCGCCTCGGGTGAGAGCCACCTACCGTACCAGGCTTCGCGTGTGGCTTCCAACAAAGCAGCCGGTTGCTTGGTCAGTTATTTGCGAAAAATGATCGAGCCTATGCTCTTCTCTAACGTTTTGCCTTCATCGGAGAGCAGGAATTTCATGGCGTTAGGATCGGAAATCGGGCTCACCAATTTCAAGCCGGATTTTTTGTCGCCTTGTGCGATCTCATGCCCCACATGCCCCGCGTACGCGGCATTACCCACATATGACAGATCCTGCGAGATCTTATTGCCCTTGGGGCCAGCCAAATAGATCGCCACCAGCTTGGCCGCATTGGGATTACGCGCGCCCTTGGGCACCACCGCGGCATGGTGCGTGTTGAAGGAGAAGTCGAGTGACTGCCACTTGGCATTGATGCCCTTTTTCCTCGCATTCGACATATAACCCGAGGAGGTCAATTGAATCGGGTATTCGCCGCTGGTGAAACGGCTCAAGTTCGCCGAGTAGCTATCGAACACCGCGTTATTGTCGCGCGCGCCCTGGAGAGCGGTTAATACCTTGTCCTTACCTAGCACGTAGGCGTAGGTGAGATAACTGCTGGAATAAAAATAGGCGGTGAGCTTGTCGCGCCACTTGCGCTCGCCCAATTGCATGATGGATTTGGGCACCTCGCCATCCTTGACCACATCGGCGCTATACATCATGCCGATTTGCGAGTCATATAGATGCAACGCGTCATAGGCTTCGTACACCGCCTCGCGCGGCGTGCCCGGTAGCAAAATCTCGCGCCACGCCACCGGCGCTAACACCCCGGCGGCGCGCGCCTGCGCAAGAACGTTATCGGAGAACTGCGTGAGGTCATAACTCGCCGGAATACCGGCTTTGCTCTCGGTAATAATATCCGCCAATCGCTTGGGATAGGAGCCCACCGGGCTATAACGAATATTTAAGTCAACTCCAAACTCGCTGGCAATTTCTTTCCTCAAGCGCTGAATGCCCGGCTGCCCGAGTTCAGAATTGATGGCAATACTCACCGTGCCTTCTTTTTTCGCGCCGGCCACGATATCCGCGACGGTGGCCGCCAGGCTCGAGGCCGCGATGGAACATAAGGTCACTGCCACCGCAGCGGATATTGGAAATTTGAGAAATTTGATCGCCATCATTGCCGTCTCTATAAAAAGAATTTGAAAATAAGGCTCAAATAATGTTTTAGCGGTTTTTTTTGGATCTTTTTTCCTTGTTGCCGTTTGATTATAGTGTCCACGTCATTTAATGAACAAACTACGCCGTGCGAGCGCATTCGCGGGTACGCCAAGGTAGGTGCACGACCAATGGTGCTTGACCACAGGTGCTAGGCCTTCGACTCCATAACCAATACATCCGTTTCTTAAATCGTTCTCTTTTTTGTTACACTCGAAGTATATTTGAGAACATAATATCTTCTATCTAGAATGATTCGATGCATGTAAATCCCGCCATTCTGCTATTTGGCAACTACCGTCGCGAGGTACTGGGCCTACTACTGCTTCGCCCTGAAGATAGCCTGCATGTTCGAGAAATTTCTCGCTTGACAGGAGTCCCCGCAGGGTCATTGCACCGAGAATTGCGCTCGTTGACCGATGCCGAACTCTTGTTGCGGGAACCCCAGGGGAATCAAATTCGTTACCGCGCCAATCGCGCGAGCCCCATTTTTCCGGAATTGGCCGGGATTTTCCGTAAAACAGCGGGTCTTGCCGATGTGCTTCGAGATGCGTTCGCTCCAATCGTAAAATCTATTGAATTGGCTTTTGTTTTTGGTTCAGTCGCCAAGGGCGAAGAATCTGCTGCCAGTGATGTCGATATTTTCGTGCTTGGCAACGCCAAGTACCAGGATGTAGTGACAGCGACGGCGCCTTTGCGCGAGCGATTAGGCAGGAATGTCAATCCGGTTGTCATGACGCGCAAGCAATTCGCGTCTCTGTGCAAAGCGAGGGATCGGTTTATCCAGCGGGTATCGAGCGAACCGAAAATATTTATTTTTGGGGCAGAAGATGACCTTGGATAACTTATTGCGTATCGGTCAACTAAAACCACACACGGCAAACGCGAGCAAGCACCCGGAATTTTTCGACCAGCCCTCACCGCGATAACCCACCGGATGGATTCTTCGCTTTTCCAACCGCTTTTCCAAGACATGCGCGTTTCGCGCGAAGCTAACCGATAGGCAAGAAATGGAACGTGAACGCATCAAACAACCCGAAGCCATCCCAGATTCGGATTACGACA
>JBJXEY010000554.1:0-17800 GCA_046153355.1 Burkholderiales bacterium
GGTCGTAATAGACATCATGGTCTCCTTGCAAGACTTACATGTAGGTACGTTACCACAATCAATTTGGCACTATAAATAATGTAGAAACAATTCTACTAAAATTAAATAAGTATTTGATATTAAAATAATTTTAAGAAATAATCGGTAACTGTACATAGGATAGTCTGCCCGGCCCCGAATGTATCGCCTGCTCCCCGGAAAACTTTTCCGGCGGCCGATCGATCGGATCGGCATGCACGAATGGCCCCGAACCTTTGTGGATCCCGGTCGCCCCTTCGCGTTCAAAATCGCGTCCGGCGATGCTCAGGGTCAGGCGCGAACCTTTGGGAAGCGCAAGGCTTGCCGCCCAGATTTCGATGTCAAGCTCATAGATTTCACCGGGGGTCAACGGCTGATATTCATCATGGCTGTGGTAGGGAATCCATTCGGTGCTGCGCGTCGCGTCGAGCTTGCGATGGGTGCAGCGCAGCCATCCCATTGATACCGGAAAGGCGGGTTCATCGGAGGCAAAAAATGTCGCTTCCCTGCCATCCGGCCCCCAGGCGCGCAGCGTGGCGAACACATCCATATCGGGGGTACTCGATGCCATGAAGAGGTGCGCCTTAATCGGTCCGGCGATTTCCACATCGCGCTCGAAGGGCGCGGTTCTAAAGGTGAGCCCACTGCTCATCGCGGGGCAAGTGGCCGAGGCGTCAGAGGTGGGGGCTGACAGCGTCAAGCTTTTGGTGGCGGCATCGAGGTAATACTTTTCTGCACGTGTAGTCGATAAGGGATAGTGCGTGTCGCGTAGCGTGCGCGCGATGCCGTCATCCATTGATCGCACCTCCACCTCGACGCTCGGTTCCTTCTCCCAACCGTTGTCCACGCCCTTTAAGTAACGATCGAAAAATTTTCGCTGCAAGGCCACGTTTTTCGGCATAAAAAACGAAACGAAATATGAACCGCGTTGGATCTTCAGCCATTTGTCTGGGGATGTGATCCACCGCCAGCCTTCGATGGTGCCGCGCAGATGCAGGCCCAACCCGCCAAAATTCGCCACCACGAAAGCGGGAATATTGATCTTACTCATATCGCCACTGCGCGCCGCGTACCATTCATCCAACAACGGATGCGCGAGCACGTTGTCTACATATTCCTCGCGATTGGCGCGGCGCTCTGCTTCGGATAACGGCAATGGCCCGGTAATGCCGCCCCCCGTGAACATATCCTTGAAGGGGCTGGCGGCATTGCCGTGTTGCTTGCGGCACACGTTATTCCACCAGCGTTGCACGAAGCCGCTGCAAAACAAACCGCCTTGCCGGGTACGACCACGATAAAAATCGTAAGTACCTTGCCAAGGAAGAATCGCCGCCAAGTGCGGCGGGCGCAGCGAGGCCACATACCATTGGCTGCAGGCGTAGTAGGAAATACCGATCAAGCCGACCTTGCCATTGGACCAGGGCTGCACGCCCGCCCATTCGATGGCGTCGTAAAAATCTTGAAATTCCGCGGGCGAATTGGCATCGAGCTTGCCGGGCGACTTGGCCGCGCCACGCGAATCGACACGAATCACCACATAGCCATGCGGCACCCAGGCTTCGGGGTCAGGGGTCTCGAAGGCCATGTATTTTCCGGAGGATTCTTCGAATACCTCGGGATGATTCCTGGTGAGATCCTCCCAGGGGCCCGGACTGTTTTCCGAAAAATGGATGTCTTTGCCATAGGGCCCAAAGGTCATTAAAACGGGGTACGTCCCCGGTTTTTGCGGGCGGAAGACGTTGGCCATAATCGATGAGCCATCGCGCATTGGTACTTTGACATCATGGTCGAGGATGATCTTTTCGGCGTGACTTTTCATATCGAGCAGCAGTTGCATCGAGCCTCTCCTTTTAGTTGAGGCGCGCGAGCCAGGATTGATGCGGGTCCGTCTACATGGGCGGCGAAATACTCCGCAGCATCGTGATTGGTGCCAACGCGCCCGGTGCGTGCGGTATAGCTACGTTGCGGGTCTTCGCGACAGATACTCACGCAGCGCGTCATTCACCGATTTTGAATCGGGGAAAACGCGATGAAGTTCGGGCTCGATAAGCACCACATTGGTACCGGCGCGGTAGCGACTAACGTACTTTCCGCGAACCCCAGATCGAATCAGTTCTTCCGAATACTCCGCCCTTAGATCATCTTTATTCGAGTTCATAAGCTCTACGTTCTTGCCTTGTCATTTCTCTTGCCGATATGAGACGTATTCTAGCCTCGGTTTCGCTGTACGACACGACAAGATTCCGGCCACCAGCGGTTGCGCCAAAAATAAGGAAGCGTTCTTCATCCCGGGAATGATCAGGATCTGGCACGGAACGTGAAAGCTGATCGCCGAAGACTTCGGCCGCCTCAGCGAATGTAACGCCATGCTTTTGCTCGTTCGCGAACGCCTTGTCTTCGTCCCATTCGAAATCCACCTACTTATCCCCCACTTCAATCCAAAGGTGGTATTCCCGCCTCTTTCACGATGCGTTTGTACTTGGCGATATCGGCGTGATAGCGTTTTTCGAATTCGTCCGGTGAGGTGCCAGCGGGATCGCCGCCCCACGAGGGCACGCGCGGCGCGATGTCGGGCAACTTCAGTGCGCGTTGTGTTTCCTCGGCGATACGAACCAAGATCTCGCGCGGTGTGCCACCGGGTGCGAACACGCCAATCCAACCGGTGAGTTCCACGCCCGGATAACCCGACTCCCCCATAGTCGGCACGTCGGGCGCGATGGAGGCGCGGCGCGATCCGGTCACGCCCAGCGCCCGCACCTTGCCGGACTTCACATGATTCATGAGCGCGATCGGCGTCAAGAACGCGTATTGCACTTCGTTGGCAATGAGCGCCGGTTGCAACGGCGCATCGCCTTTGTAGGGCACATGCACCACGTTGATGCCGGTTTCCAGACGGAATAGTTCCGACACCATGTGCGGGCTGCCACCGCTGCCGGTCGATCCGAAATTGAGCTTGCCCGGCTGTGCACGCGCCAACGCCACCAATTCGGCGACCGTGTTGACGGGCAGGCTAGCATTCACACCCAACATCAGGTAGGTAAAAATGATCTGGCTCGCGGGCGCGAAATCCTTAATCGGGTCGTAGGGAAGCTTCTGGTACTGCGCGGCACTCGAGGCCTGGCTGGTTGAGTTGATGAGCAAGGTATGGCCATCCTTGGGCGCTCGGGCGACCACCTCCGCGCCGATGGTACCGCCGGCGCCAGCGCGATTCTCCACCACCACCGGCTGCTTCCATGCCTCAGAATATTTTTGCGCCATGGCGCGCGCCACGGTATCGATGCCGCCGCCTGCGGATACCGGAACGATGACGCGAATCGGTTTGGTCGGCCAGGATTGCGCTTGGGCAGCAAAAGAAACCATGACCGCTAAGGCGCTGGTGCAACACAAACTCGGTGAACATTTCATGGAGACCTCCTAATAAAATCCGCGCTGATCTTACCGGCTCCGTGACGCATGCGCGTAAGCGGATGCATGCAGCCGCCGGTGAGTGACCAAGAATTGCGTGTGCCGGGTTACACTCGCGACGCCAATTTAAGGAGCACGTATTACATGTCTGATACCAACACCCCCAACGCCGCGCTGAAAGGCGTGCGCGTCATCGACCTCACGCAATTCGAGGCTGGCCCTTCGTGCACTGAGACACTGGCCTGGCTCGGCGCCGATGTAATAAAAATCGAGCCGCCCAACGGCGAGCAAAGCCGCGGCGCCTCCACCGATCAACGTGGCGTCGATTCGCCCTACTTCATGCTGTTGAACGCCAACAAGCGCTGCGTCACCTTGAATCTCAAGGAAGAAAAAGCCAAGGAGATGTTGCGCGAGATGATTAAACAGGGCGATGTATTCATCGAAAACTTTGGCCCAGGCACCATCGAGCGCATGGGGTTTTCCTATGACGAAGTGAAAAAAATCAATCCGCGCATCATCTATGCGCAAATTAAGGGCTTCGCACCCGATGGCCCTTACGCTAATTACTTGTCGTTTGACATGATTGCGCAGGCCACCGGTGGCGCCATGTCGATCAATGGCGACCCTGGCGGCCCGCCCTTGCGCTCAGGGGCCACGCTTGGCGACACTGGCAGCGGCTTGCATACCGCCATCGGCATTATCTCGGCCTTGTATCAGCGCGTAACCACGGGACGCGGACAGCGTATCGAAGTAGTGATGCAAGAAGTGGTGCCCAATCTGTGCCGCATTTCCTATGCGGCACAAGCGCTGGGCGGCAAACCGGCGATTCGCAATGGCAACCAGAGTCTGCTTGGCTCAACGTCGCCCTCCGAGGCCTACCCCTGCAAGGGCGGCGGACCCAACGATTACTGCTTCATCTACAGCTCGCGCGCCACCAATCGGCACTGGGAACGGCTGCTCGAATTCATGGGTCGCGACGACTTGAAAGGCGACCCGCGCTACGCCACGCCTGAGAAACGCTACGAGAATCGCGATAGTGTCGATGAAATGATCTCCGCCTGGACCAAAAATTACGATAAGCGTGAAGTGATGAAAATGCTCGGCGAAGCCGGCGTTGCCGCAGGCGCGGTGTTCGACACCAAGGATTTGTCGGAAGATGCGCACCTTCGCAAGCGCGGTCTGTTCGTCACCGTGCAACATCCGGTGCGCGGCGATTTCACCATGCCGGGTTTTCCGGTGAAGATGTCCGACTCGCATGTGCCGGTCACCTGCGCGCCGATGCTAGGCGCGCAGAACGACGAGGTGTATGGCGAAATGTTGGGATTGAGCCGCGAACAAGTGGCCGAACTTCACAGCAAAAAAATCATTTGAGCCCATCATGAGCGAAGAAGTCGCAAAGAAAAAAACCACTGGAGCCGATCTGCTGGCTAAGGCTCTCGCGCGCCAGGGCGTGGATACCCTTTTCTATCTCATGGGCGCGCCTACTTACGACGCCGCCAACGCCTGCAAAGCTGAAGGCATGCGCATCATCGATGCGCGGCATGAACAAGGCACAGCTTTCATGGCGCAGGCCTATGCGCGGGTGCTGGGTAAGCCGGCCGTATGTATGGCCTGTTCCGGCCCCGGCACCGTGAATCTTGCCTCGGGTATCGCCAATGCTTTTATCGATTGCGCCCCGGTAATCGCCCTGGGTGGATCAAGCCCGGTGAGCCAATACGGCATCGGCGCGTTTCAAGAAATCGACCAAGTTGCCATCATGCGGCCGGTCACCAAATGGGCCGAACGCGTCTACGAAGCTAAGCGCATCCCGCAGTACATCGATATGGCGTTTGCGCATGCCTTGGCCGGCAAACCCGGGCCGGTGTATCTGGATCTGCCCGGCGATGTGCTCGATCAGGAAGTCGATGAGGAGGCTATTCGTTGGTCGCGAAAACCTCGCTCGCTGGTGCGTGCCGCAGCGTCTGCGGAACAAATCGCGCGTACGATTGAGCTGCTTGAGAAAGCCAAAGCGCCGCTATTACTCACCGGCAGCGGCATCTTGTGGTCGCAAGCATCCAGTGAACTGCAAAAATTCGTCGAGGCGACGGGCATCCCCTTCTACACCACGCCGCAAGGCCGCGGCGTGGTCCCCGAAGACCACGCGACCTTTTATGGCCAGGCCCGTTCCACCGCTTACAAAGAAGCCGATTTGGTGATCGTGGTGGGCACGCGCTTGAATTACGTATTCGGCCACGGACGCCCGCCGCGCTTCTCCGCCACCGCACCCTTCATCCGCATCGACACCGACGCCGAGGAAATCAACAACACCACTAGGCTAGAGCTTGGCATCGTCGGCGACGCGCGCACCGTGCTCCTACAACTCAACGCGGCGGTGGCCGATAGAAACCTCGCCCAGCGCTACGCCGAGTGGCGCGCCAAACTGGATGCAATCGAAAAAGAACGCGCCCCCAAGAGCGAGGCCCGGCTCAATAACGACGCCGTGCCCATCCATCCGCAGCGCCTGTTCAAAGAGGTACGCGACTTTCTTGATCGCGATGCGATTCTGGTGGTCGATGGCCAGGAAACGCTTAACTACGCACGCCAGACAATTAATAGCTTTTTCCCCGGTCATCGCCTTAACTCCGGGCCTTTCGGCACCATGGGCGTGGGCGTGCCCTTTGGCGTGGGCGCCAAGGCGGCCAAACCCGACAAACAAGTCGTGGTGTTATCCGGGGATGGCGCCTTTGGCATGAACGGCATGGAGATCGACAGTGCCATGCGACAAAAATTACCGATACTCGTGGTGGTGAGCCTGAACGGCGGCTGGACCGCCGACCCGGAGAAGAAGAAACCCTCCCGCGACCTGGGCTACACGCGTTACGACAAGATGGCCGAGGCGCTCGGCTGCCATGGCGAATACGTGGAACAGCCCGGTGATATCCGCGCGGCGTTGGAGCGCGCCAAACTTGCGGTGGCGCAAGGCCAAAGCGCGCTGGTGAATGTGGTGACCGATTGGCGCGCACGCGCTGATATGGCGAACTTCGCGCGGCATATGACTTAATGGATTTGTGTATTTATCTAAATTCCATAAGAATTATTTTTGAATTGCATATATGGCGTTCTTTGTGTGGTTAATTTAATTCAATATTGGTCTACATCAAGGAGAATCGCTTGGTTAAATTCATAACACCCTGGCTGGCGGCTGGCCTCATCGCAACAGGCGCCCAGGCGCAGTCATATCCCTCAAAGCCGATTCGTTTTCTGATTCCTCAGATCGCTGGCTCTGCCTACGATCTTGCCGGTCGCGTTATCACTGGCAAGATGAGCGAGACGCTGGGCCAGCCCTTTATCTCGGAAAACCGTCCCGGCGCCAGCGGCATTCCGGCCGCCGATGCCGTGGCCAAGGCACCGCCTGACGGCTACATGTTGCTGTGGGGCTCGCCCAGCCAGAACATCATGGTGCAATTGATCTCGAAAAACGTGCCCTACGATGGCCTGAAGGATTTCACCCCCATCAGTGTCGGCGCCTCGGCGGTGCAGGTATTGATCGTCAGGCCTTCATTGGCGATCAACAGCGTCACTGAGCTGGTCGACTATGCCAAGCGCAATCCCGGCAAGCTTTCCTACGGATCATCGGGCATCGGTTCGGGTTACCACCTCGCGGCGGAAACCCTCAAACAAGCAGCCGGCATCGACATGGTGCACGTCCCCTACAAAGGCGCGATTCAAGCGCTGCAGGACATTTATTCCGGGCAGCTCGATGTGTCGTTTCTTACCCTGGGCACCGCGACACCGCTACATACCGCAGGCAAGATCCGCATGTTGGGTCTGTTGCAGGCCAAGCGTTATCGCGGCGCACCGGACTTGGCGACGCTTGCCGAAAGCGTGCCTGGCTCCACGCTACCGGACTCCTGGTACGCTTTGATCGGCCCGCCGAACCTGCCGCAACCGATCGTGCAGCGCCTGTATCAGTCGCTGCTTACCGCGTTGAAATCACAGGAAGTACAGGCTTGGCTCACCAAAAATCTTCACGATGGCGGTGGCATTGCGCCCGACGAATTCGCCGCGGAGATCCGCCGCTCGTTCGACATTTATGCACGCGCGATTAAACTCGCGGGTGTGAAAGCCGAATAAAGAAAGGCCAACCATGGATGGAAAAAAAAGGTATTGCTAGTCGATGACGACGATGTCATCACCGAGGTGCTGCAAGCCCGGCTTTCCGGTCATTACGACGTGGTCTCGACCAATTCGCCAGAGAATGTGTTGCATCTGGCGCGGCGCGAAAATCCCGACCTCATCATTTGCGATATCGATATGCCAGAAATGGATGGCGGCGATATATCCGCTGCGTTGTATGCCGATAGCGAGCTGCGAAATATTCCCTTTATGTTCCTCACGTCGCTTGCTTCACCTGAGGATTTAGGCAGTGGGCGTGAGGAAATTGGCGGACGCGCGGCAATTTCCAAGCATTGTTCCGCCAAGGATTTGTTGCTGAGAATTCATTCGCTCATCGGCAAGTGAAATTAGCCTTGCTTTGGCCTACCCTGCCACCGGGCTAGCGTCACTGCGCGCCAAAGCGAATCTGCACCCGCCCAAGGTAATCCCGTAGCGAGGCGATCGAGGCCACCATCGACTCGGCTGTGCCGCTGGCCAATTCCTTTTCCATATTTTGCGTGAGCTCCGCGGCCCAGCGAAACCCGTATAGACCAAAGCTGCCCGATAGGCGATGCGCAAAACGTTTGGCCGCTTGAATATCGCCGGCCCCGGCGGCTGCGGCTAACTCATCAATCGCGGCGCCACGCGAGGCTAGGAAACCCGGCAGTACATCGCGCAACTCCCCGTCCACCGTGACGAAATTGTCCGGCTCTTGGCCGAGCAGGGTGGCTTGCCCGGTCGATTGCTGCGTTTCAGCCGTGCCAAAAACACGCCCGGCGGCAAAATCCATCACGGTGCGATGCACGGTTTCGCGGCTCACGGGTTTCGATAGATAGTGATCGCAGCCGGCCACTTTGGCGCGAATGCGCGCGGCCTCGTCATCGTATGCGGAAAATGCGATGATGGTGCATCGAATCGCCGCATCTTTCTTCTCCCAGGCACGAATGCGCGCGGTGGCTTCCAGCCCACCCATCACCGGCATATCCAGATCCATGAAGATCAGCTCGGGCGGATTCGCCATAACTAGCTCCAGCGCGGCGCGCCCATTGATCGCGGTAGAAAGGTCAATGGGGGGCGGGAGGTAACGACGCATCACCACCAGGTTGTACTCATCGTCATCGGCCACCAAAACGCGAATCTTCGGCAATGCCCGCTCCGGCGTCGTGGCGTCTTTCGTTGCGCCCTGCGGCGCCGGCGGCGCGATTTCCGCTGGCAGGCCCGGCAATCGCAACGTCAGCGTCGTGCCGGAGGACTCCGAGGTCTCCATCGCCAAGTCCCCGCCTTGCACCCTTGCCATCATCTTTGCCGAATAGGTACCCAAGCCGGTACCACCGACCTTCCCGGCCGTCGCGTATTTATCGAAGAAAGACGCCCGAATTTCCGGCGGCACGGTGCCCAGATTGTGAATCGCCAGCGTGATGCCACCGGGCTGCCGTTGCGCATTGATTAGCAGCGTCACTTCGCTGCCCTCGGGCGCCGCTTCCACCGCGTTTTTCGCCAGATTCGAGATCAATGAATAACACAGCATTTCCTCGGCCCAGGCGTGGACGTGCGCATTATCCTCGGCGCCCTGAATTCGGATATGAACATTTTTCGCCGCGGCATGGTTGCGCACGTCGCGCAACACGGTGTCCACCAATCTGGCCAGATCGACCGCTTGGGGCCTAAGGCTATAGGTGCCCTGTTCCATGCGATACAGGTCCAACGACAGGTTCACCATGTTAAGTATTCGATACCCCGACTGCTCCACCACATCGAGTAATTCGTTGTCCTCGCGACTAAGCGCTTTGTTTTCGCGTAATAGCCTGGGTACCGCGATGATGCTATTGATGGGGGTGCGCAAATCGTGGCGCGCGATGCGCTCCACTTCCTCGCGTAGGCGCACCGCGACCTCCAGTTGTTCGTTCTTTTGCGCAAGTTCCACCGCCTGGCGTTCCAACTCGGCGGTGCGTTGCGCCACCTTCTGCTCAAGACCCAGGTTCAACGTCTCCAGTTGCCTGTTTTGTTCCTGGATGGTTTTCACCGAAGCGCGCACGTGATCGCGCATAGTGCCAAAGGCGCTCACCAACACGCCAAGTTCATCCTTGCGCGCCACGGGCAGGTGCGTATCCCATGCGCCCTGCCCCATCGACTCCGCGGCCAGGCGCAGTTCGCGCAGATCACGGGTGACGCGCCGCACGCTCAACACCCCCAGCCAAACCGCCAAGGCGAGCGCCAGCACCGAAAATAAAATACCGCGCCGCAAGGTGGCCAGCACGTCTTCCATGAAGGCGGTGCGCGGCACCGCCATGCCAATGATCCATTTGGGTGAGTTGGGGCGTTCAATCAGCTTGCCGGATACAAAAACGTCGCCACCATCAATGGTCGCGATACCTTGGTATTGGTTTCCGTCCCACACGCGCGATTCGAGCAAGCTAGTAGACACCGTGCGCACGATGGCGTCGTCAATCTGATGCGCGAAGCGGCGAATTTCGGTCGCACCCCGGGGCGGAGGGAACAGCGTCGCATCGTCTTTTCCAGGAACGGGTTTTCGCCCCGCCGCGGCGCCTTTGTCCTGTGGTGGCAAGCTTCCCGGTACCGACGAATTGTTTGGTAGCGGAACCGATGGAATGCCTTGCAGCGGAATAGAAGGAACAATTTCCTTGCCGTCGGCGACCCCGGCGACGAAACCGCCATCGACTTCCATGAGAAATATCCGCGCGCCAAGTGGCATATCCAGCCGCAACAACAGGCGTTGCAATATGTCCAAAGGCATATTCATGGCGACCACGCCACGCAGTTCGCCGCCCCCCGGTCGCACCGGGACGGCCAACGTCAGTATCGCCAAACCGGTTCGGATTGATGCGTACACCGGAGTCCAGATGGTTTCATTGCCTGCCTCGGCAAGCCGGTACCAGGGCCTGCCGCGAGAGTCGTAGTTCTGCGCCAAATCAGGTTGCGGCTGCGAACGATCTCCGGAGGCCTTCAGGTTCCACACGCGGCGCATTGGGTCACCGGGAACCTGCCGCAATAATTGCGTCACTTCCGGGCGCGCGCGATTGACACCGATAAAGCCGCCCTTGGTATCGGCGGCGTAAATATATGGGGCTCTGCCCGATATCGCGGTGACACGAAACAGCACCGGCTCCATCGCCGCGTGGTTCGAAGGGTCGAGGTCGCCCGCGTTGGCGGCGTCTGAAACCATGCGCGTGATCAAATGCGATTCCTGCACCAACGCTTCGATAAAAGCATCGGCGCGCTGCGTGGTATCGCTCATGCGGGCGGTGACCAGGCGATCAACCGCATCGCGCCCGCTCGCGTAGGTAAGCCACGTTACCGCGAAGGCAAGCGCCACCATCACCGCCACCATCGGTACGATGATCAGGCGGAATATCGAGGTGATACGAGCCTGGGGCAACCCCTCGCGCGCGCGCTCCGCGCTCGCATCGGCACGCAATTTATCGTTGACCATCGATCCGGTTAAAAATTAATTCGCCGGGAGTATATCGGTAGGCAGGGCATCGAGGCTTCAAGGCATCAAGGCTTCAAGGCGCGATATAGGTAAGGAAGGCTCACATCCATGCGGTAGTCGATATCCGAGTGGTTGTCGTCGAACTCCTCGTAGACGTGGCGCACACCCGCTTCGGCCAGGCGCTTAGCCAAAATGCGCGAGCCGTATTGAATGTGGTATTGATCGCGCCAGCCACAATCGATAAAAATACCTTGCATCGATTGCAAGTTGTCGCGGTACTTCGCAACCAGATTGATCGGGTCATTGGCACGCCAATTCTTCCAGCGCACCGGGATCAACTCACCGCTTTCCATATTGAAGGGCACACGAAAACCCAGTGGCGCCTTGGGATCCGGATCGTAAGTCGCCGCCATGCATAAATTCATCATGCAATGGCCTTCGGCGCCGGAGAGTTTTTCTTTTTTCCATACGGCATCGAGAAATCGTTGGATACGGCCATCATCCAGACCCTCGGCCAGGCCCTTACGGTTCGCCTCCCCTCTGGCGTCATACCTGCCTGCAGCCCGTTTCACCGAACGATATTTGGTCAACTCGCTCAAGGTATTGGGCCAATCATGCCAATAGACGAAATCGAAATAGGCATCGCCCGAATGATCGGCCACTGCGCCCCAGTATTTAGAATATTTCATCGCATGGATGATGGAACCGTAACCACCCGAGGATTTGCCGAAGCAGCCGCGATGCTCGCGGCTGGCAAGCGTATTGAAATTGGCATCAACAAACGGAATGATTTCGCGCGTGAGGTAATCGGCATAGTTGCCGATTGCCGATGAATTCACGTATTGATTGCCCCCCAGCGCCGTGAAGCAATCGGGAAATACCAAGATAACCGGGCCCATCTTTTTCTCGTGGATCAATTTCGCCACACGCTCGGGCACATTGTCGGAGAACGGTTTCCAGTTGGTGTGGGCGAGCCCCGAGGCGGTAAAGCCGACCAAATCGTAGAGCACCGGATAGCGCCTTGGGCCATTGGCGCCTGGGCCCGTGTTGTCGTATCCAGGCGGCAACCACACGCCGAGCTTTCTTACGTACGGATCGCCAAGCGGATTGTTCCTGAGAATTTGCGACCGGTGCTCGACAACCACGAGAGTGCCCGCCTGGGCCTTGGATCGTTTTAACGCCATAGTGAATCTCGAACGAAAGGGATGCGGAATTGTGGCAGATATGTTCCCGTCGTTCGTTTGAAAATTACCCGGCCCTAATGACATGCCCACCGCGCGCCTCGATTGCCCACTCCCCAACCCCCAGCACCGTACAAATTTTGTCAATTGTGTTAACACTTGTTAATTCCATGGCGATGGTGAAAAAACGGCTAGTACCATGCGTGTGGCGTAAGAAGCTTCTACCTCGAACAGTCCGATAAATGAACGGAGAACCAAGATGGAGACTACCCAAACCTCACGATCGAGAGCCACCGGCCTCGCGCTGCTTGCCTCGATTGGTTTCGTATGGATGTCCCTATCGGGCGTCGCCGCCGCGGCGGAACTCGTCATTCCCGGCAGTGGCAATCCTGAATATGTGCTGGGTGCCTTGGCCAAGGCTTTCAATGCTCGTCAAAAAGAAACCACCGTAATGGTTCCGCCATCGGTAGGTACTGCCGGCGCGATTCGCGATGTCACCGAGGGAAAGGCGCTGCTGGCGCGCGTGGGCCGCGCGCTCAAGGACGATGAGCGCGCCAAGGGCTTGAGCTTTATTCCACTGGGGCGCGATGCGGTAGTGTTCGTCGTGGGCGCGGGTGTGTCGGCACGTTCGGTAACCGGGGCGCAAATGATCGAGGTTTATTCCGGCAAGATCTCGGACTGGCGGCAAATCGGCGCCAAACCCGGACCGATTCGAGCCATCGGACGCGAACCCAGCGATGCCTCGCGCCAAGCGCTTGCCGTATACATCAATACTTTTCGCGATATGAGTTTTTCCGCGAACGTCAAAATGGTGCATTTGGACCCGCAACTGATCGAGTTGCTGGACCGCTTCAACACCAGTCTTGGCGTGTTGAATCGCTCCGCACTTTACGCGGCCAAGACCAAGGTGATTCCACTGGCTATCGACAAGATCGAACCTTCCCAGGAAAACCTGATATCGGGTCGTTATCCGATGTGGCTTGAACTCGGCCTTATTCATAGAACCGGCGCAACCCTTGGCAGCCAAGCCCAAGCATTCCTCGATTTCATCGCCTCGCCGGATGGAACACGCATTTTGCGCGACCATGGCTTGGTCCAGCCTGCCGCGAAGAGTTGATTCGAAATCATCTATGAAGCATTACTTTGCAACACTATCCATTCGCGACAGCGTGCCACCCCTAAAATCATGAATATTCGGGCCTCCATTTTCGGCATGGTGGTGGCGGTGGTTCTCACCGCGCTGGGACTGTCCTACGCCTTGACCCGCGACCTTCTGACCGCGACGGTAAACGAACGCGAGTTGGAAAAAGTGCGCACCGTCGGGGCAGTGGTCGAATCCTTGGTCCAAGAGTATGCCGAAGGCGCCCAGTTGGCGGCGCGCGCGTTGCGAACCTCCGATCGCCTCACAAGCGCGATGACCAATCCCGACACGCGATCCAGCGAAATCGTATTCGCGGTCACGCTGCAACCGCTATTGGCCGACGGCTATCTGGACAGCATAGAAGTCGTGGATGATCGGGAAATCATCCGCTATCGCGCGCAGGACCCGGCACATAAGGGCGATCAGGCGACCCCTTGGGGCATAACCGAAGCGCTGCAAGGCAATGGTTCGTTGGTTGCGCATACGACCGCGGCTGGGTCTAGCTTGCTTGCGATCGAGCCGCTGCGCCAAGGCAACACAATCGTCGGGGCGGTCATGGTTGGGCGTCGATTGAATGCAACCTTCATCAAAAATTTACGCAAAAAGGTCAATGCAGAATTAGCCTTGATTTCGCGCAGCACCATGCTCGCCTCATCCAGCGATGCCATCCTGGGCAGCCTGGACAAAAGCGCTGTCGAGGAAGCGTTTCAGCAGAAGATTCCCGTGTTTCGCAGCGCCCCCGATGGCAAAGCCAAAGTTGTCTACATGCCGCTCTTAATCGTCGACGAAGGCTTCGTGATGATGGTGCGTGTCGATAGCACCTCGGCTTTCGACGCCTTGGCGCATAGCTTTCGCGTCGTCATCCTCTGGACCATGGGATTCCTGCTCACCTGCGTGCTCGGTACGCTGTTATTGCTCAAGGTAGTGCTCTCGCCCCTGCGCCGGCTGCGTATTCGCGCCGAGCAAATGGCGGTGGAAGCCACGGGTCATGCGATCACCTCGAAATCCTCCGACGAAATCGCCTCCGTGGTGGAAGTGCTGGATACACTCACCGGACGGTTGCTCTCCCAGAATCAGGAGTTGAGCAAATCCCAGGCACGCGCGGGTGCCGCCAACGAAGCCAAGTCGAACTTTCTCTCCACCATGAGCCATGAAATTCGCACGCCGCTGAACGGCATCCTGGGCATGGCCGATTTGCTAAAAAACACCAATCTTGATGATCGCCAACGAAGATTTTGCGAAGCCATCGAGGCGTCAGGCAATTCCTTGCATGCGTTGTTAAGCGGAATATTGGATCTGAGCAAGATCGAAGCCGGAAAAATAGAAATCGAAAACATCGACTTCGAATTGAAACCGCTGCTTGCCACCCTCGCCGCGGCGTTCGCGGATGTTGCCGCCTCGCGCAGTAACACCTTGAGTACCGCGATCGACGTTCCGTCACCGGGAATTTATCGCGGCGACCCTACCCGCTTGACCCAAGTGCTTAACAACCTTATTGGCAACGCGATTAAATTCACCGAGGGCGGCAACATCATGCTCGCGATATCCACAGAGTTCAATAAATCGGATTCGCGCACCTGGCTGCGATTCACAGTGCGCGATTCAGGCGTTGGCGTCGATCCGGAGCGTTTGAAACTTTTATTCAAACCGTTCGTTCAAGCAGACAGTTCCATCACCCGAAAATTCGGCGGAACAGGGCTTGGGCTCGCCATTTCCAAGCATCTGGTGGAATTGATGGGAGGCACCATGAACGTGGAAAGCACCCCGGGCGCTGGGAGCCATTTCTGGTTCGACTTGCCATTCGAGGCGGCGCAAGCGTATTCATCTGCTTCACCCAATCTGTCTATGAGTGAACTGGCAACATTGGATATTCATGTCCTACTTGCCGAGGACAACGAAATCAATCAGGAAATCGCCATCAGCATGCTCGAATCGGTGGGCGCCAAGGTTACCGCGGTCGAGAATGGAAAACTGGCCGTGCAGGCCATGCGCGATGGAAAATTCGACTTAATCATGCTTGACTGTCAGATGCCGGTGATGAGTGGCTACGACGCCGCCACGCAAATTCGCGCCGAGGAAAAATCAGGTTGCCATATTCCCATCGTCGCGCTTACCGCGAACGCGTTCGCCGAAGACCGCGATCGTTGCGTCGCCGCTGGCATGGACGACTACCTCACTAAGCCGGTAAAACGCGAAATATTGGTGAAAACGCTGGCCCGTTGGGTTACGCAACCGCCGTTCGCCAAGAAAAACGACGGCACCCCCTAGTGTCTTAGGAACGATACTGGGGCATCAGTTGCGTCAGGTTTCCCCCGTCGATCGCGCGCAATTCCTCAATCGCCGGCGATTCGGTTGGCAGGCGCAGCCCAGGGCATGCGAATTTGTCGTCTGGCTCATGAGTTTCTCCGAAGCGAGAGCATTTGGGGATAATTAGCCGAAGCGGCCTGCGCGGAAGAACAATGAAAAATCCACAGGCGGAAAAATAAACTTTTATCTCGGAGTGGCGCATGTTTTCGACTCACCCAATACTGAGAGCCGCGATAACTGCGGCATTCTTTTTAGACGCCACAGCGCAGGCACAAGACTGGCAAGCTGGCGCCAGTGCCGAATGGCAAAAGACCTTGGCCGCGGCGAAGAAAGAGGCGCGCATTGCCGTGGCCGGCCCGCCACACATTGCCACGCAAATCAGCCAGGGGTTTCTTCGCGACACCGGTATTCAAGTGGAATACCTGGGTGGCGAATCGCGCTCGACCGCGAGCCGCGTGACACGCGAGGTGCGCGCCAACAACGTGACCCTCGATTTCTTCTTCACCGGCACCGCGGAATTGATGTTGGCCAAGGAAGGTTTTTTCGAGGACCTCGCGGCAAAGCTCATGTTGCCCGGCGCCAAGGAGGCGAAAAACTGGAAAGGCGGCGAATTAAAGTGGATCGATAACACCAAGCGCTTCATGCTACAGACTCACGCCTATGTGTCGGCGGTACCTTTTTACAACAGCAACCTGGTGAAGGCCGGAGAATTGACCAGTTGGAAAGACATGTTGAAACCCCAATTCAAGGGCAAGATCGTCGCCTACGATCCACGCAGCGGCGGGCCCGGTCAGTCGATGGCGGGTTACGTGGGCTCGAATTTAGGCATGGATTTCGTGCGACAACTCTACGTCGGCCAGGGGCCGGTGTATTCCATGGACAGCCGGCAGATGGCCGAGTGGGTAACGCGCGGCGTACATGCCATTGGCCTTGGCATACTTGCCCCTGACTTTATTTCGTTTCGTAATGCCGGCATCAAGCACCTGCAACCCACTGACCTGAAAGACGGCCCCGGCAATTTGAGCGGCGGTTTTAGTGTGGTGATGATTCCCCGTGGCGCGCCGCGCCCCAATGCGGCAATTGTTTTCTTAAACTGGTTCGCCAGCAAACCCGGCCAGGAAATCTTCACTCGCGCCTATAGCGTGCCCAGCCGGCGCGTCGATGTTGGCCTGGACGGTGTGCCTGAATATATCGTTCCCAAGGCAAATGTGAAATACGAGGATCAGTACAACGAAGACTTCATTACCAACGTGCGCCAAGGCGTGATTAAGCAGGTAGTGGAAATCACCGGTGGTAGATAGTTACTCATTTCAATCACAGTTTTGAATGCGAATTCAATGAAATATCAGGCTGCGTATACGTTTTCTTCAATAATTGTTGGTATTTTTACTTCGTACGGGGTTTTGGCCCAGAGCTATCCGAGCAAACCCGTGCGTCTGGTGGTGCCCTTCTCCGCGGGCAGCACCACCGATATATCGGCACGCATCATTAGCAACCAATTGGCGCCACTTTTGGGTCAACCGGTGTATATCGAAAACCGCGCCGGCGCCGACGGTAGCATCGGCATGATGGCGGCGAAAAATCTCCCGGCGGATGGCTACACCCTGGTGAGCGCCGGCTGGACCAATCTCACCGTCAATCCAGTGGTGATGAAGGATCTCCCCTATGACCCGGTGAAAGATTTCAAGCCGATATCCGGATTCACACGCGGCATGATTGGTTTGGCGGTTTCGGGTAACTCAAAATACAAGACGGTGAGCGATCTAGTGGCGGCCGCCAAAAGTTCATCCAAGCAACTGGATTTCGGTACCTTCTCCGCCGGTTATCGCCTGGCGATGGAGTGGTTCGCCACGGCCTCGGGCGTGCGTTTTGCCCATGTACCTTACAAGACACCCGGGCAGATGAATGGCGACCTAATGGGCAATCAGATCGACGTGGCGCTCGATGCTTTGCCTTCGCTCACGCCAATGCTGAAGGCCGGCAAGCTACGCTTGATTGCGGTGATGGGTGACCGGCGTCATGCCGAATTCGGCGATGTGCCGATGATGAAGGAAAGCGGTTATCCGGAAATCTCAATCTATGGATGGTCCGCGGTGTATGTGCGTTCTGAGACGCCCGATGACATCAGCGAAAAACTCGCCGACGTCATGCGCCAGGTGCTCG
>JBJXEY010000022.1:0-35100 GCA_046153355.1 Burkholderiales bacterium
TCCACGTGGTGCGTTGCTTCGATGACCCAAACGTGATTCACGTTGCCGGCCGGGTCGATCCGCTCTCTGACATTGAAACCATCAATACCGAACTGGCGCTGGCCGATATGGCAACCCTGGATAAGGCCTATCAGCGTTATGCCAAGGTGGCAAAAACCGGTAACGACAAAGAGGCGCAACGGATCATCGCGGTCCTAGACAAAATCAAGCCGGTGTTGGATCAGGCCAAGCCTGCCCGCACGGTCGAGCTTTCCAAGGAGGAGCAGGCGGTGTTAAAGCCGCTTTTTCTCTTGACCGCCAAACCTGCCTTGTACGTTGCCAACGTGGCGGAAAACGGCTTCAAGGACAATCCCTTGCTGGAACGGGTGATCGCCCAGGCAAAGAGCGAGCACTCACCGGTGGTCGCTATCTGCGCGTCACTGGAAGCGCAGATTGCCGATTTGGGCGATGAAGATAGGAAAATATTCCTCGATGACATGGGTATGACCGAGCCGGGTCTGGATCGCGTGATCCGCGCGGGCTACGCGTTGCTTGGTCTTCAAACGTATTTCACCGCCGGCGAAAAAGAAGTCCGGGCCTGGACCATCTTGGTGGGTGCCACGGCTCCGCAAGCCGCGGGCGTCATTCACACCGATTTTGAGCGTGGCTTCATTCGCGCTGAGGTGATCGCGTTTGAGGACTATGTCGCTTGCAAGGGAGAACACGGCGCCAAGGAAGTCGGCAAGATGAAAGTCGAAGGCAAGGAATACGTGGTTCGTGATGGCGACGTAATGCATTTTCGTTTCAATGTTTGACTATTTTTAACCTCATTACCTCGAAAGCGCGTCCCCTCCATGCGTCATTCAGGCCTTTTTGAGTTTCGCATCGTGGCAAACGCTGCTAGGATTACGGTCCTCGAAAACGTCAATGGTCGCGGCGAGTTGATGCGCATAATAAGAACTCCAATGAAATCGGTATTGCAGCTTGTCTTGCTGGTTGGCCTAGTGGCCGCGAATAGTCTTGCTCTCTCGCAGGGACTTCGTTCCGACGTCGATTTAGGGTCCCAGTGGCGGGTCAACTCCACCGCGCGCTTGATGGCGGGTCTGGCGCCCTGGCATCCGTCCCATCTTGAATTCGCGAAAACCGACGCGTGGAAAGAACACAGCGCCGCGATGCAATCGGCGTGGGCGCAAACCATGGCGAATCGCGTCAAACCGATGACTGCGTGGCGGGATACCGCCATCTCCCCTACTTGCCCGGTCGGCAAAACAGTGTTGTACCCGTTTAGCGGGCCCGATTTTTTTAATGCAAATTGGTTATTCCCCGATTGCGATACCTACGTGATGTTCGGGCTCGAGCATCCTGGGGATTTGCCTTCCATCGAGTCAATGAACGAAAAACAAATCGCGCGCCTGATGGTCGATGTGCGGGTGGCGACCAGCGATTTGTTTGATCGAAATTATTTCATTACCGAGAATATGTCGCGGCATTTGCGTACACCCCAGGTGCGTGGAGTTGTCCCCTTGCTGGCGATAGAAATGGCGATCTCTGGCATGGACATTCTGCGTATTGTTCCCTTTGAAATACCGGGTGGTTCCACTGCGCAGATCGCGCCTAACGAAATGACGTTAGCCGCTGCTGACCTATCAGCCGAAACAACTAAGCAACGTCCGCTGCGCCAACTGAAGGCCGTGACGATCGAGTTTCGCGCCAACGATTCACCACGTCTGAAACGCATTATTTATTTTTCCGTCGATGCCACCGACAATGGCTTGGCTAAATATCCCCAGTTCGTAAGCTATCTGCGTTCCTTGGGGCCCACCACCACGTTGCTGAAATCGGCTTCCTATCTTCTCCACTCGAATAGTTTTCGTTTGATACGCAAGACGGTTCTCGATGTCTCTGGTTACCTGGTGCAAGATGACTCAGGCGTGCCCTATGGGACGCTCGCCTCGAGCGGATGGGAGGTTCGCCTTCATGGAACCTATGCGGTGCCGATTCCGCCGTTTCAGGGCGCGTTTCAACCCGCGTTGGCCAGCGCTTATAAAGAACGGCAACCCAGCCCCTTGCCGTTTACCTTTGGCTATAACTTTCGCGATCAACGCGATGAGCGCTCCCACATGATTATTGGAATTCGCACTCAACAGACAGCCGCCGCGACGATCGAGCGGGCGGCCTCGACCCGCAATAGGACGAAAGCGCGGCCGCAACGCGGCGGCGCCTAAAACGCTGCTGCGCGAGCACGGCCACGCGCGATATCCCAACTGATCGCGCCGGCAAATTCGGTGGACCAAATAGCCTTCCATACGGCCTCCTTTTTCACCGATGACGGAGTGCGGCTAAATATTCTCAGTGCGGCTCCCAGTGATTCGGCCGCTAGCATTCGCACGCCGGTGTTGTTTATCCCTGGCTGGTGCATGCCGGCGGAAATATGGCGCGATACCCTGCTTGCCTTGGCGTCGCGATACCCGGTATTTGCCCTGGACCTGCGCGGGCAAGGCAATTCCGAGGTGCCCGATACCGGCTACCACATCGACCGCCGCGCCGACGATATAGCGCAATGCATCGAGCGTATTGGCAACGTGGTCATAGTTGCATGGTCCTTAGGGGCCTTGGAAGCGCTGCATTACGTACACCGGTATTCCGAGGCAAAGCTACGCGGATTGGTCATCGTGGATAGTTCCGTGGGGGAGGACCCACCTATTGCGCAAGCAAGCCAATTTCGCGAAGCGCTAAATCGAAATCGAATAGCGGCGCTGGAACAATTTATCCGCGCCATGTTTGCTCGCCCGCAGCCGCCAGCGTGGCTCGCCGACCTCACCGTTCGGGCAACACAAATACCGCTTGAGGCAAGCCTCGCCTTATTTCCGAGCCATTTGCCGCGTGAGCATTGGCGAGGCATTACACGAGGGCTACGTGCGCCATTGCTCTACGCGATAACCCGGCAATTCGCGAATCAGGCGCAAAACCTACGCGAGGCGCGCCCCTCGACTCAAATTGAATTATTCGAAGAAGCGGGACACGCGCTATTCATCGATGAGCCAAAGCGCTTCATCTCATCATTGAATTCTTTTTTGCACAAGCTGCCCGCCAAAGCGTAGTTGCAATGCGTGGCGTCGAACGCGTTCCGTCGAATGCGTTTCGTCGAATGCGTTTCGTCGTATTGAGGATCTGGGTTCGCGTCGAGAGGCCGGACCGCATACTCAAGTTGGGAGAAATTTCTCTCCAAGCGACAGGTTTTTTTTGCAATCCGCCGATGCCGAGTTCTTGAACGCAAACGCGCGCAATTCGAATACTCCCAATGGCTCGGTGAAGTAAATTTCGGCAAATCCATTGCTCAAAAGTGCCCAACCAAGCGAGGTCTGCGTGAATCCTGATTTGTGTGCGAAATAATCTTGGCCACTTTCCTCAATCTCCCTACCGTATCCGTAAATAATATCGTGGGCGCTGATGGGTCCGGCGGAGGAGCGATAAATCTCGTGTTCGATATCAAGTTTCTCCGTCACCAGAAGCTTGATTAGTTCGCCGACATCCGGCACGCGGATCTCGGCGAATCCCTCCGCCGTTAATACATGCAGAAACCCCTTGAGAACTTTCTTCACGTCATGCGGATAGTAATGCTCAAGGTTGTGCGAGCAATAGACGGCTTCATAGCTGTTGGGCAGGAACTTCTCGCCAATGAGTCGCGCATCGCAAATCAGATCCGCGTCGCGCCGGTCATCTATATCGAGGAGCAACGGCTCCCAGCCCGCGTAATGAGGCGGCAGGGGGATATCCTTGCCGCCACCCCCGACATTGAGCACCATAGGCATTAGATGCCCCCCAGACAAACGTACTTGATTTCCAGGTAATCCTCGATGCCGTACTTCGACCCCTCGCGCCCAATGCCGGATTCCTTGATGCCACCGAAAGGCGCGATTTCGTTCGAGATAATGCCGGTGTTGACGCCGACGATGCCAAACTCCAACGCCTCCGAGACGCGAAAGACGCGTGCCAGGTCGCGCGAATAAAAGTACGAGGCCAACCCAAATTGCGTGGCATTGGCCATTCTTATGCCCTCCATCTCGTCGCGAAATTTAAATAGTGGCGCCACTGGCCCGAAAGTTTCTTCATTGGCGACCTTCATCGCCGTGGTGATGCCTGTGAGCACGGTGGGCTCGTAGAATGTGCCACCCAGGGAATGACGTTTCCCGCCGTGCAAAACCTTCGCACCCTTTGCCAGCGCATCGGCTACATGTTCTTCCACCTTGGCCAGCGCATTGTCGTCGATCAACGGGCCTTGTGTGACGCCCTCCTCGAAGCCGCTACCCACCTTAAGCTTGGCCGCCGCCTTGGCAAGCTTCGCGGCGAATTGTTCGTAGACGCCCTCTTGCACCAGGATGCGATTGGCGCAAACGCAGGTCTGCCCGGTATTGCGATATTTCGACGCCATGGCGCCTTCCACCGCAGCGTCCAGATCAGCATCGTCAAACACCAGGAAAGGCGCATTGCCACCCAACTCCAGCGACACCTTCTTGATAGTGGCCGCGCATTGCGACATCAATAGCGTGCCCACCTCGGTTGAGCCGGTAAAACTCAACTTTCTTACCGTCGGGTTGGAGGTCAACTCGGCGCCGATGGTGGGCGCATCGCCCGTCACCACGTTTAGAACACCCTTGGGAATGCCGGCACGCTCGCCCAGCACCGACATCGCCAACGCCGAGAACGGCGTTTGTTCGGCGGGTTTGATCACCATGGTGCAGCCTGCGCCCAGCGCCGCGCCCGCTTTGCGCGCAATCATCGCATTGGGGAAATTCCACGGAGCGATCGCAGCGCACACACCAATGGGCTCTTTCATCACCAGGATGCGCTTGTCGCTCTGGTGCGTGGGGATGGTATCGCCATAGATGCGCTTACCTTCTTCGCCGAACCATTCGATGAAGCTCGCGCCATAAGCAATCTCCCCTCGCGCTTCCGCCAACGGTTTGCCCTGTTCTGCGGTGAGCAAAAGCGCTAAATCCTCTTGCGCCGCCATCATCAGATCGAACCATTTGCGCAAAATGTTGGCGCGTTCCTTGGCGGTCTTGGCGCGCCAAGCGGGCCAGGCCGCTTGCGCCGCTGCGATGGCGCGTTTAGTTTCGGCGGCCCCCATATCAGGGACGGTACCGAGTAATGCGCCATTTGCCGGATTGGTGACCGGAAAATTGTTACCCGAATCGGCGTCTACCCATGCCCCGTCGATATGGCATTGTTGGCGAAATAAGCTCGGATCTTTTAATTTCAAGGCGTCAATTCCAGGGGCTTGGGGCTGATTCATGACAGGCTCGCTTTAGTCAGGGGTTAAGGGGCCAGGCTCGAATGGTTCAAGTAATCGTGCCACGTTGATACACAGTAGCGTTGCAAGGTATCTTACTTTGATGCATCGAATGGCGGTGCGGCGCACCGCGCAACCTATATTCAGGGACTGGATGCGAAGTTTCGCGGAAAGGCTACGCTTTTCGCGCGATGGGGCAAATCCCCAGTGCTAAAATTCGTCGCACACCCGTCAAATCAATTAGCGCAAGGCAACAACATTCAATGGCCGGTCATTCAAAATGGGCGAACATTCAACACCGCAAAGGGCGTCAAGACGCCAAGCGCGGCAAGGTGTTCACCAAACTCATTAAGGAAATCACCGTCGCCGCACGCATGGGCGGTGGCGACGCGAACTTCAATCCCCGTCTGCGTCTCGCCATTGAAAAAGGCAAGGCGGAGAATCTGCCCTCCGACAACATCAAAAACGCCATCAAGCGCGGCACTGGCGAATTGGATGGTGTGTCCTACGAAGAAATCCGCTACGAAGGTTATGGCGTGGGCGGCGTGGCGGTCATGGTGGATTGCATGACCGACAACCGCACACGCACGGTTGCCGATGTGCGCCATGCGTTCGCGAAGAACGGCGGCAACATGGGAACCGAGGGTTCGGTGGCCTTCATGTTCAAGCATTGCGGCCAGTTCATCTTCGCGCCGGGTACCAGCGAAGAAAAATTGATGGAGGCGGCGCTGGATGCCGGTGCCGAGGATGTGATCGCCAATGACGATGGTTCCATTGAAGTGGTGTGCCCTGTTCCTGAGTTTCATACGGTGCGCGATGCCTTGGTCAAGGTAGGCTTCAAGACTGATGTCGCGGAGATAACCATGAAACCCTTGAGCGAAACCGCGCTGGCGGGCGACGATTCGGTGAAGATGCAGAAACTTCTCGATGCGCTGGAGTCGCTCGATGACGTGCAAGAGGTCTACACCAACGCCGCGCTTCCCGAGGACGGCTAGTCGCGCATGGCCCTGGGCCCGGTGCGCATATTGGGAATCGATCCCGGCCTTAAAGTCACGGGTTTTGGCGTCATCGAAAAAAATGCCAGTCGATTACGCTACATCACCAGCGGTTGCATACGCCCACCCGCCAATCAGCCCTTGGCCGATCGCCTGAAAACCATACTCGATGGCTTGCGCGAAGTCATCGCGACCAACCTTCCCGAACAGGCGGCGCTGGAAAAAGTGTTTGTCAACGTCAATCCGCAATCCACGCTATTGCTTGGACAGGCGCGTGGCACGGCGATCTGCGCGGTGGTTGACGCGGGTCTGCCGCTATCCGAATACACGGCGCTACAGGTCAAACAAGCGGTAGTGGGTTATGGCAAGGCGAAAAAAGAACAGGTGCAGGAAATGGTGCGGCGCCTGCTGGCTCTACCGGGAATGCCGGGCACCGATTCCGCCGATGCCCTGGCCTGTGCCATCTGTCATGCACATGGCGGACAAGGGTTGGGCGCCATCTTGACCGGCGTGCAACGTGTACGCCGCGGGCGACTTATATGACAATCGGCTTTTCCATTCATGAAGCGAATCAATGATTGGCCGTATCGCAGGCATTCTGCTTGAAAAAAATCCGCCACAGATTTTGGTCGATGCCAATGGCGTGGGCTACGACGTCGAGGTGTCGATGAGCACCTTCTACAACCTTCCCGCCACGGGTGAGCGTGTCACGCTATTCACACACCTTCTGGTGCGTGAAGACGCGCATTTGCTGTATGGCTTTGGCAGCGAGTCTGAGCGCCGCGTATTTCGGCAGTTGTTGAAGATATCCGGTGTGGGCGCGCGCACCGCCTTGGCGGTTCTCTCAGGGATGTCGATCGGTGAGTTGATTGAAGCCGTGTCACATCAGGAAGTCGGGCGTCTGGTGAAGATACCTGGCATCGGCAGAAAAACCGCCGAACGCTTGCTGCTTGAACTCAAAGACAAGCTGGGCGCGGATCTCGCACCCGGCGCTGCGGCGCATCGGGCACGCCCGGCATCGAGCGACATCCTTAACGCCTTGGCCTCGCTGGGTTATAACGACAAGGAGGCCCTGGCCGCTGTGAAGCTTTTGCCCGAGGGGCTGTCAGTATCCGACGGCATTCGCCAGGCATTGAAATCCTTGGCGAAGAGCTAAGCCATGGCGATTGAAACTGATCGCCTCATTGCCGCGACGCCGGCCTCAGTCCACGAGGAGGCGCAAGAGCGCGCCCTGCGCCCGAAGTCTTTATCCGAATATATTGGGCAGGAAAAGATTCGCGGACAGTTGTCAATTTTTGTCGAAGCCGCGCGTAGTCGAAAAGAGGCTCTGGATCACGTGTTGTTGTTCGGCCCGCCGGGCTTGGGGAAAACCACGCTCGCGCACATTATTTCTCGCGAGATGAACGTCAACCTGCGTCAAACCTCTGGGCCAGTACTGGAGCGCGCCGGGGATCTCGCAGCGATTCTAACTAACCTCGAACCCAATGATGTGTTGTTTATTGATGAAATTCATCGCCTTTCGCCGGTAGTGGAGGAGATACTTTATCCGGCGCTCGAGGACTATCAAATCGACATCATGATCGGCGAGGGGCCTGGGGCGCGTTCGGTGAAACTTGATCTACCACCCTTCACGCTGGTGGGCGCCACCACGCGAGCCGGGATGTTGACCAACCCATTGCGTGATCGATTCGGCATCGTTGCGCGCCTGGAGTTTTATACCGCCGAAGAACTCGAGCGCATCATCCAACGCTCGGCGAAGTTGCTTGAAGTCGAGATGTCCACCGAAGGCGCCATCGAAATCGCGCGCCGCTCGCGCGGCACACCACGCATCGCCAATCGCCTGCTGCGACGGGTGCGCGATTACGCTCAAGTGCGCGCGCAAGGTTTCATCGATAAAAACGTGGCGGACTTGGCGCTACAAATGCTCGATGTCGATTTGCTGGGCTTCGATTTGATGGATCGAAAGCTGCTCCTTGCCATAATCGAAAAATTCGCCGGTGGCCCAGTGGGCGTGGATAACCTCGCCGCGGCAATTGGCGAGGAATCCGAAACCATTGAAGATGTGTTGGAACCCTTTCTTATTCAACAAGGTTATCTGCAACGCACGCCGCGCGGGCGCATCGCCACGCCCATGGCGTGGCGCCATTTTGGTCTTGCCATGCCGGGCGCCTCGACTGAAGACCTCTTCAAGAACGGCTAATTCGCCGCGGCCATGGGGTAGAATTCACGCGTCACAGCGAGCACATTGAAGGAGCGTTATTGAGCGCAGCCCCGTTCAACTGGAACGTCCGTGTCTACTACGAGGACACGGATATAGCGGGCGTGGTCTATTACGCCAATTACTTGCGCTACTTCGAGCGAGCGCGAACCGAGTGGTTGCGGCATCTTGGCATTGGCCAGGAAAAACTGCTCAAGGACGAGGGTGTCAAGTTCGTGGTGCGAAGGGCCACCCTTGATTTTGTTTCCGCAGCGCGCTTGGACGATTTGTTGCAAATATCGGTCAAGTTATTGAAATTTGCCGGCGCGTCGCTTCATCTTGAACAAGAAGCCAGTAGTGATGGCCGACGCTTGTGCGCGGCAACGGTTCAGGTCGCCTGCGTGCGCGATGCCGATTTCCACCCGATTCCCATTCCCGAATTCATCAAAGTGAAAATGCAGTCATGAACGTTTCCCACGATATGTCGATGCTTGCCTTGATCTGGAACGCCAGTATCGTGGTTCAGTTCGTGATGGCGCTATTGCTGATCGTATCCTTCATGTCTTGGTATTTCATTTTTCGCAAATGGTTCACGATTCGTCAGGCGCGCACCAAGACCGAACAATTCGAGCGCGATTTCTGGGGCGGGTCGGATCTCAACGCCTTGTACCAAAGCGCGGTGAACCATCGTCACTCAACCGGCAGTTTGGAGCGAATTTTCGAATCGGGTTTTCGTGAGTTCGCAAAGCTGAAGGCACAAAAAGGCGCGGACTCCGCGACCATGGTGGATGGCGCGCGCCGCGCCATGCGCGCCACCCACCAACGGGAAATGGATAACCTCGATGCGCATTTGGCGTTTCTTGCCTCGGTTGGTTCGGTAAGTCCTTACGTGGGATTGCTCGGTACCGTATGGGGCATCATGCATTCGTTTCGCGGCCTGGCCAATGTGCAACAAGCGACTCTGGCGGCAGTGGCTCCAGGTATTGCCGAGGCGTTGGTGGCAACGGCCATCGGCCTATTCGCGGCAATTCCGGCCGTGGTGGCCTATAACCGCTTTGCCCATGATGTGGATCGCATCGCGGTGCGTTTCGAGAGCTTCATGGAAGAGTTCTCTAACATCCTGCAGCGTAACGCCAACGCACGCTAATTCGACCTTAATAGACAAAGCCATGCGCCAGCGCCGCCAAATGAACCAGATCAACGTCGTGCCCTATGTGGACGTGATGCTGGTGTTATTGGTGATATTCATGGTGACCGCGCCCCTGGTGAATCCCAGCGTGGTGGACCTGCCCAGTGTGGGCAAAGCGGCGCAAGCGCCCGTGACGCCTATTGAAGTGGTGATTAAGCTTGATACCACCATGTTGCTGCGCGACCGAGATGGTGCCAAGGGTCAGGAGCGCGCGGTGAGTATGAAAGATCTGCTGGTCGTGTTGCGCCAACAGCAGGGCAGCAACGCGGATCGACCGGTGGTCATCGCAGCCGACAAGGAGGTGCGCTACGACGCGGTATTGAAGGTGATGGATGAGTTGCAGCGCGGCAATATTCGCCGCGTTGGCCTGGCGGTGAAACCGGCGGGATGATGAGTACCGCGGCACTAAATTTCGAACGCGAACCCACACACCTGCCTTCGGCGGCATTGGCGGTGTCGGTGCATGTTTTGCTTTTCGCGGTGCTGGTGTTCGGGGTGAGCTGGCAGTCGCGTGCGCCCGAGACCCTCAGCGTCGAATTATGGAATCTGCCGCCGCTGGCTGAACCGGTCCCAAGTAAGCCTGAAGCCGAACCCGCGCCGCCTCCCAAATTGGAATTGAAACCCGCGCCGCAAATTGAATCCAAACCAGCGCCGAAAAAAGTCGATATCGTCACGGAGAAGGAGAAAAAGCCTGTCGCGAAGGAAGTGCCAGTAAAACTCGATCTAGCTAAACAAATGAAGGAGCAGTTGGCGCGAGAATTGGAATCCGTGCAACGCGAGCGCGAGCGAAGCGAAGTCCTGGCGCAATTTAAGCCTGCCGCCACGCCGGCTGGCGCGCCTAGCGTCGATTTGGCTTACGCCAATCGAATCCGGCAAAAAATCAAACCGCATATCAACGTGCCACCCGACATCTCCGGGAACCCAGAGGCTATCTACGATGTCGAACAGTTACCCACGGGTGAGGTACTTTCGGTAAAGGTGCGTAAATCCAGTGGATTCAGAACCTACGATGACGCCGTGGAGCGAGCCATAATGAAAGCTTCGCCCTTGCCCAGACCGGAAAAAGCAGATCAATTTCAACGCCGCCTGGTACTGACATTCAGGCCTAATGACTGACATGTGACCATGAAGAAAATTATCCAGCGCATTATTTTCATTTTGCTTTTAGCGGTTGGTGCTGCTGCGCAAGCGCAGCTCTCCATTGAGATTACCGGCGGTGGCACCAATCAGATTCCCATGGCGGTGCTGCAATTCGCCGGTGAAAACGAGTTACCCGCATCGATTACCGACATTATCGAGGCGGATTTGCAGCGCAGTGGCCGTTTTCGCTTGCAGTACTCGGGCGGCGTCAACCCGCCGCCAACCGAGCCCGCCCAGGTCAATTTCAACGAATGGAAAAATCGCAGTGCTGATGCCATGGTAATTGGCGCGGTGCAACGTTTGAGCGATGGGCGTTTCGAGGTGCGCTTTAGATTGCTGGATGTGCCGCGGCAAACGCAATTGCTCGGGCTGGGATTTACGATGACGGCGGCGCAGTTGCGGTTGACTGGGCACAAGATCGCTGACGCCATTTACGAAAAGCTTACGGGTGAAAAGGGCGTTTTCTCGACTCGCATCGCTTATGTGGTCAAACAAGAAGGGCGGTTCGAATTGCGCATTGCCGATGCCGACGGCCAGGGCGCGCAAACAGCGCTCGCCTCGCGCGAGCCGATCATTTCCCCGGCTTGGTCCCCTGACGGCACGCGGCTCGCCTACGTCTCCTTCGAAAACAAAAAAGCGGTGGTCTATCAACATTCACTGGCTACCGGTCAACGCCAGGTGGTGGCTAATTTTCGTGGCTCCAACAGCGCGCCGGCTTGGTCGCCCGACGGCCGCCAACTGGCGGTGTCGCTGTCGCGCGACGGTGGTTCGCAATTGTTCCTGGTCAATGCCGATGGCACCAACGTGCGGCGCCTGACGCAAAGCCAGTCGATCGATACCGAACCATTTTTTTCCGCGGACGGTCAAAGCATTTATTTCACCTCGGATCGCGGCGGCAGCCCGCAGATTTACCGCATGTCCGCCAATGGTGGTGAGGCGCAACGAATTACCTTCGATGGCAGCTACAGCGTGTCACCGCGAATCAGCGCCGATGGCAAGACGCTGGCGTATGTGTCGCGCAATGGGGCGCGATTTCAATTGACATCGATGGATCTGGCGAGCAAACAGGTGCAATTGTTGACCGATACCCAGCGCGATGAGTCACCCAGTTTCGCGCCCAATGGAAAAATGTTGCTGTACGCGACGGAAATCGCCGGGCGTGGCGTATTGTCGGCAGTATCGGTGGATGGCAAAGTGAAACATCGGCTCACCATTCAGGCTGCGGATGTACGCGAGCCAGCTTGGGGGCCCTATACCGAGAAGTAATTCACGGAGATAGTCCGAGAAAAGTAGGATGATGAGCGAAGGGGAAAACAAAATGGAGAGGCAAAACATGAAAAAGACCTTGTTATTGGTTTTTGCGACATCGATTCTTTGGGCCTGCGGCGGCGATCCGCCCAAGGAAGACGGCAACAAAGCCGCGGTGGAAGACCGCACTGGCAAGCCTCCGGCGACAACCGGAACGACCGCAACGCCTGTTCCGTCAACAACCGTGGCGACAGTCACCACGGGCGCGCCCACGGGAAAACCAGGACCCAACATCTTGCGCGACCCCAACAATATTCTGTCCAAGCGCTCGATCTTCTACGAATACGATAGTGATGCTATTAAGGATGAGTACCGTCCGATGCTCGAGGCCCATGCCAAATACCTTGCCGGCAATCCCAATGCGCGCATGCTGGTGCAAGGCAATACCGACGAACGAGGTGGGCGCGAATACAACTTGAGCCTGGGGCAGCGCCGTGCTGAAGCGGTTAAACGACTACTGGTTCTGTTGGGCGCACGCGAATTGCAGGTCGAATCGGTGAGCCTGGGTGAAGAAAAACCACGTTGCGAAGACAAAACCGATGCGTGTTTTGGTCAAAATCGGCGAAGCGACATGCTGCATAGCGGAGAGTTCTAAGTGCAGTGTCGAAATCGACAATCTAAGGCGCGAAACGTAGTGGCGCGAATCGTGGCGTCGTTATTGGCGGTCATCGCCATGAGCGGCGCGGCGCCGGTGGCCGCGGGTCTCTTCGACGATGACGAGGCGCGCGCCCGCATCGCCGAGCTTCGCCGCGATTACGATGCCAACCAAAAAGTGGTCGCCGATCGCTTGTCGCGAATCGAGGCGGCGGTGCAGGATCGAAGCGCGCTGGTGGATCTGGCAAAAATGCTTGAAGAACTGCGTGTCGATATGTCGCGTCTGCGAGGCAATTCGGAAGTGTTGCTCAATCGCGCTGAAAATTTGGAGAAGCGCCAGCGTGATTTATACGTGGATTTAGATTCGCGGCTGCGCAAAATTGAGCAAGGCCAACAGCAGTTGGAGCAGGCCCAAGTACAGATTCAAGAGCGCCTGGTTACACCAGAGCGCGAGGCAGCGCAGGAAAAGCAGGTGTATGAATCGGCGCTCAATCAATTCAAGGTGGGCAATTACCAGTCGTCGATCGCCGCGTTCCAAACCTTTATGGCTAGTTATGCAGCCAGCCAATTGGTGCCCTCCGCGCAATACTGGGTAGGCAATGCCTACTATGCATTGCGCGATTACAAGGCCGCCATCGCGGCGCAGCAAAAAGTTGTTCTGACTTGGCCGGATAACGCGAAGGCATCCGATGCCATGCTTAACATTGCTAGTTCGCAGGCAGAATTGGGCGATCAGAAGGGCACGCTCCTGACTCTAAAAACCCTTGTTACAAAATATCCGCAAAGCCCGGCTGCGGAACAAGCCAAGCAGCGTCTGGGCGGTCGTCGCTAAATTTTTGCCGTGGCGATCAACGCTGGTTCAAATTCTTTTGCCGTATCAAGTCTAGTCATGACCAAGACCCACGCCAAATCCCCACGTTATGACTGACCCGGCCAGCATCGCCAAAATGGTCGTCTGGGGCGCCTTCACGCTGGGCCTAGTATTTGGTTTCGTCGGCAACAAGACGCATTTTTGCACCATGGGCGCCGTGGGCGACATCGTCAACATGGGCGATTGGAACCGCATGCGCATGTGGCTCTTAGCGATGGCAGTGGCGATTCTGGGTACGGCCGGTTTGCAAGGCGCCGGAATGATAGACGTCTCAAAGACCATCTACGCTACGCCCAACTTCATGTGGCTGTCGTTTGTCATCGGTGGATTCCTGTTCGGCGTAGGCATGACTCTGGCATCGGGGTGTGGCAGCAAGACATTAATTCGCGTCGGGGCAGGCAATCTCAAATCGCTTTTGGTGTTGATTGTCGCCGCCATCTCGGCGTATATGACCTTGCGTGGTCTGTTCGGCGTATTTCGCGTATGGGCTATCGATCCTGTGGCAATTAAACTCCCGGCGAATCAGGACTTACCCTCCTTGGCGGCGTTTGTGTTGGGTTCGAGCCGAGGCGCGATGCTCAGCGTTGTATCGCTACTTGTCGCAGGCGGCCTACTCGTCTTCGTCTTCGCAAAACGAGAATTTTTGAGTTTCGACAATCTCTTGGGTGGCACGGTCACAGGCCTGGTCATTGTGGGTGGCTGGTACCTCTCAGGCCATCTGGGTTATCTACCCGAAGATCCCAATACTCTGGAGGAGAGGTTCTACGCCACCAACTCCGGCCGGATGGAATCTTTCTCCTTCGTCGCGCCACAGGCGTATCTTTTGGAACTACTCATGTTCTGGAGCGACGTGAGCCGCGTGATGACCTTTGGCATCGCCGCGGCGCTAGGCACCATGATCGGGTCATTCCTATGGGCAATGTGGTCGCGCAGTTTTCGCTTGGAGAGTTTTCGCGAACCCGAGGACATGATCAACCACATCGTCGGTGGAGTATTGATGGGTTTTGGCGGAATACTGGGGCTGGGTTGCACCATTGGTCAGGGGCTCTCGGGTGTCTCCACACTGGCATTGGGCTCGATATTGGTGTTGCTTTCGATCATTGCGGGGGGTGTTGTCGCGATGAAATACCAATACTGGCGAATTGGCGGCTGATTACACTCGAAACGCGAGTGTTTTCATTGACGCTGCGAGAGCCCGCGTAATAAAATCCGCCCCTTCGTTCGCAGTGAAAATTGGGTCGTTAGCTCAGCTGGTAGAGCAGCGGACTTTTAATCCGTTGGTCGGCGGTTCGAATCCGCCACGGCCTACCAATATCCTTGCGGTTCTTTACGATATTGGTAATCATAAAGTCAGTCTTGGGGTAGCGCCGGTGTTACGTTCCCCATGGTCCCCGCTACGCTATGCGGCCTTCTTCACACGCAATTCGATACGCATGCCCGCATTTCCGAGCATGTTTACCAGCGCGTCTAAGCTGAATTTGTCAATCCTGCCGCGCATAACATCGTTGAGTCGCGGTTGCGTGATTCCAAATCGCTTTGCTGCCTCCCGCTGCGTCGCGCCTTTTGCGGCGTCGCGCACGCGATCCATGAGCTGGGCCCGCAACATCAGATTTTCCGCCTCGTTTGGCGAGAAACCCACGTCTTCAAATACGTTTGCGCTGCCGCGCGTCATTTTCAATTTGGCGCTCATCGTTGCTTCCTCTCGCGAATCAATTCCCGGAAACGTGTACGGGCCAAGTCAATCTCCGCCTTTGGTGTCTGGCGAGTCTTTTTCTGAAAGGTATGAACCACGTACACCGCCTCGGCGAATTTCGCCAGGTAGAGAATTCGGAACGCGCCATCCACGTGGACGCGAATTTCTTTAACCCCGAGGTCAACCGAAGGCATGGGCTTCCAATCCGAAGGCGCTTTGCCTTGTTGAACCTCCCAAAGTTCAAACCCGGCGATGCTGCGCGCCTCATCTGGAAACTCGCTCAACCTGTCCTTGCTATCGGCCAGCCACGTAATGGGTTTGATGTTCATGATATTGGTTCTGATATCAAAGGTCAATCCGTTTTCATACCGAGTCAACCCTATTCTTCAGGCGTTCGATCAGCCAATTGGTATAGGAGGCACTGGGCGCAAACATGCGGTTGGGTTCCCTTCGAGCTGGATTAATGTTCTTCATTGTCGTTATTCCGCAATTGATCAAGTTATGCCTGAACTAAATTGTCGTTTATTCACTATACATTCGCCATTTGATTGGGTCGGTACTGAGGCGCGCGGCGCCTCAGTATGTGGTGACGACCGATTCGATATTTGCGCTGCGCTACTATGCCAAATTCATTGAGTAAATATCAACGAGGCTCGCAGTGCCGCTGACTCAAGAAGAAATCGCTCTCACCACCCGCGTGGAAACCCTCACGCGCCGTAGCCGGCTAAAGGATTCGTGATGAAACTTCAATTTTCTGTTGCGAACACAAATTTCCGCCAACAGGTACGTGATTTCGTGCGCGCCAATTTGCCCGAAGGCATTCGTACCAAGATCGAACTCGGCGTTCGCCTGGAGCGCGCTGAACTATCGGCGTGGATTCGAATTTTGCAGGCGCGCGGCTGGAGCACGCCGGCCTGGCCTCGCGAATACGGCGGGCCAGGGTGGACACCCTTACAACGTCACATTTTCGATGAAGAAATTCAGGCCTGTGGCGCACCACCTTCAATGAACGCAGGCATCAATATGCTCGGTCCGGTGTTGATCGCCTTTGGCAGCGAAGCGCAGAAGGCGTGTTATCTGCCGGCGATTCGCCGTGGCGAAACCTGGTGGGCGCAAGGTTTTTCGGAACCCAACGCGGGCTCCGATTTGGCCTCGCTGCGAACCGCTGCGGTGCTCGAAGGCGATCACTTCATCGTCAACGGTCACAAGATTTGGACCTCCTACGCGCATTTCTGCGAAATGATTTTTTGCCTGGTGCGCACCGATCCCGCGGCCAAACCGCAGGCTGGTATCTCGTTTCTACTGATGGATCTGAAAAGCCCTGGCATTACCGTTCGTCCAATCAAAATGATCGACGGCGGCAATGATTTGAACGAGGTGTTTTTCGACAACGTGCGCGTGCCTGCGGAAAATCTCATCGGCGAACCGAATAAAGGTTGGACCTACGCAAAGTATTTGCTCGGGTTCGAGCGCACCGGTATCGCCGGCATAGGCGCATGTAAGCAACAACTTGCACGCTTGAAAAACGTGGTGACGAAGCTGGGTTTACAAAATGATGCCGCGCTCATGGAACGTATTGCCACGCTTGAGATCGAGGCGATGGCGCTTGCCTACACCAGTCTGCGATTTTTGAGCGCCAACCAGTCGAGCATCGTGCCGCAGGCGCAAGCCTCGATGCTTAAACTTCGCGGCACGGAATTGCGCCAGTCGATTTTCGCTTTGTTGGATGAAGTGGTGGGCGAGGGCGGATTGGTTCCCGCCGAATTTGCCGAGGAAAAGGCCTTGGCCTCGGTCGCGTCAAATCATTTGGATTCGCGCAAGCTCTCGATCTTCGGTGGCTCGAATGAAATCCAGCGCGGCATGATCGCACGCGCCTTGTTCGCGGCTTGAGTCGCAACCATGGACTTTTCCTTGAGCGACGAACAACTGGCCTTGCGCGACGCCGTGCGGCGATTTTGCGAGCGTGAATACCCAGCACATCTGCGCGGCGCGCCCGAGACCCGTGAGCTGGCAAAAACGCGCTGGCGCGCCATGGCCGAGTTAGGCATGTTGGGCTTGTGTTTCGAAACCGAACATGGCGGTAGTGCATTGGGCGCGGTGGAAACGATGTTGGTTGCCGAAGAGCTGGGGCGGTGTTTAGGTGGCGAGGGCTATATCGAACATGCGGTGCTCGCGGGGCAACTGATCGCCGCCACGGGCTCAATGTCGCAACGACAACGCCTGCTACCAGCGCTTTCACGCGGCGAGCTGCGCATCGCCGCGGCACTGAACGAGGCCGGTGCGCGTGGTGACTTCGCGTGCGTCGCCACGCATGCGCAAGTTGTAGATGGTGCCTATCGCCTGAACGGCAAAAAAACCCTGGTACTTGGCGCGGAGGACGCCGATTTCTTGGTGGTCTCCGCAGGAGTCGCATCCCCGCCGGGCGCCGCGAGCGGCATTGCCTTGTTTTTAGTCGATGCGCAGGCACCGGGGCTTGTCATCCACGGCTACCCGATGATCGATGGCCGGCGCGCGGCGGAGTTGCATTTTGTCGATGTGCCGGTGGGCGAGGACGCCGTGCTGGGGCCTCTAGGCGCCGCCCTGCCGGTGATCGAGCTGGTCGTGGATCGCGCCATCGCGGCGCTGTGCGCACAGGCTACCGGCGTTATGCAGGCTTTGATCGCTTTATGCGTAGAGCACCTCAAGACGCGCAAGCAATTCGGCGTGCCGTTGGCAAGCTTCCAGGTATTGCAAAATCGCATCGCCGATATGGCGATCGCCTTGGAACAAGCGCGCTCCATGGCATGCGCGGCCGCCATGGCGGTGGAGGCTGGGTCGAGCGCCGCCGAAAGCGCCGTATCGTCTAGCGAGCGTCGCCGCATGGTGTCCGCGGCTAAATTCCTGATCGGACGCGCCGCCTGCGATATTGGCCACGAGGCGATTCAACTACACGGCGCGATGGGCATGACCGATGAATGTATTGCAGCGCGTTATGCGCGGCGCTTATTCGTGATTGACCAGTTATTCGGCAATGCTCGCCACCACCTTCAGCGTTTCGCCTCAATACCAAAAACGGATACAAATGATGTTGAAAAGCACGCGCTATAAGGCATTAAGTTCTCTAATTACTTAGATTTCAGCAATACATTGCGATCTTTCGCAATGCATCGCCAGCCGCGCCGTCTGCCCTGTGTTAGACGATCCCTGCAAGCATAGAACCCAGCGCGCTATGCCACGGCGCGTTTGGGCTCCGGCGTCAAAAACACAAACACATTGGCGATGATGATGGTCACGGCCATGAAGTAGAACGCATAGATGAGGCCGTATGCGTCGGCGATCAAACCGCCCACGCCTGGCGCGACTGCGGCGCCCAGGGATTGCACACCGAACATCACGCCAATGGCGGTGCCGCCCATATTCTTGGGAGCACTATCGAGCATCCAGGATTGCAACACCGCACGCACCGCGTAGAGAAAAAATCCCAGGATCGCGATCAGCAATACGAACGCATGCGATTTTCCAGCGAATGCCATGGCAAGCAGCACCACACCGGTCATCCCCAGGCTCGACATGACGATCTTTCGCGGGCCAATTTTGTCGGAGAGATGCCCGGCGATGGGCGCGGCGGTGAAGCCCGCCAATTGCAGCGCGAACATCCACACGCCTACCAACCACGGGTCATAGCCCATTTCATAGGCGAGATACACCGGCAGGAAGGTAAGCAGCGCCGCCTGCGTCATGTTGCGAAAGGCCGAGCCGATAAGGAGCATATTCACGCCGCGATCGGTGACCAGGCGCTTCAGACCTTGCATATAGGCCCCGAGGCTCTGCTTTTTACCATCGTCCTTGCCGAAGTCTCCTGAACTCGTCGCCTTGGTGATGCGCAGCGTGCCAAGAAAAGCAAGGATCATCACCGCCATGACGATGCCCGGCACCACGTTGATCATCACGATCTCGCGCCAGGTGAGCACCGTGAGCAGCGCGCCAATCACCAGCGGCGCGCAGGCATCGCCCACATTGCCGCCCATGCCGTGAATGGAGAGCACCAGGCCTTTGCGCTCAGGATAACGGCTGGCAAGGGTAGGAATCGCCGCCGGGTGCCACAGGTTGTTGCCAATGCCCACCAGCATCACGCAGATCAAGAGCATCGGATAGTTGTGCGTGAAGCCAATGAGAAAATAGGGCACGCCTATCCAAAATAGCGATATGGCAAGCAGCAAAGCTTTCTTTCCCACCGTATCCACCAGCATGCCGCCGGGAATGTTCGATACCGCCCCGGCGATTGCCTGGCAGGTCATTACCAAGCCGATCTGGCTGTAGGAAAGCCCGAGCTCCTTGCCGATCAGCGGCAAGAGTATGTAGAAGGTCGCCGGGTACCAATGGGTCAGCGAATGGCCGATAGTGACAATCCACACTTCTTTCAAGCTGCGCGTGGGTGCTTGATCGGCTGCGATGGCGGCGGTGTTCATGGCGAATTCCCCAATGTAAGCGCAAAGAATTTGCGATTGTAGGGGATTTCCCGCGTTCACAATTCCAATGAAAGCAGTTTCAAATAGCGACGATGGGCCACTGGTCGCGTATGTGTAACCATCGTCAGTGTTTTGAAACCAGCGCTTGCGCCTTCGTCGCGGCGCAACCAAATCGACCGCGTGATGGCGATGATCGTCGCTGCGGAATCATCCGGCGAAACTAAAGCCGGGGGATCCTTTGCCACTTGGTTAGATTGTTCCATGATGTTTCATCCATAAAGGCCGACTATCGACGCCTATTCCCGATTGCGCGAGGATGATGCGCGCCGGACTTTGCAATGAGATGAAGCGGGCGTGAATGCAGTTTTACAATCATGTGACAAATAGCCTAGTGTGCGAAACACTTCCACGATGCCAGCCTTGACTTACATGCCGATTGGCCAGTGGTGAAGCGATAGCTTTTTAGAGGTGTCCGGATGACGCTGGATGTAATTGCTGCGGTGTTGTTGGGCGCGCTCCTACACGCGTTATGGAATACGCTTGCTAAGCGCAATGCCGGGCGCGCGGGCGATGCGGTAGTTGTGGGCATCCTGGCGGGCATCCCCGCCGCATTGACATTGCCTTTTACGCCTTTGCCACTTGCCAACGCATGGCCACAGATTTTTGCATCTGCCATCATTCACGTAGGCTATTTCAAGGTGCTGGCGGGCGCCTATCGTGGTGGCGATTTAAGTGTGGCTTATCCTCTAATGCGAGGACTTCCTCCGCTGGTGGTGGCGGCATCGTCAATCCTGGTATTCGGCGAAGCCTTGTCGCTCACCGCGTGGGGCGCGATGTTAATGTTGATCGCGGGCATCTTGGTGCTGGGGTGGGATGGTTTGCGCGCGGGCGCTTTGACCAGGAGCGCGGCGCGATTCGTCGCCATCCAGATCGTCATCATCGTGTGCTATACCCTGGTGGATGCCTCGGGCGTGCGCGCCGCCGGTAACGCCTGGAGTTATATTGCGTGGATGTTTGCCCTGACCAGCGTGGCATTGTTGCCTGTGTCACGGCCATCGCTTCGCGCCATCGTTAATGCACCGCGTTGGCATTTTTTTATCACGCTGCTTGGTGCGCTATGCACCCTGGGTTCCTACGGTATCGCCTTGTGGGCGATGACGCGCGCACCGGTCGCCTTGGTCGCGGCGTTGCGCGAGACCTCGATATTATTTGGCGCGGCGCTGGGCGCGTGGCTGCTGGGGGAACGCTTCGGCGCCACGCGCTGGTTCGCGGTATTTGTTGTGACTTGCGGCGTTGCCGCGATGCGCATGGTTTAGGGGGAAATGATGAAACCATTGATCCTCGCGCAGATCAGCGATCTGCACATCAAGGGCGAAGGTGAACTGACTTGTGGCGTGGTCGATGCCGCGCGCATGCTGCGCGCATGTCTCGCGCAGATTCTCACCACGCCATGGCGCCCGGATTTTGTTCTGCTAACCGGCGACCTGGTCGATGGCGGCGCTGCCAAGGAATATGTCTGTCTTCGCAAACTGCTCGCCGCTATGCCGATGCCCGTCTACCTTATTCCCGGCAATCACGACCAACGCGACACATTGCGGGAGGCTTTTCCGGACCACGCGTGGTTGCGGCAATGGCCGCCCTTCGTGCAATACGCCATCGATCAATGGCCGCAGCGGGTGATTGCATTGGATACCGTGGTCCCCGGCGATGATGGCGGGCACTTGTGCGAGGAACGGCTCGCGTGGCTTGACCGGACGCTCGCGGCACAGCCGGAGAAACCCACGCTGGTGATGATGCACCACCCGCCATTTCGTACCTGGATCACGGGCATGGACAGGCATGGTCTTCTACAGCCCGAGGCCTTCGCGAAGGTCATGGCTAAACATCCTCAGGTTGAGCGCATTATTTGCGGTCATCTGCATCGGCATATCGAGGCGCGCCTGGGCCGCGTTCCGGTATCGGTGTGTCCCAGTCCCGCGCATCAAATCAGGCTCGATCTGGCTACCGAATCCAGGGCGAGTTTCGTCATGGAGCCGCCGGGGTTTCTATTGCACCTGTGGAGCGCACCTGACGGCATGGTGACGCACTACGTTCCGGTGGGCCAATTTGCTGGGCCCTACGGCTTCGACTAAGTGGCTTGGTTCTATCGATCCGCGTGCTCAGCTAAATCGACAAGCCCAGTAACTTCGCGGCATTGCCCCCCAGTATGTCCGCCTTCTGCTGGGCCGAAATCCCCTTGGCACGCTTCACATAACCCACCGGATCTTCATCGCCCACCGGATAGTCCGAGCCACAAACGATGCGCGAAGGGTCAATCTTTTTCACTAGGTAATCGATGAGTTCGGGGTTGTAGAGGCAGGTGTCGTAGTAAAAATTTTCCCGCATATATTCCGAGGGCGACTTTTTCATGTTGATGCGGGTGAAGGCTTTCTCGATGTAATTGCGATCTACACGCCCCGCGTAGTAGGGCAGAAATCCGCCGCCATGCGCGACGCATAGTTTTAATTTCGGAAAACGATCCAACACGCCCTCGTACCATAGCGAAGCCATGCCCATGGCTTCTTCGATCGATTGGCCGATGCTGTTCCACAGTTGATGCTTGGCGTAGCGCGCATCGATGGTGCCGGCAGGGTGCAGGTAGAGCGTGGCGCCTGCTTTTTGCGCAGCAGCCCAGAAGGGGTCGAACTTGGCGTCCCCCAGCTCCGCGCCGTAGACATGGGTGGATAACTGCACACCCTTCAAGCCCAGTTCGCCCATGCAGCGCTGCAATTCTTTCACCGCCAGTTCCGGTGCCTGCAAGGGCACGCTGCCAAGGCCTACGAAACGATGCGGATTTTTTGCCACCGCTTCGGCGACGCGTTCATTGATCAACCGGTCCCATTTCAAGCCAGTCTCGGGGTCGGCCCACCAGGTGCAGGAGCGGATGATGGTGGAGGTGAGCACCTGCATGTCCACACCCATGCGATCCATGTCGCGCAGCCGCGCATCGAAATCACGCATCTTGTGCGCGTTGTTCGCGGCCCAGACGCGGCTCTCGGCGGCCAGATGTTCAGGGGTGCTTGGCGGAATCGAGGAATCCACCGTGCCGTAGGCCTTTGCGGTGAACGCGGCGACCTCGGGAATTGCAAAATGCGCGTGGAAATCGATGACGAAAGGGCGAGGGGTGCGAGGGGTTCGCGAGGCGGCTCGCGCTGCAACGGCCTTCTTTTTTGGCACTGTTTTTCGCGTAGCTGCTTTCATATTGTTAGCCCCAGAAATTTCGCCGCGTTGCCGCCCAGAATTGCCGCTTTGTCCGCGGCCGATAAACGTTTCATTTGCCGCACGAAGCCCACTGGATCGTCCTCGCCGGAAGGATAGTCAGACCCCATGATGACGCGCGAGTGCCCGACACGCTCGATCAGCACTTCAAGGAGATCAGGGTTGTAGACACTGGTGTCGTAATAAAAATTTTCACGGATGTAATCGGAAGGTTTCTTTTTCATATTGACGCGGGTGAAGGGCTTATCTTCATAGTTGCGATCCACGCGCCCGGCGTAATAGGGCAAGAAGCCACCGCCGTGGGCGACGCAAATCTTCAGTCTTGGAAATTCATCGAGGACACCTTCGTACCAGAGCGACGCCATTGCCATGGCTTCTTCCAATGGTTGGCCCAGGCTATTCCACAGGTGATAGGGTTTGTAGCGCGAATCGGTAAGCCCCGCAGGATGCAGAAACAGCGCCACATCCAGGCGCTGGGCGGCGGCCCAGAAAGGTTTCATGCGCGCGTCACCCAGATCCATCACCTCCGCATGCGCGCCGATCTGAATGCCGCGCAGGCCCAATTCACCGATGCAGCGCTGCATCTCTTTGATTGCCAATTCCGGCGCATGCAGCGGCAGGCTGCCTAGGCCGACGAATCTGCCCGGAACGCTGGCCACCATTTCCGCCATGCCGTCATTCAATCGCCGCTCCCACTTGAGGCTGGTCTCCGGGTCGGCCCACAGCGTGTATTGACTGATGCCGCTGGGCGAGAGCACCTGGATATCCACGCCTTGCTCGTCCATCAATGCCAGGCGCGTGGTCATGTCGCCGGTGCGCATGCGGTGCATCTGCGCCCATTCGGCATCGAGCTTCTTCGCCGCTGCGGTGTAGTTCGGATGGTCGGGCACCGAGGCATCCGGCCCGTGGCCTTTGCAAAAGGCCACCACCTCGGGCACGCGCATATGGCAATGAAAATCGATCACTACGGGTTTGCGCGAGCGCGCGGAGGGCTTAGCCGGCACGCCAGTTGCCGGAGCTTTTGCTTTGACGGTGCGTCGAGCGCTGCTCGCCTTTGGCGGCCCGCGTCGTTTGCCTTGGTAGATTTTCGCCGCCGCCCGTTTAGTTGCCATGTTAGTCAATCCAATATTTAAATTAAAAATGGTTTGAAATGCACGCCAATTATTTATCTATAAAAATAATTCATTGAATTTGTGTATTTCCCGCAACCCTGGCACGCTGCAAATAGAACGGCACCAATCCCAGCAAGATGCCCCCCACGCCAAGACAACTGGTGAGCAGGTCAAAGTCGCGCATCAGTAAAAATGCGGCTACCCACATGGTGAGCGCGCTTGCCAGCGGCCACAGCACCGCGAGAACCAAGGTGGTCATCGATTTTTTTGCCTCGTGCCGATACGACCAGGCGCAGGCAAAACCGGTGAGGCCGTAGTAGAACGCGGTTTGCAGGCCGATGGCGGTAATCGAAATACGCAGCACCTCGCCGATATCCTGTGCCACCAAGGAGAGCAATAACAGCGCTGTACCCAGGCCCGCGAATAAGAAGGTCGCGAAATGCGGCGTTTTCCATTTTGGGTGCAGGCGACTCCAGCGCGGATGCGATACGCCGTGGCGCGACTTGGCGAAAAGCGTGCGTGAAAAGGAGAGGGTGGAGGAGGCCAGTGCACCGATGGTGGAGAGCATCACGATCAATAAGGCGAGATAACTCCAAGGCTTGGGGAGCAATTTATCCGCCACGGCAAACAGCAAATTGGTGCCGGCCGTCTTGATTTGTTCGTCATCCAGAGCTAGCAAAACCGCAGCGTGAATCACCACGAAAATAATCATCAAGCTGATCATCGCCAGCGCGGCGCCCCAACTGGATGATTTATGCCCGCTCTTGGTTTCTTCACTTAGGTTGAGGGTCACATCCCAGCCCCAGAACAGGAACAGGGAAATCATCGCGCCACTGGCGAAGGTGGCTGCGTCGAATTGGCTGGGCGCGAAATGCTCCCAACCAATGCTGCGCGCCGAACCCGATCCCAGTTGCATAAACGCCGCGATGCCGATGGCGGTGAGCACCAGCACTTCGGTGCCGATAAATACGGTTTGCACGCGGGCCGCCACGGCGGTGCCACGCACGGTGATGCCAATCACCAACAGCAGCCAGGCCAAGGCCAATAGCGTCACCACGATCTGGTTGTCCACCAGGTCGGGCGCGAGCAATAGCAACGTGGCGCTGGCCGCCGGTACCGTGGCCGAGGCCATGAACAGCACCGCCGTGACCATCACCGTCCAACCGGTTAAATAGCCGAGCGTCGGATTAAATATTCGGCTCACCCAAGCGAAGCTTGCCCCCGCGCTGGGATCGACTTTATTTAAATATGTAAAAGCGAAGGTGATGCCAAACATCACCAGGCCGCAATACAACACGGTAGCTGGCGCGAGGATGCCGACTGCGGCGATCAACGTCGCGGCGCTCGCCGACATGCTGAACGTAGGGGCCGTGCCGCCTATGCCCATGATGACCGAATGCGCGAGGCCCATGGCGTCGCGTTGAAGACTGTGATGAGGATGATTCATGGTGCTATTTTTGGCTTAAATCGATGGGAGGGCGAGCAAAGCGCTTTTTTGGAAAGTGTGTAGCATCACTCCAGGTAATGCAAGGAGCGGAACAACACGGTTCGTGAATTCAGACTGGAATCGTTAGCGCTAGATTACAGCAGCTTGTTGCGTTGACAATCCGGTGGACGAGTTAAAAAGTTGCGCGCAAAAATTGAAGTCGAAAACCAATCGGGAGAGTGTTATGAGCAAAGCAATTTCACGGGTTTCTTCGGGTTTTTTTGCCATAGTGCTTGGCATGGGTCTATGCGCCGCCGCCATCGCGCAGCAGGCCTACCCCAGCAAACCGATCCGCCTCATCCTGCCGCAAACTGCGGGCACTGGCGTCGACGTGGTGTTGCGCAAGGCTTTTGAATCTATTCAACCGCGCATCGGCCAACCTTTCATCGTCGATTACCACCCCGGCAGCAATCAAATGGTGGGCGCGGAGTTGTGCGCGCGAGCCGCGCCCGACGGCCATACGATTTGTGCGTTAAGTGTCGATCCGTTGGCGCTCAACCCGCATATCTTCGCCAAATTGCCCTATGACCCGCAGAAAGACTTTAAGCCAGTCACCAATCTTTATTACATCGTCAGCGGCTGGTTTGGAAAAGCGACGCTCGCCGCCAGCAATATCGGCGAGCTGCGCGCGCTAGCGGTGGCCAAACCGGGCGAGCTCAATTGGGCCACGCTGGGCCCGCGCACCAATACTGATCTGACGCGCATCTGGGTGGGCGAGATGTGGAAAACCAGCTTTGCCGGCATCCCCTACAAAGGCGGTCCGCCCATCATGACGGCTCTTGTTGCCGGTGAAATCGACGTCACCACGCAAGGTGTTTATGTCGGTATCGATCTCGTCAAGACCGGCAAGGCCAAGCTATTCGCCATCGCCGCCTCCAAACGTCTGGCGATATTTCCGAACGTGCCCACTTTGAAAGAGGTAGGTCTTGGCGACGCGCCGGCGCCCTGGTGGGGCATGGTGGTGCCCGCGGCAACACCGGATGCCATCGTTACAAGGCTCAACACTGAATTCGTGCGCGTATTTCGCGATCAGAAATTCGGCGAGTTTTTGGAATCTCTGGCCACCGAGGCCAATGTGGGTACGCCGCAGGAGTTCGCCGCGTTTATCCGCTCGGAGAATCAAGCGTTTGGGCAGATGATCAAGCGGTTTAACATCAAGCCTGAGTAGCGCGCAGCGGTTGATGCCGCCGCGGTTTTGGCGGCGTCACAGAAATTAAATTTTTTTGTAATCGAGTTGAAGCATTGGCGCGGCACATTGCGCCAACGTGAATATTTCTGAAATCAACCTGTACGATCCCGTCGAGTCGAATAGCGCTTCGATCAGGCGATTGCTTCGGGTTTCCACTGAACAAGCACTGCGCATTTGCGTGGTCACGGAAACCTTTCCGCCTGAAATAAACGGGGTCGCCCATAGCATCGCGCGCTTTTGCGACGGTCTGCTGGCGCGTGGCGTCGATCTGCAGATCGTTCGCCCGCGGCAGCCGGCGGACTCGCCGCCTTGGCGTTGCGCCCAGGCACAACATCTATTGGTGGATGGGTTCGGTCTGCCCAATTACCCGGCGGTGCGCCTGGGCGTTCCCTCAATGCGCTTACTGATGCGCCAGTGGCGAATAGATCCGCCTGATGTGGTGCATATCGTCACCGAAGGGCCGTTGGGATGGTCGGCGTTGCGCAGCGCGCGCAAGCTCAATATTCCGGTCACCAGCAGTTTCCACACCAATTTTCAGGGCTATGCCGCGTACTACGGTGCGCGCTTGCTCGCCAAAACGGTGATGGCGTATCTGCGCTATTTTCACAATCGCACGCAGCGCACCATCGTGCCGACACGGCAATTGCGCGATGAACTCACCGCTCAAGGGTTTCGCGGTCTTGCCGTGGTTGGTCGTGGTGTGGACATCGAGCGTTTCAATCCACGGCATCGAAGCGAGGAATTGCGCGCGAAACTCAATATCGGCGAATCCGCGCCCATGGTGCTGCACGTTGGCCGGTTGGCGCCAGAGAAAAATCTGGGTGTGTTGTTCGAGGCGTTCGAGCAAATTCGCCAAGCTCGTCCCGATGCGCGTTTGGTGCTGGTGGGCGACGGCCCGGAACGTGAGCGCTTGGCGCGTGAACACCCGCGTTGTCACTTCGCCGGCATGCTCACCGGCGAACCTTTGGCGCAGCACTTTGCCTCGGCCGATCTATTTTTATTTCCCAGTCTTACCGAGACCTTTGGCAATGTGACGTTGGAAGCCATGGCTTCTGGCTTGGCCGTGGTGGCCTTCGACTATGCCGCGACACGCGAACATATCCGGCATATGGAGAACGGCGTGAGTGTGCCCTTTGGCGATGCAAGAAGTTTTGCGGAGATGGCGGCCTTGATTGCGCGCAACCCAACCCGCATGAACATGTTGCGCTGCCAGGCGCGCGCCAGTGCCGAGTTGTTGGGCTGGGAGGGTATTTACGACCAGTTCGTCGATGTGTTGGCGAGGGTCGCGGGTGAGCGTGGCGCCGTCGCGGCGGCTGCACCCGCGCAGATGGCTGCGACGGCATGATCCAAACCGTATTCAAAATTAAAAAATGGAGGACCCCAATATGAATGAAACGCTGCTGCAGTCGGCAAGCGAATGGTTTCGATGGGAAATCGGCATGGGTTGGCTGGGCGCCGCGCTGGTTTTGGCGCTGCTTGTATATGGCCGGCAATTGATGGCGCGGTTAATGTCGCTGCGCGCGATTTCGCCCACGCCGGCGATCTCGCGCTTCCTCTCCAAATGGGTGGGCACACGTCATTATTCGGAAGAAGGATTTTTATCCGCCGATGGCGCGCCCGAGGCGGTGCAAAAGACTCGCGCCGTGGCGATGCAACGCCTGGCCCAAACCATGCGCGAGCGTTGCCCCAAATCGGAAGCCTGGGGCATGCAAGTGCGCGATGGTTTGTCCGATCTGCGCTTTGCTGACGCCAACCGCGTGCCGTTTCCGTTTGCCAAGGTGATGCGCGAAAAATTCAATCTGTGCTCGGTGGCGGTGGCCTCCGAAGGCCCCTACATCGTTGATATGGATGGCAATCGCAATCTGGATATCGGCGGCTCCTACGGTGTGAACGTGGCGGGCTATGACCGCTATAAGACGTGGCTTGACCGCGGCTGGGCCAAGGTGCGCGATCTGGGCCCGGTGCTTGGGCCATTGCATCCGATTGCCGCGGAAAACATCTCCATGCTGAAAGAAATCTCCGGCTTGGAGGAAGTCTCATTTCATCAAAGTGGCACCGAGGCGGTGATGGCCGCGGTACGCCTGGCGCGGTTTAATACCGAGAGAGAGAAAATCGTTTGTTTCTCCGGCGCCTATCACGGCTGGTGGGATGGCGTGCAGCCGGGCTTGGGGAGCGAGCGTTTCATCGACGATTGCCTCACCTTGAAGGAAATGAATCCGGCGTCGCTGGATGCGATTCGTCGCCACGCGCACCAATTGGCCGGCGTATTGGTGAACCCGGTGCAATCGTTTCATCCAAACTCGCCACCGCCGAACGATGCGGTGATGATGACCAGCGGTATTCGTAAAACCCGCGCCGATGTGACCTCCAGCTATTCGGCGTGGCTCGCTGAATTGCGCGCGGTGTGTGATGAGTGCCGCATACCCCTGATTTTCGATGAGGTGTTTACCGGATTCCGCCTTGCCCCCGGTGGCGCGCAAGAGTACTTCGGCGTCAAGGCCGACATGGTGCTGTACGGCAAAACGGTTGCCGCAGGCGTGCCGATCGGCGTGGTGTGCGCGAAACGCGGCCTGATGCGCCGCTTCGACCCGGAGCACCCGATGCGCATCGCTTACGTGGTGGGTACTTTCTCGGCTTATCCGCTGGCGATGGGCGCGATGAACGAATTTTTGCACTGGGTGCGCACCCCTGAGGCCGCCGCAGAGTACCAACTCGCGAATCAACGTTGCGCCGCCTGGGCGAAAACAACCAACGAGGAATTTGCCGCCGCCGCACTACCGGTGCGCGTGGGCCATCTGGGCACCATCTGGACGGTGCTCTACTCGCAGCCGGGGCGCTACAACTGGTTATTGCAGTACTACCTTCGTCTTGAAGGCATCAACATGAGCTGGGTGGGCACTGGTCGTTGTTTGACCAGTCTTGACTATACCGAAGCAGATTACGACGCATTACGCGTCAAATTGAGAGAGGCAACCGCGAAAATGAAAAACGACAAATGGTGGTTAAGCGAAACCGAACAACCCGAGCGTGATCGCGATATCCGCCGCGGACTGACGCGTGAATTTCTGGGAAGCCTATTGCGCTTGCCGCGCCCAGTAGGCAATTTTTACACCGAGATCATGCGCCGCAAACATGACGATCATGTCGCCTCACACAGCCATCCGTTTAATCAATTTCTTCATCTCATCAGTAGTTCGAGCTTCGTTGTCGCCTATGTGTTGATCTTCTCGGACTTCGCGGCTGCCATGTGGCTTGGCCTGGCCGCGCTTTTTCTTCGCCAAATGGGGCACGCCCTGGTGGAGCCGCCCTGTCACGACAAAGAGCAGTTGCTGCTTGGTTTCGATACCCGTACCAAGAGCATCATTCTGGGCGCTTACCTGTTGATTCCCGCGGTGCATTTGGCGATGGCCGATGTATTGAGCGGCGAAGTCATCATGGGTTTGGCGCCGACCATTGCTAAACAATGGTTTGGTTTTACTGCTCTAGTGGTGTTTGGCCGGGTGGCGGTATTGATCAGAAAACACGGCCTGTATAACGCCTCGGTGTGGTTCGTAAAACTCATCACCGACCCGTTCACCGATATCAAGGCGTATTACCGTAGCTTGGGCTTTTTAAAGCCAAGCGCTCCATGACCGGCGCATGAACGATGGCGATCGACAGCCACACCGCCACGCTGAAATAAAGCGACATCCACGCCACCTCGCTTTGCCAATCTTCCCAGCGATGCGACACCACCCAACGCTGCGAGGCATCCAGCACGCCTTGGGTGAGGCTCAGGTAATCCCTACCCGCCGATTCATCGGCGAGCCAGCGCGCCCAGTACATGGGTACATCCACCAGAAACATAAAGGCTACGTAGGCGATGCCCGCCGCGCACCAGGCGGCCAAAAGAGGCCGCACAGAGGCCTCGCAGCGCGGCCAGATTGCGACGAGACTCGCCACCAGCAGCAAAGCGCAGAAACCCCACAGCGACTCTTCGACAATATGGCCGATATTGGAAGTGGTAAGCACTGAATACCAGGAGAAGGTCTCCGCGATCGCGATCAGCGGCACCATCGCCATGGCCGTGGTCTTGCCCACGCCGCTGCCGGTGGCGCGCGAGATCTCACGCAGGAGCAACGCCCATTGCGCGGCGAAACACAACTCGGCGAAGGTCGCCACCGAGCGCCCGACGATGACGCTGGAGAGCCAGGAATCAAACAGCACCATTCGTTGCACGTCGTACACCGGCAAAGCCGAACGGAACGCGCAGCCGAACACATAACCCGCGGAAAGTAACAGTTGTAATCGGCGCGCGGCGTACGCCTCGGGGGAGAGCATCGCCTGACGGCGTTGCAGCGCCAAAGCGGTGAGCGACCAAACAAGGATATTCACCCCAGCCACGGTGCAAAGGAAAAACCACCACAAATAAATATCGTTTGTCATTTGCTTATCATCCTCCCGCAATAATGACATGTTAAGAACCGGCGATTGATACAAAGTACAGAAGACTCGCGTGACATCAGCCTGTAACATTGATTCGATATTCTTCGAAATATGCAATCAACGCAGGCAGTCAAGGCACTCGCGGCACTGGCGCAGGAAACCCGCCTCGCCATTTTTCGTTTGCTGGTTACACGCGGCACCGAGGGCTTGTTCGCCGGAGCAATCGGAGAAAATCTCGGCATTTCGCCGCAGACGCTATCGTTTCATTTGAAGGAACTGGCCAATGCCGGGCTGTTGGCCGCGCGACAGGACGGGCGGTTCATTATCTACAGCGCGAATTACGAGTCGATGAATAACCTGCTCGGATTCCTCGTGGACAACTGCTGTGGCGGTGACCCATGCACCGGCAACTCTATTTGCGTTGTGCAGAAAAAAGAAAGCAGTACCACATAGTGTTGATTCGCAGCATTCTGCGACTTGAAGTGAATTAGGCAAGGCGCACCCGTTTATGAGTCAAGGGAAACAGGACTTTTACTTCGCTCAGATGGTCGCTGGCTTTTCCAACCTGGTGGCGAAGTGCAGACAATTCGATTCGATAGACAGAAAGTGGCGGTTCGGTGAAATAAGACTGGCAATACCGTTTAACAAATTGAGAAAACTTGAAGGAGACCTGCAAATGATTGCTGAAAACAAAGTATTAAACGTTTTGTTCTTGTGTACGCATAACTCGGCCCGAAGCCTCATGGGCGAGGCGATCATCAATAACCTCTCCGTGAGTCGGGGTCGTTTCAAAGGCTACAGCGCTGGCAGTCAGCCCTCGGGCAAGCCCAATCCGTTCGCACTTTCATGTATTCAAAATGGCGGATTACCGATAGAGGGATTGCGCAGCAAAGATTGGAATGAGTTCACCGTGCCAGGTGCGCCAAAGATGGATTTTGTCTTTACCGTCTGCGACAACGCGGCAAAGGAGGTCTGTCCGCTATGGCCGGGCCAGCCGATGTCTGCGCATTGGGGATTGCCCGACCCCACCGCAGTGGAAGGCAGCGACGAGGAGAAGCGCGAAGCGTTCTCAACAATATTCCGGCAGATGTCCGCCCGTATAGGCATTTTCACTAACTTGCCAATGGACAAGCTCGACAAATTGAGCTTGCAGAAGAAACTCAACGAAATCGGCGTCAATCAATGACCCTGCAACGACGACTCGCGGCCGAGGCACTGGGTACGGCAATGTTGCTCGCAACCGTAATCGGCTCAGGCATCATGGGCGAGCAGCTTTCGGGCGGAAACGTAGCCATCGCGCTGCTCGCCAATTCGATCGCCACCGGGACGGCCTTGTACGCATTGATTCTGGTATTTGGTCCGATTTCCGGCGCGCATTTCAATCCTGCGGTTACGCTGATTGCGATGATCAACAAGCAGATGCAATGGGGCGAGGCCGCGGCCTATGCCGGTGTGCAGATTCTCGGCGCCTATGCCGGCGTTGCCGCCGCGCATGCCATGTTCGGCCAAGCGCTGTTCTTTGCATCGCAGCATGAGCGCACGGGTGCGGCGTTGTGGTGGGCGGAGGGTGTTGCCACTTTTGGCTTGGTTGTGGTGATTCTGGGCAGCGCGCGACAAAGCCTTCCGGCTATCGCCGCCGCAGTCGGCGCCTACATTACCGCTGCATATTGGTTCACCGCATCCACCTCATTCGCCAATCCCGCGGTAACGCTGGCGCGCGGCGCAAGCGACACATTCGCTGGCATCAGGCCTCTCGATGTGCCGGCATTCATCGTTGCGCAATTGGCTGGTGCGCTTCTGGCAGCCGGTGTTATGCGGTGGTTCAATTCGCAGAAATAGAAGTGAGTTCGACACCACTTGATGTGAGTCAATCGTTCCCAATTAAGGTATGATTGTTCCTGTTATGAGTACGAAAAACTCCGCAAACCTAATCCGTCCCGCCCGCACAGGGCTTGCGGACGCGCTGTTCAGCCCGGTCCAGAAGCGAGTTCTGGGCCTGTTGTTCGGGCAGCCGCTGCGCCGTTTTCAAAGTGCAGAGGTGATCCGTTTGGCTGGTTCTGGAACTGGTGCCGCACACCGCTTGTTAACCAGACTAGCGGCGACCGGCCTTGTGACAACCGAGAAGATTGGCAACCAGAAACACTATCAGGCTAATGCGAACTCGCCGGTATTTACAGAACTCACCGGCCTGGTGCGCAAAACCGTCGGCCTGATCGCACCGCTGCAGGCGGCACTCGCGCCGCTGGGCGAAAAAATTACGGCGGCGTTTGTCTACGGATCGATCGCGAAGGGCACGGACACCGCGGCCAGCGATATCGACTTGATGGTGATTGCCGATGGTCTGGACTACAGCATGCTGTTTAGTGCCTTGCAGGAAACGGAAATAGCGCTGGCGCGAAAGGTCAATCCCAATCTGATTTGCCGCGAGGAATGGCGGCGCAAACGCAGCGAGCCGGATGGCTTTGCCGCTCGCATTGCCCTACAGCCGCACTTGTTCGTCCTAGGCTCGGAAGATGAGCTCAGTTGAATTGGACAACCTGGTACGGATCGGCTCGCTTAAACGCGAGCCAGCGTCGCCGCGTGAACAACGAGGCCTACGCGAATCCGCGCTGGCGCGGCTGGAGGACGCCAAGCGGACCGACCTCAAATACGACAGCCGTTTCGACTTGGCCTACAACGCCGCCCACGCGTTGGCTTTGTATGCATTGCGCCGGCTTGGTTATCGCTCCGACAACCGTTACCTGGTGTTTCAGACGCTTCCGCATACTGCGGGTGTCCCACCCGAAACTTGGCGCGTGCTGGCCAAGGCGCACGAACGCCGCAATCTCGCCGAATATGAAGGCCATCTGGAACACGACGAACAGTTGCTCGTCGAACTGATCACCGCCTCAACGCAATTGCGTACCATCGTCGAAGAGCCGCCGCCATCCGAGGAATCGGCATCGTGAGCGCCGACACTAGCAAAAAGCGCGGGTTGAGTTAAAACAAGTCCTAAAAGGTTAAATGGGACGGCGCAATATTTGACCCTTTTAATTTTTGGTAGAGACGGGGTTGTCGTAAATTGACTTCGCTGCGAACAATCCAGGCAACCCCGTGGCGATGATGGGCAGCCAGGAAATGGTCAGCGTGCCCAGAAAAATCGCCAGCAATGCGGGCAGTACCGAAACCGCCACATAGCGTATCGACTTGCCGAACATGGCCGAGGCAAAATAAATATTCATTCCCGCTGGCGGGCACAAAAAGCCCATTTCCATGTTGGCAAGGAAAATGATGCCGAAATGCACCGGGTCGATCCCATAGGCGAGCGCCACCGGCAGCAGCAGTGGCACCAACACCACGATGGCAGCGAAAATCTCCATCAGGGCTCCCGCCACGAACAGGAACACGTTTAGTGCGAGCAGGAACACGAATTTATTCGGAATGACGCTCTGCACCCATTCGATGGCGGCATCGGGCACGCCGGCATCGACAAGATAATTGGTGAGGCCAAGCGCCATGCCGAGAATCAGCATCACACCGCCAATGATCTGCGCGCAATCGGTGAGGCAACGCCCGAGCAGGCCGAGGTTTAGTTCTCGATGTGCGAAGCTTTGAGTCGCAATGGCGTAGACGGCGGTGAGCGCGGCGCTTTCGGTAGGTGTGGCGAGGCCACTAACCAGCGATCCAATCGCCACCACTGGCGCGGCAAGCTCCCATTTTGCCGCCCACAATGCCTCAGGTACAGAGCCGCTCGCAGTGCCAAGCGATGGCAGTGAAGAGCGCACAGGTGCCACGCCACCGCGCTTGAGATACCCGCCCACCACCAGCAGAAACGCGACCATCACCACCGCCGGCAGCAGGCCAGCGAGAAACATGTCCTTGATCGGCACGCGCGCGATGATGGCGTACATGATGAGCGGCACCGAGGGCGCAAGCAGCACGCC
>JBJXEY010000029.1:0-7578 GCA_046153355.1 Burkholderiales bacterium
CATCCACTTTTACCGGTGCCTGCATTTCGGCGGTCGATGCTTTGCTGGCCGCCTGCCCCCCCGCAACTTCGCCGCTCGGATGCACGACATTGTCCTTACCACGCGAGGGATTGTTGGCGTCGATCAAATCGCCTTTGTCCAATAAACGCCGAGGCGCGCCACCGCAATGGCAAACGACCACGCGAAGCTTCGGGTAGCGACCAAATACGTCGCTGTTCTCAAGCAGTAACGTGGCCAACGTCTCTTCGGTGAGGTTGTTGTATTGGTAGGAGTGCGGGATTTTTTCGATGCGTTTATCCAACGAAATCGAAGGATGCACCACCAGGGTGGCATCGAGTTCCTCGGCTTTTTTGTATAAAGGGAACCAGGCTTTGTCATCCATACCCGGCGCGGTTTTGTCGCCGCCGGGATCGGGATTCACCAGCGCGCCGACAAACCCAAGCTGGGTGATGGAGCGTTCCAACTCCGCTACACAAGGCTCCATCAGCATCTCACGCGTCTGCGGCAACTGCGCCACACCGACGAAACGGGTCGGGTGCATTTTGCATTGCGAGGCAATCACATCATTGGTCATGCGCGCCCATGGTTCTTGCAGGAACGGCCGCTCAAACTGCATCATCGCCACGGGGCGCGGCGAGATGAGCTGTACATCGACGTTACGCTCATCCAACATGCGTAGGTGACGATCCAGCGCCGCTTTCACTGCACCCTCGGGCATGTCGATACCGCCCTCGCCCGGCGTGCGTAACGCGATCAGGTTGTAGGCCGCGGCACGAAAATGCGGTGGCGTGGAAATGTGCCCGTGGACGTCGATGACCTTTTTACCTTTGTACATGAGATACCCCGAGAAAAAAAGCGGGATGCTAGCATTGGCTTGCCAATGTGGTTTATTGGAAAGGAGGGAATACTCATGCTCACCCGCGAGGAAAATGATTTGCTCACCCGTACCGGACCCGGCACGCGTATGGGCGACCTCATGCGCCGCTACTGGATTCCGGCACTGCTCACCGATGAGTTGCCCGCACCCGATTCGCCACCGAAGCGTCTCACGCTTCTAGGAGAAAAACTGGTAGCGTTTCGCGATACAAAGGGTCGCGTAGGCTTGTTCGACGAACGCTGCCCGCACCGCAATGCCTCGATGTTTTTCGGGCGCAACGAAGAGGAAGGTGTTCGTTGCGTGTATCACGGTTGGAAGTTCGATGTTTCGGGCCAGTGCGTGGATATGCCCAGCGAACCCGCCGAAAGTAACTTCAAACGCAAAGTACAAATCACCGCCTACCCATGCATCGAGCGCGGCGGTGTCATCTGGACCTACATGGGCCTGCCCGAATTAAAACCCGCCTTCCCGGATTTAGAATGGACCGAGGTACCCGCCGCCAATCGCTACACCACGCGCCGCCTACAAGAGAGCAATTGGTTGCAAGGCTACGAAGGCGGATGGGATACCGCGCACCTGCCGATTCTGCATCTAGGCGACACGCAAAATAGTAATTTTTTTAGTGGCAAGGGCAAGGAAGCACTGCGCGGCATACCGGCGCTCTACGAATTCATCCCCACCGAGTTTGGCTTTGTCTATGGCCGCGGCCGCAAAAACCCAGAGGGCGGTTTAAATTGGGAATGCGCGTTGATGTTCATGCCCTCATGGAAAATGTTTCAACCCTTCGCTGGGGCCGACAATCGCATCACCCTGCTTGCCTGGGTGCCGGTGGATGACGAGAACTGCACGCTCTGGGGCGTCGAGTACCACCCGCGCCGCGCGTTGACCGAGGAGGAAATGACTTGGTCAAAAACTTATCATTACATTCACGTGGAACTTGAGCCCGGCTCGGAGCGGCCAGTTCGCAACCGCGACAACGATTACCTGGTTGACCGTGCGAAACAAAAATCGGGATCGTTCACCGGCGTATTGGGTCTGGGTTTGCAGGACTCGGCGATCCAGGAAAGCATGGGGACGATATGCGATCGGACGCGCGAGCATTTGAGTCCAGCGGATGTGGTACTAGTGAAACTGCGGCGGCATCTATTGCGCGTACTCGACGATATGCAAAGCGGCGCGGCGCTCCCTGGAATGGATGCGCAAAGCCACCTCCTACGGCCGGGGATTATTCCTTTGCCAGAAGGCCAGGCATTGGAGAGCAAACTGCGTGAGAGCCTCGGCATTGCAACACCGGTGCTAGCCAAATAATCCTCGCGCTTTGAGAGAACTTAATTACAGATAAACGAAGGGCAGACCAATCAGTTGTTCGTCATAGAGCCTGGGGGAGATATCGTTGTTAATCACCACCCCAAAGCGCGCCTTGCGCTCGGTGACGAAATCCCGCAAACCGCGCAGATCGCGTCCCGTGACCGATGAGGTATGTTTGATCTCCACCGCGATGCAACCGAAATTTCCCTCCAAAACCAGGTCCACCTCCGCCCCCGCGCCGGTGCGGTAGTAGGAGCATTCGTATGCCACGCCATCGGCGCTCAATTGCCGCAGAATTTCCTCCGCGACCATCCCTTCCCATGAGGCGCCCATCTGCGGATGGCTCAACAAGGCATTGGCGTCGGGAATATACATTAACGCGTGCAGCAATCCACTATCGCGTAGGTAGCCCCTGGGATGCTTGACGACACGCTTGACCACGTTCTTCGAATAGGCCGGAATCGTGCGCCACATAAAGGTGCCATGCGCGATGTCGAACCAATCCCGCACCGTTGGTTGGGACACGGAAAGCGCACGGGCCACGTCGGCGTAGTTCAGGACACGACCGGATAGGCCACCAAGCATTTCCAGAAAGCGCCGGAAACGCACATCGTCTAGCCCTGGAAAAAGCCGTTTCACATCGCGATAAAGATAGCTCTGGATGTATTGCTCCACCCAATGGGCCCGAAATGACGCCTTTCGATCGAGCCATGGCTCCGGGTATCCGCCGCGAAACCAAAAATCTCGAGCACGAGACAGTTCACCGCGCGGCTTGAGCTGATCGATCAAATCCTCCGGGCCGGCTTTGCGATCTTGTAGGCGGCGCAAAAACGAATCTCGCGCCGTAGTGCCGGTCACTTCGCTCCAAGAAAACGGCGCCATTTCGATGGCAGCGACTCAAGCAGGGTAGTCTTGCCGCACTGACGCACGCCAAGCAGCGCGACGCACGGAAAAATCGTCAAATTGGACCGTAACAGGGCCAAGTAAGCGCGTTTCATACCGAGCATTATCAAATCGTTACTTTGAAATTGCCAGGTATGGATCTTTTCGACGCGAACTTCAAACTCAGTGCCAGACGCTATCGTATCGAACTACGGCGGAACGTTACCCATTGCGACTCAAAACGCTTTCCGCATCGATTCGTATCGAACCAATTTTCGATGAGCCTTAAGTTCGATGATCAGGACAGTTTGATCCGCTGATCGTAGGTCCATTTGCGGACTTTAACCCCGATAATTTTTGCTGCATCGGGATGGCGAGGGTTGATGAGGAAGTTGCACTCCTCTGGAACGATCACCGATGGTACTTGCGCTAGTACGCTCGATTTGCCTTGAATCCAGGCGGTGCCCCAATTCATCGAGACTTTGCCGGATGGTTCGGCATCCCACCCAACATGCCGCACCGGATCGAATTCAACGCGCGATTTCCACAATGCTGCGGGAATATCGATCTTCACTAAATACCGGTTTAACGGCAGAGCGTCACCACCACTCAAATGCACCACCGTCTCCAAACAGGCTAAAGCGCGCGAGACCGAGGTATAAACAACCGGGCTACCTTTGCGATTCCAGCGCCCGCCCGTGTCTTGGGCGCCCTTGCCGGACAGATCCTGCGCCTGGTACCACGGCGTATCAGGCGCAATGCGCCAAACGGTGAAACTCTCGCTCAAGCGTAGGCACCGGACTGCATCCGCGCGACGAGGTCGGAGACGACGGCGCGACCATCTGCCGTATCCATCAACTCGGCCGGTCGCATACCACCCAGCGTTTGTAATGGACGCTCCAACCACGCCGCGACCCACTTGGCGGCATCGAACCCTTGCGGATTGCCGGACTGTGTAACCACCGCTGACACCTGTCCGACCAAACGCGCAATCCCCAAGACACGTTCGCTCTCATCCTGATTGAGCGCCCGGTTGCCGCGCAATTTACGATTGACCGTCGCCCGAGCCAAACCGATGGTGGTGTAAAGCTTATCCTTCGAGATAGCCATATCCTCAGAAATCAGCGTCAGAACACCCGCTGGCACGCCGCCTTTTACCAAGTCGATACGTTCGATCGCATCGAATGGATAAAGACAAGAAAGCGGGCGGCGGCGACTCAATAAATCGCTCCAGAGTTTGTTCCTTGCGCCGGTTCGCGCGCTTTCGCTCGAGTGTGTAAGCATTTTCATGGCCACTCCATATAATCCCATATGAGCTATTATTATTGCTCGTTTGATCGAAGCAAGCAAAACCAATTGAACCGGTAAACATTTCGAATCAAGTCCCTTCGGGGATAATCCCAATACGACACAGCCACACATTTGATAACGACAGAGAGTGACGATGAAAAAATTGCTATTGAGCCTCGGCGCTTTAACAATGCTTGCGGTTTGCGCGAGTGCGCCGCATGCACAAACCTTCCCCGCCAAACCCATCCGCGTCGTCATCCCCAATGAACCTGGCACGCTGGATTTTTACATCCGCATGATGGAGCCGCGGCTGCGGGAGATTACCGGCCAGCCTTGGATCGTCGAATACCGCGCTGGCGCAGGCGGGCAGATCGGCGCGAGCACGGTGGCGAAGGCTGCGCCGGATGGCTACACCATCATGTTCACCCATCCGGGCACGCATGCAACGGTGCAGTATTTGTCGAAGACGGTGCTCTACGATCCGGTCAACGATTTCACGCCGATCACGGCGTTGGCGGCTTCGTGGTTGTGTCTGCTCGCCAATCCGTCGCTACCAGCCAACTCGATTCAAGAATTGTTGGAACTTGCGAAAAAATCGCCGGGCAAGCTTTCTTATTCGCATAACGGCGTGGGCAACACCACGCACATGTCGGGTGAACAATTAAAAATCATTACTGGCATGGACATGCTGCAAGTCGCCTACAAAGGCGGCGCGCCGGCGTTAGCTGCGGTGGTAGCGGATCAGGTGCCTCTGTCCATCGTGTCGATTGCCGGCGGCGCGTTGCCGCAAATCAAGGCGGGCAAGGTAAAAATACTCGCCATGATTGGGTCTAAACGCTATCCCGGCCTACCCAATGTGCCCAATATGCCCGAGGTAGTCGCGGGCTTTGAGCCACCGCCTACTTGGATTGCGTTCTTCGGTCCGGCCAAGATGCCAAAGCCAGTACTTGATCGCATCTACGGCGCATTGGTTGGCACATTGAAGGATCAGGACTTGCGCGACAAAGTAGAGGCGACTGGCGTGGCGGTGATGTTGAATACCCCCGAGGAGTTTGCCGCTTTGCAGAAACGCGATATCGCCAGTGTGGGGCGCGTGGTCAAGGCAGCCGGCATACAGGCTGAATAACCGTGCTATTGAGTCCACACAAATTCGCAATCGGCACTTTCGGCACCAATCTCTCGGGGGCAATATCCGCGACAACTGTTGCCGAAAACTGGTCAGGCTCATGGGAAGACAACGTCGCCCTCGCGCGCCTGGCCGACGAGGCAGGTCTGGATTTCATGATGCCCGTGGGTCGCTGGCGCGGCTACGGCGGCAGCACCGACCACAATGGCAATTCTTTCGAGACGCTCACCTGGGCCGGAGGCCTGTTGGCCTCGACACGGCGCATACGCGTTTTTGGCACGGTGCACGTGTCGCTGTTTCATCCAGTACTCGCCGCCAAACAAATGGCCACGGTGGATCACATCGGTGGCGGGCGTTTTGGTTTGAACGTGGTGTGCGGTTGGTATGAGGATGAATTCCGTATGTTTGGCCTCAGCGCCGGCGAGACCGCAGAGATCCGCTATGACGAAGGCGACGAATGGCTGGATATCGTCACCCGTATATGGAACGAGGATGCGCCATTCGATTACAACGGACGTTTCTTTCAATTAAAAGGCGTCAAAGGCGACCCAAAGCCCAAACAACGCCCGCGCGTGCCAATACTCAACGCGGGACATTCACCGCGCGGCCGGCGTTTCGCCCTGCAGCATGCCGACACAATGTTCTTTGGTGTTACCGATGTCGCTACCGCGGCGGGAGAGTTAAATAAACTCAAACAAGATCTGAGTGCGACTGGCCGCAACATTGGCGTCTACACCAATAGCTTCATCGTCTGCCGTCCCACGCGCAAAGAGGCCGAGGAGTATTACCACTGGTACGCGGTGGAGAATGCCAACCACGATGCCGTGGAAACTATTTTGCGCGGACGGGGATACCTCAATCGCAATTTGTCGCCCGAGGCCGTGGCGCGTCTGCGCCAACGTATCGCCGGCGGCAATGGCGGTTATCCCTTTATCGGCACGCCCGATGAGGTGGTCGCCGAAATGCAGAAGGTGAATGCCATCGGGATTGATGGCTTGGCGTTGGGGTTTGTCAATGGGCTGAAGTATTTGCCCTACATCCAGGCGGAGGTTTTGCCGCGGCTCGAACGTGCGGGACTTCGCAATCCTCGCTAATGCGCGGCGCACGCTTGTAATTCGTTTCATGAAAGACTTTTAGCTGCCATCGCTTTGAACTTCTCTGGACGCGCTCTTCGCCGGACCGTCTAAACCAGAAGCGCATTGCCCTAAACTTTTTGACATTAAGGAACTCCCATGGACATGAATTTCAGCGAAGAACAAAACATGCTGCGCGCGAGCGTGCAAAAACTCATGGACAAACACGCCCCGGTGGAAAAAATCCGCCAGTGGGATAAAGAGCGCGTATACCCTTACGAACTCTACGACGCCTGGGTGGAAGCCGGACTTTTACGCATGCCCTTCCCCGAGGCGTATGGCGGCCTGGGCGGCAACGTGGTGGACATGATGATCATTAACGAAGAGCTTGCCTACCGCAGCGCCGATTTATCCATGTGTTATGGCGGAAATATTTTTTGTGGGCTCAACATTGTTCACAAAGCCACCGAGGAGCAGAAAAAATTCTGGCTGCCGCAATTGTTGGATGGAAAAATTCGGTTTTCCATTTCCATGTCGGAACCTGACGCAGGTTCGGATATCGGCGCCATGCGCACTAACGCGCGGCGCGATGGTGACGATTACATCATCAATGGCCAGAAGCTCTGGGCCACCAGTGCCGGCGTCAAGAACAATGTCATGAACGTCTATGTCAAAACCGACACCAAGGCGCATTACCGCCAGGGGATGTCGTTGTTTCTGATCGAAAATGACCGCCCCGGCGTGAAATTCAAGAAACTTGATATGTTAGGTCGGCGCTCAGCCGGTACCTACGAAGTATTTTTCGACGATGTACGGGTGCCCGCGGATCGCCTTATTGGCGGCGAAAACAAAGGCTGGGATGTGGTGCTGGCCGGATTGCAGGTGGAGCGCGTGGTCTCGGCGGCGGGATCGGTCGGCGCAGGGATGGCGATTGTTGATCTTGCCATTCAATTCGCCAAAGACCGCAAGCAATTCGGCAAGCCTATCGGCAACAACCAGGCCATTGCCCACATGCTGGCCGA
>JBJXEY010000036.1:0-9632 GCA_046153355.1 Burkholderiales bacterium
GCTCGGCCTCGGTGCCCTTGATGCGCGAAATATCGTCTTGATATTTGAGCAGCGTGCCCAGCGTGTCGTTCACCGTTTGCGGATCGAGCGACATCTTATCCAGGGCCATTAACGCCTTGGTCCAATCCAGGGTTTCGGCGACGCCGGGCAATTTGAATAACTCCATCTTGCGCAGGCGTTGCACAAAAGAAACCACCTCTGCAGATAGCCGCTCGGCGGCGCCGGGCACCTTGCGTTTGAGAATCTCCGCTTCGCGCTTGGCATCGGGGTAATCCACCCAATGATAGAAACAACGGCGCTTGATGGCGTCGTGAATTTCGCGTGTGCGGTTGGAGGTAATGATGACGATGGGCGGTTCCTTGGCTTTGACCGTGCCCATCTCGGGGATCGTAATTTGGAAATCGGACAGCACCTCAAGGAGATACGCCTCGAACGGCTCGTCAGTGCGATCCAACTCATCGATCAATAACACCGGCGCTGCGCCCGGTTCGCCCTCAAGAGCCTGTAGCAAGGGGCGGCGAATCAGAAAACGCTCGGAGAAAATATCCTTGGACAAGCTATCGCGATCTTTTTCGCCTTCGGTCTCGGCCAGACGAATCTCGATCATCTGCCGCGAGTAGTTCCATTCGTACACGGCACTGGCGATATCCAGGCCTTCGTAACATTGCAGGCGCACCAGTTTCCTCCCCAGGGTTTCCGAGAGCACCTTGGCGATTTCCGTTTTGCCGACACCCGCTTCGCCTTCGAGGAACAAGGGCCTACCCAGTTTCAAGGATAAATAGACGGAGGTGGCGAGACTGCGCTCGGCAACATAGTCGGCTTCGGCTAGAAGTGCTGCTGTTGCGTCAACCGATTTGGGAATGGCGGCCATAATGGTTTCGTTTTATAAAAAACAAATGCACGCAAGCTAGGCTTACGTGCATTGTCAGGGGTGGAAAAAGTATTTTGAAAGAAGTATTAGTGAAAGACGGGTTATCCGCGTTGCTTAGGCAATCGCCGCGGCAACCGCGCGTTTGGCCATCACCGTCACCAAATGGGCGCGGTAGTCAGCTTTGGCGTGAATATCGGCGTTGAGGCCCTTTTCCGCAACCTTGATATTGGCCACTGACTCGGGGGCGAATTTTCCGGCCAGGGCTTTTTCCATTTCCGGTACGCGGAATACGCCGGGGCCTGCGCCCGTCACGGCAACGCGCGGGCCAGAAGCGGTTTCCGCGACAAACACGCCGACGATGGCAAATCGCGAGGCCGGGTTCTTAAACTTCATGTAGGCGGCGCGCTTGGGCACGGGGACACTCACCGAGGTGATGATTTCGCCGGCTTGCAGCGCGGTCTCGAACATGCCTTTGAAAAAATCATCCGCAGCAATCTTGCGTTTATTGGTGTTGATGGTGGCACCCAGCCCGACCAAGCCAGCCGGGTAATCGGCCGCAGGGTCGTTATTGGCTACGGAACCGCCAATGGTGCCCATATTGCGCACTTGCCGGTCGCCAATGCCGCTGGCCAATGCGGCCAAGGCTGGAATGGCTTTTTTGACTTCCGCGGAGCGGGCCACTTCGGCGTGACGCGTCATGGCACCAATGGTGACGGTTGAGCCTTCAACTTTGATACCTTGCAGGTCGGTGATGGTGCCAAGGTCAATTAGGTCGGAGGGTTTGGAGAGGCGCAGTTTCATCGAAGCGACCAGGCTCTGGCCGCCAGCGAGCAGCTTTACATCGTCGCCCTTGGCCAGGGCGGCGGCGGCATCGGCCACCGATTTAACGCGGTTGTAATTGAACGAGTACATTTTTATCTCTCCCTATTCTCAACCGCGCATCGTGGCGGCGGCCGCCTTGATCGCTTTGACGATGTTGTGATACCCGGTGCAACGGCACAGATTGCCATCGAGTTGCTCGCGAATTTCGCGCTCGGTGGGGTCAGGATAGTTTTTCACCAAGTCCATGGCCGAGAGCACCATGCCAGGAGTGCAGAAACCGCATTGCAAGGCGTGGTGTTCGCGGAAGGCTTCCTGCATGACGTTCAACGTTCCATCGGGTTTGGCCACCCCTTCAATGGTGAGGATGTCGGCGCCTTCGGCCTGCATCGCCACGATATTGCAGGATTTGATGGCGCGCCCGTTCATATGCACCGTACAGGCGCCGCATTGAGCGGTGTCACAACCAACGTGGGTGCCGGTCAGACGTAGATTTTCGCGAATGTAGGTCACCAGCAACGTGCGCTCCTCGACCTCGGCGCTCACCGCCTTGCCGTTGACTTTCATCGAGACCTTGACGGTCATAGTTGTCTCCTCATGTTCTAAACGATTTTCGAAGCCTGGCATCGCCTGCTCGGCTCAACCCTGAAGAATTCCATCCCACGCGGCAAATTTCCCGCGCTGGATTTCCTTCTTGGATGGATTTTGATGCGGAAGGCCGACGAGTGGGGCTATCCTAGTCGATGGAGGCGGGCTTGGCAACCGGTCGGCGCGGAAAATTCGCTTGGTTTCAATTCTCTATGCGCCGCTTCTGCAATATTGATCCAATACGCGGTCGCGCAATTAGTCTTCGCCGCGATTATCATGACGACCGCGTAAAATGAAGTCACATAGTGAAACTCATGACGCGTCAGCGAAAAGGGTATTGTGAAACGCGTCGTGCGCCCTCACATAAAGCCCAGAGAATTTTTAGCGGGAGTTGAGCATGGATAGTGTCGATCTAGAAGTCGTCAAAAGCGCCGTGGCGTGGACCAAGGCCGGTCACAAGGCCACTATAGGCACCATCACCCACACTTGGGGGTCGGCGCCACGTCCGGTTGGCGCGATGGTGGCGATCCGCGACGATGGGCAGGTTATGGGCTCGGTGTCGGGTGGTTGTGTCGAGGATGACTTAATCGACAAAGTGAAATCGCGCGCGGTGGCGGCGGAAAAACCCGAGGTCGTGGTCTATGGCGTGACGCAGGAGCAGGCCACGCGTTACGGCCTGCCTTGTGGGGGAACCTTGCAAATTGTTTTGGAACCGGTACGCGAACATACACACTTGGATGAGTTGCTGGCAGCCATCGAGCGCCAGGAGCTGGTGGCTCGCTCGCTCGACATGGCCACCGGCGTGGCCACGCTGCATCCGGGGCGCTGGTCGGATGTGCTGGAGTTCGATGACAAGATATTAAAAACCGTGCACGGGCCGCGCTGGCGCGTGCTGGTGATCGGCGCGGGTCAGGTGAGCCGGTATCTCGCGCAAATGGCGCAGGCTCTGGATTATCACGTCACGGTGTGTGACCCGCGCGAGGAGTACTACCAGGGCTGGGATCTGACCAGCGTTCCCCTTACCCGAAGTTATCCGGACGACGCGGCGCTCGCCATGAATCTGGATGCGCATTGCGCGGTGGTGGCCTTGACGCACGATCCGAAGCTCGATGACATCGCGTTGCTTGAAGCGCTTAAATCGCCTGCCTTTTATGTGGGTGCCCTGGGTTCGAAAAAGAATAACGACGCGCGCCGCAAACGACTGGCAGACTTCGATCTTGCCGCCGCCGAAATTACGCGCATGCGCGGACCGGTGGGGCTGAAGATCGGCTCCAAAACACCTCCGGAAATCGCCGTGGCAATTCTTGCCGAGATGACTGCGGTGCGTCACGGGGTGTTAATTCCCGAATTGATTGAACCACCCAAGGTCAATGTCACCGCTGGCTGCGCGGTACCGCAGACTTAGACAAAAAAGGAAAAGGGGCCAGGCTCGAATATTGAAAAAAGGGGCTAGGCTCGAATATTGGGCATAGCCTTTTTTCTTGGCTAGCCGATTAATCGAGCCTGGCCCCTTTTCATTCAACCGGCAAATTGAGCCAGGCCCCTTTTCTTTCAAATCTTTAGGATTGGCGCATGGGCGAGGGTATTGTCGGTATTCTTCTGGCGTCGGGTTCGGGTTCGCGATTTGGTTCCGACAAGTTGTTGCATCCGATTGGTAAAGATGGTGAACCGATCGCGGTGCACTCGGCGCGCCATTTGATCAAGGCAATTCCCGATTCCATCGCGGTGGTGCGTGCGGCGAATTCCAAACTGGCTCGCCTGCTGCGCGCCGAAGGCTTGAAAATTGCCGTTTGCCGCGATGCCGCCAAAGGCATGGGACATACGCTTGCCGCCGGCGTGCGCGCCAGTTCTCACGCAAGTGGTTGGGTGGTAGCGCTTGCCGATATGCCGGGCATTCGACCCACGACCATCAAGCGAGTCGCGCGATCATTGCAGGATGGCGCGGTGATCACGGCGCCCAGTTTTCACGGCGAGCGCGGCCATCCGGTGGGACTTGCGCGCCGCTTTCATGAAGAGCTTCTAGCGCTTAAGGGCGATGCCGGCGCGCGTGCCATCGTGGCCGCGCACAAAGACTGGATCACGTTGCTCGATGTTGACGATGCAGGTGTGACAAAAGATATCGACACACCGGCCGATCTGCCCGGAAAATAGCGTTTCTTCGAAAAAAGTCCGAAACAATGAAAAATCTGCCGGCCCAGTCCGCTGCGCTGCGTTATCGCATCGTGCCATCGCGTCCGGAGGCGCATGTTTTTTCCGTTCGCTTGGAGATCGATGCGCCCGATATCGAGGGCCAGCGCCTAGCCTTACCCGCGTGGATTCCCGGTAGCTACATGATTCGTGAATTCGCGCGGCATATCGTTTCGCTACGCGCCGAATCGCGCAACCGCGCGGTGAAAATTGATAAGCAGGATAAACATACTTGGCGCGCGAAACCAGTTACGGGGCCGCTTGTCGTTTCCTACGAAGTTTATGCTTGGGATCTTTCGGTGCGTGGCGCGCATTTGGATAGCACGCACGGTTTTTTTAACGGCACCAGCGTGTTTTTGCGCGTGTTGGGGCAGGAGCATAGTCCGTGTTTTGTGCGAATCGATGCGCCCACTGGCGCGCGTTATCGTTCCTGGCGCGTGGCGACCAGCCTGCCGCGTGTTTCTGAGACTACGCGTGGCGGTCCGACCTGCGTGGGTGGCTTCGGCGAATTCGCCGCGAACGACTACGACGAATTAATCGACCATCCGGTGGAGATGGGCGCGTTTGTAAGTTTAGGTTTTCGTGCCTGTGGCGTACCGCATGAAATGGCGCTGACTGGCGTGCAGGACGCCGACATCGCGCGCCTCACACGCGATTTGAGAAAAATATGCGAAACGCAAATTCGTTTTTGGCATGGGGATGCGGCGGGCCGCTCCAGGCAATCTCGGGCGCCCATGGATCGCTACGTTTTCCTGACTACGGTGCTGGGCGAAGGCTACGGCGGCTTGGAGCATCGCGCGTCGACGGCGCTGGTGTGTTCGCGCAACGACCTGCCGCGTCGCGGCGTGAAACAGGTCTCCGAGAGTTATCGTGGATTCCTGGGTCTATGCAGCCACGAATATTTTCACACCTGGAATGTGAAGCGTCTGAAACCCGCTGCATTCGCGCCCTACGATCTGGACCGCGAAAACTATACCTCGCTATTGTGGGTGTTTGAGGGTTTTACTTCTTACTACGACGATCTGATGTTGCTGCGTGCCGGGCTGATCAATCGTGATAGTTATCTGGAGCTGCTCGCGCGCGCCATCACCACGCATATGCGCACGCCGGGTCGCGCGCGACAGACGGTTGCCGAATCGTCGTTCGATGCCTGGATCAAGTACTACCGGCAGGACGAGAACACCCCCAACGTAGTAGTGAGTTATTACGTCAAGGGAAGTCTGGTGGCGCTGTGTCTGGATCTACACATTCGTGATCGCACCCGCGGAAGAAAATCATTGGATGATCTGATGCGTTTGATGTGGGCGCGGCGCGGCGCGAGCGGCGAAGGCGTGGGGGAAGAGGAAGTGGAATCGATGGCAGAGGAGGCCACGGGTTTGAAGCTTCGCGCCTTCTTCGATCAAGCAGTGCGCGGTACCGGGGAATTGCCACTGGCGCGCCTACTCGCGACGCATGGCGTTCGTCTGCACTTGCGCGCGGCAAAATCGTCCAAGGATCGCGGTGGTGTGGGCAAGGTTGGCGCAGGCCCTGAGCGCCAACCTGCCGGTGGCGCTCGCGCGGACCTAGGTGTACGCAGTCGCGTTGAAGGTAAGGAGGTTGTCATCACGCACGTGCTGGAGGGTGGTGCCGCGCAGCTGGCGGGGTTAGCCGCGGGCGATGCAATTGTCTCGATCGACGCATTGCGGCCGGGTAGTGGTGGGCTGGACGCGGTGCTCGCGGCAAGGCATCCCAGTGAGTTGGTTGAGATCGGTGCATTTCGTCGTGACGAATTGCATGTCTTCAAAGTACGCTTAGGTGCGGCGCCGGCCGACACCTGCGAATTAAATGTGGTGGCCGCGCAAGGCGCTGGGTTGCGCCGCGCCTGGCTGGGCGATGACAGCAAATAATTGTGCTATCGATAGGTAAATCCAATGTCGAGCATTGAAACCAAGGTGATCCTGGTTCGCCATGGCGAAACCGAGTGGAATCGTGAAGGGCGTATCCAGGGATATCACGCCAATAGCAATCTCACTGAAACCGGCCACGCTCAGGCGCGCGCGGTGGCGGCGCGGTTGGCGGGCGAGGGTATTGATGCGTTGTACGCCAGTGACTCGGGCCGGACCATGCAAACCGCTCAACCCATCGCTACCGCGACAGGTCTTGCGCTTAGCCAAGACATAGGCGTTCGCGAGCGTAACTACGGCATTTTTGAGGGTTATACCTTCGCCGAGGTGGAAAAGGTTTTCCCTGCCGAGTTCGAAAAATACCGTGTGCGCGATCCGCATTATTCGATTGAGGGCGGCGAGAGCGCGATTCAATTTCGCGATCGCATCGTGGCGGCGTTCGGAGAAATCGCGCGAAGGCATATTGGGAAACGTTCGGTAGTGGTGACACATGGTGGCGTGATCGGATCGATGTACCGCGTTGCCACCGAGCAGCCCTTGGACGCGCCACGTGTCTACACCACGCGCAACGCCAGCGTGAATCGATTCAAGTTCGAGGGCGAGCGTTGGGTGCTGGAAGTGTGGGGCGACGTCGCACACCTGGGTGAAGAGAGCCTCGATGACGAATGATGCGACGCTGCCGGTTCGCTACCAGGACATTGAAGCCGCAGCACTGCGCATCGCCGGGCAGGCGCATCTCACGCCAATAATGACATCGAGTGCCGTGAATCAGCGTACCGGCGCCTTGGTATTTTTTAAATGCGAAAACCTGCAACGCATGGGGGCGTTCAAGTTCCGCGGCGCGTTCAACGCATTGGCGAAACTCCCGATCAAAGCGCGCCAGCGCGGGGTGATTGCGTTTTCCTCGGGCAATCATGCACAGGCCGTGGCATTGGCCGGTCGTGAATTAGGTATTGCCGCGGTTATCGTAATGCCCTCGGATGCACCGGCGGTGAAGCTTGAAGCCACGCGCGGCTATGGCGCCGAAGTGGTGCTCTACGATCCCAAAACGCAGAACCGTGAGGCCATCGCCAAAGAGATTGCTTCGCGACGCGGCTTGAGCCTGATTCCGCCATTCGATCACCCCGACATCATCGCCGGGCAAGGCACCGCCACCAAGGAATTAATCGAATCAGTCGGGCCGTTGGAGTATCTATTCGTCCCCTGCGGCGGCGGCGGATTGATCTCCGGCAGCGCGCTGGCCGCGACGACACTGTCGCCCGGCTGCAAGGTGATCGGCGTAGAACCCGAGGCGGGCGACGATGCTACGCGCTCCTTCAAATCCGGCACGCTGCAAACCTGCGCGAACCCCGACACCATCGCCGATGGCGCGCGCACTGCGTCGCTGGGGACGCTCACTTTTCCCATGGTGCTCGCGCTGGTGCACGACATGATGACGGTAAGCGATCCCGCATTGCTCTCCACCATGCGCTACGTGATGGAGAGAATGAAGATTGTGGTTGAGCCCACAGGCGTGCTGGGCGCGGCGGGGATGTTCGCGGCGCATCACGACATTGCCGGCAAGCGTGTGGGGGTGATCCTATCCGGCGGCAATCTCGACTTAAGGCTGTTGGGTCGATAGCTTCGCCACCCGGAAATTCAAGCTCGCTGATCTGGCCGGGCCGTTTAGATCAACACTTCAAGCGGCAGACTCTTCGGGATTGGTATACCTTTGCTCTCCGGCATTTCTGCTAGATTCGTCTTATAGAAACCTCAAGGAGCAATTCATCATGGCCTATAACATCCTGCTAATGGGGGCGTCCTACGGTTCGCTCTTGGCTTCAAAACTATTATTCGGCGGCCATTCGATACATTTAGTTTGCTTGCCCGAGGAAGCCAATCTCATCAACGCCGAAGGCTTCAAGGTGCGCCTGCCGATACGCGGCCGCAAAGATCCGGTGGTACTCGAATCGCTCAAACTCCCGGGCAAAGTTACTGCTGGCCCCGCGACCGGCGTAGACCCCAAGCAATTCGATCTGGTGGGCCTATGCATGCAGGAGCCGCAGTACCGCTCGCCTGGGGTGCGCGAGTTGCTGGATGCCGTGGCCAAGTCGCGCGTGCCCTGCATGTCGATCATGAACATGCCGCCACTTCCCTACATCAAACGCATTCCGGGATTGGATTACCAGGCGCTGGAAGCCGCCTACACCGACGCGCGCGTGTGGGATTCCTTCGACCCCAAGACCATGACCTTGAATAGCCCCGATCCGCAGGCAATCCGCCCGCCGGGTGAGCCGGCCAATGTGCTGATGGTGACGTTGCCCACCAACTTTAAATGCGCGCGTTTTGATGACGAGAAATCCACCGCGATCCTGAAGCAGTTGGAAAAGGATGTGGATGCGGCGCGCTTCGATACGCCCGAGGGGAAAATCGAATTGCCAGTGAAATTCAAAGTCTACGATTCGATATTCGTGCCGCTGGCCAAATGGTCGATGCTGTTGGCCGGGAATTATCGATGTGTCACCGAAGATGGCATGCGCACCGCGCAGGAGGCGGTGCACACCGATTTGGAGGCCTCTCGCTCCGTGTACAACTTTGTATTCGACCTATGTCTTAAATTGGGCGCCAAGGCCGATGATCTGGTGCCCTTCGAGAAATACGCTGCGGCGGCACAGTCGCTGGTGCGTCCCGCCTCGGCGGCGCGCGCCCTGCAGAACGGCGCGCTCAACATCGAGCGAGCCGATAAGCTGGTGCAGTTGATCGCCAAGGCCAAGGGCCTCTCCAATGCGGCGATCGATGCGCAGGTGGCGCTGGTCGACCGGCGCCTCGAGGCGAATCGCAAGAAGGCGGCGGCTTAGTCGATGCAAGTCATCAACGAACCACGCCTCTGGGTGCAAAGAGGTTGGACTGCACGCGTCATCAAGAATGAAGACGACGATGGTTGGGCGGTGGAAATGATCCTTGATGGTCAACCCGAACCAGCCCTGGTTGGCCCTTGGACCATGGGACGCGACAAAAAGAATCCCAAACCGTTAGATAGCAATGCCTTCAATACGCTGGTCAAAACGGCCAGCGAAGTGGTGCTGCGTCATGAGCAGCACCTGAAGGCTTTGCTGCACAAAATGATCACCGTTACACATGAAAATGCGCAGATAGAAGTGGCACTGGATATTGCCACCGACGAAGACGACCCTCACGCGCTGTTGAGCGCTCACAACCGTGACGGGGAGCAACTGGCGAAGGTAAAGGTGAGGCCCGACTTCAAATTAAATTCATCCAGTGCAATCGCATGGATTGAAAGCGGC
>JBJXEY010000057.1:0-12028 GCA_046153355.1 Burkholderiales bacterium
GCCACGGCTGGATGTCGATCTCTACGTTCCTAGTCTTTTGCGTGGTGTTTTGGGCACGCGCGAATGGATGGCTGAGATCGGCAAAATGGGCGGCGGCGCGACGTCAGCCGCCAAGGCGAAGGCATCCGCGGAAAATGGAAAGCTTGGCGGACGTCCGAAGAAAGTCGCCGTGGTTGCCTGATTCGGATTGAGCCGCTCATCTGTCCATGCGGATAAATGGGCGCTTCGATTGCTCTATTGCTTCGCTGTCCGGCCAGAAATCCGCCGATAAACCGCATCCGTTGCGGCAATCAATTCGCGGCGGATGCCCGATTCGCTGGAAGCATGGCCCGCGTCAGGCACCATCCGCAGCGTTGAGTCAGTCCACGCTTGGTGTAGTTGCCACGCCGTATCGGGTGGCGTCACCATGTCGTAGCGGCCTTGAACGATGACGCCAGGGATTCCTCGCAGACGCGGCGCACGGGCTAATAACTGACCTTCGTCGAAAAATGCCTGATGCAAAAAATAGTGCGTTTCGATGCGCGCAAGTGAGCGTGTTGCGGCGTCATCAAACGCCGTGGGGCACGCGAGTAGCGTCGAAAGGCTGTCTTCCCACAAACACCATTCGCGGGCGGCGGCGGCCTCAAGTGCCGCATTTCCACTGGTCAATCGCGCGTGATAGGCCAAGATCAGGTCGGAGCGTTCGTCCTCGGGTACGAATGTTGCGAAGCGCTCCCAAGCTTCAGGATAAATATGCGACGCACCGTGGCGATACAGCCAGTCGAGTTCGCTTCGCCTCGCCGTGAACACGCCGCGCAGCAACATGGCGCTGACGCGTTGCGGATGTTGTTCGGCATAGGCCAAGGCCAGGGTCGCTCCCCAGGAACCGCCGAACAACAGCCAGTGATCAACATTTAGTTCTTCGCGCAGGGTCTCGATATCGTCGATGAGATGCGCCGTGGTATTCGATTCCAGCGACCCGGCTAGCGTCGATCTGCCGCAGCCGCGCTGGTCTAATAAAACGATGCGATAACGCGATGGGTCGAAGAATCGGCGGTCGTTTGTACTACAACCGCCGCCGGGCCCGCCGTGTAAAAAGAGTGCAGGCAGGCCGCGCGGATTGCCGCAGGTTTCCCAGTAGAGCACGTGGCCCGAATCAACCGCCAGTTGCCCGCTCGCGTAGGGCTCGATGGGGGGATACAACATCAGTGAAACCTAGGCGGCGCGCCCCAGCGCCGTCGAAGTGGGAAACACCAGCGATTTGATCACCACCGGAACCGCTCCGGACAACTCCAGCATCGCGCCGATGTCGATGAAATCGAATTCCTTGAGCGTGATGCCATCAATGGAAACGATGGGGTTGGTGAGTTTCAGTTCCTCATGGAAGTGGATGCCCACCAATCCACCAATATCGCCATCGCCCACCAGTATCAACGGCAGACCGCGATCCAAGATCGCCGCCAGGCCGGCATGAATACCGCGCGCGAAGGCGTCCAGGCGAGCAAAGCTAGCCGACCCTTGCCAGTGGTAACACAGCGCCACCGCCTGTTCGCCTTCATGCAGATCGAGGCGTCGCAGCGCCAGGCGCACCGCGCCAGCGATTCTCTCGACATCGAGTGCTTCGTCTTCCAGCGGCATCGCCGGCGTGATCACCGGCAGATTGCGCAGAGGCAGTGTGCTCATGGGCGCAACGAATATCGTGCTGCCGCTCACTTGTATGGTGTATTGCGATGCGCCCACCACCGTGGCGCGGATGCCTTGATCGGGTTGTTCGAGACGCGGTCCCCAAGTAGCAATTCGCGTCTTGATAGCGCGCGCCAGATGCGGGCCGAGATCGCCAAAGTTTTCACTTTGCCGGTCGTAGATGTATTCGGAAACGCCGCCTGAAAACGTGATGACATCTGGTGCGCGGGCATTGTGCATTGCGTCCAGGCGCAGCAATGCGGCAGTTTCAGGGGCAAGGGTCGTGCTACTCATGGCTTCGAACAACCGGTCGGCCATGTGCTCCACGATGCGCTCCAGCACCCCATCCACCAGCGATACGCCGATTTCCAGCGAAGCGCCAACTGCCGCAGTAAAACGTTTAGCGGCCTCCTCAATGCGCGTAACCCGTCCATCTCCATCAAACGAAATAATGCGCGCGCCCACATCGATGGCAGTCATATCGACTACCGCCCCACCCTCACACACCGCGATTTTCGAGGTGCCGCCGCCGATGTCTACGTTCATCACGCGATTGCTCTCGCGAATCGAGCGTGCGGCTGCGCCCGAGCCGAACGCGGCAAGCGTGGTCTCCAGCGCATCGCCCGCGCTCACCGAAACAAATTTTCCGGCTTGGGCGGCAAACAAATCACCAATCGCACGCGCGTTGCTGCGGCGTACCGCGACACCGGTGAGGATCAGCGCGCCGGTATCGATGGCGCGCGGATCCACCTTGGCCAGATCGTATTGTTCGTCAATAAACACGCGCAGCGCCGCGGCATCGATGCTTTGATCGGCGGCGTAGGGCGTGAGCAGCACGCCGGATTCATGCACCACCTCGCGCTTGGAGACGATGTAGCGATTGTCCAGGCGCTCAAGGAGCAGGCGCGAAAACACCAGGTGCGAGGTCGACGAACCGATATCGACGCCGACACTGATTAGAAGAATCTCGTCTTCAACCTCGAGACTGCGCCGCACGCTGCTGAAAAATACACGGCCACCGGCAGGTTCGTCCTGGGGCGTGCCCGAAGTGACATCGTTACCCGCTTGGCCGCTACTCTCCGCGCTCATTCACACCGGTCCATTAAACGACAGTTTTCTTGCTATCGGCGTCGGCCGGTTTGACGTACCACGCGGGGTCCATGCGATTCTCGACGCCGTTTTCGCGCAGCTTGGCCTCGTACTCGGTGCGAAGGAATGGGTCTTCCATCCAGTAGGGAATGGCAGTGCCACCTTGATTGACATCGATGGCGGTGTAATCGGTGTGCTTCGCGCCCGGCGCACCCGGATCGCGGCCGGGATTGTGCGGCCCGAACCACGCCGTGAGTCGCAACGGATCCTCGCCAGCCGAAAAGTGCTGGTGATACCAGCGGGCGCCGCCCGGCGCTGCGGTCACCAAGCCTACCGGCTCGTAATCGAGACGCCGAACTTCGGCGATGTGCCCATCCTTCCACGGCGTTTCACCACAACGCTCCGGCCAACTGTACGTATACCCCTTGCCGGTGAGGCAAATCAGCACGGCGGCCGAGGTATGCGCGTGAGCTTTGGAGTAACGCCCGTGCTCGTGTTGACCGATCCAGTAGTAAAACTGATTGTTGGTCATGAAGGGTTCGACACGCCGCCATCCCAGCGAGCGGCGATTGTCGAGCGGCAGATCGCAGTTGATCACGTCCGGTATGAAATTGGTGCGGCGCATTGCTAAGCCCCTCACCGGATCAGGCTCAATCTCATCTTTCGGTTTAAAAAAATCGTCCGCGCCATTGAAACGATCGCGGAACACAAACGGATTCTCAAACACCGCCTGCACGTTGTTAATCATGTTGAGCACATTGGGCGCGGTGGTGCCGGCGAGCAGCAGCGCACCGCCGGAGGTGGCATTCACCAAGCGGTGCATAGCATTCATGGGGATGGAAAACATCGAACCCTTCTGCCATTCGAACACGTGTTTTTTAGTGTCGCCTTCCTGCCACACCTCGGTGGTGCCGCGGCCCTCGACCACCAGGAAAATTTCCTCGTACATGTGTTTCTCTGCGTTCAGCGCGCCCGCCGGCGGCACCTCGACAACGTAACATCCCCACTTGGTTTCGGTGCCGTAGAGCTGAATGAAGTGCCCCTTGCCACCGGTGCGTTTCCACGGCGCAAGCGGCAGGTTCTGCACCTTGCTAATGCCAATGTCGCGAAACACCGGGATGCCCTCGGATTCCATCCAAGCGTCATAGGGCGTGGGTTGCTTCTTGAACTCGCCAAAACCGGCTTTCTTGTTGCCCGCCGGTTCGTGCCAATGAGTACGATCTTTATCATGCGGCATGCCAAAACTCCAAAATTCCAAGTGGGGGCGCTATGGTATACCGGCCAGCGTTGGCCAATGGAGATGACGATGAATCGACGCGAATGTATTGCAAGTAGCCTGGCGCTGCTATCGGCGGCCTGCGGGCCACAGGCCGTTCATGTGTCCCAAGAAGAAGAGGAAGCTGCGGCAAAGCCAAAGGGCGAGCGGTTTTCCCTTTTCGTCCCCACGCCCGAACGCGCAGCGCGGCGCATGCTAGATCTGGCACGAGTTGGCCCAAATGACCTGGTGCTCGATTTGGGCTCCGGGGATGGACGTATTCCGATACTCGCGGCGCAACGTTACGGTGCGCGCGGCTGGGGTGTCGATATCGATCCGGCGCTGGTGGCAAAAAGTATTTCGCAGGCAAAGCGCCTTACATTGACCAACCGGGTGGTGTTCGAACATGGTGATGCGATGTCGATCAACCCGCGCGAAGCAAGCGTCGTCACCATGTATCTGTTTCCTTCGCTCATGAGTCGTCTCAAACCGATATTGATCAAACACCTGCGACCAGGTACCCGTATAGTGAGTTATGAATACACTTTTTCCGATTGGCCACCCGAAGAAACCCTGCACACCTACGTGCCGGAACATTATCAAGGCGTTGGCGCGGACGTATCCATACGGCTGTGGGTCGTGCCGGCGAATTTTTCAGGCGCCTGGAGCGGAATGATCGCTGCCCCGATGGAATCGCCAATTGAACTGACCTTGCAACAACATTTTCAGCGGATCAAAGGGAGCATTCATTTGCATGGCAAGAACCATGCTCTTTCGATGACGCATGTGCATGGTGACGAAATCGAGTTTGCATTTGGCGTCGATGGCGTTCAGTACCACCTGCATGCGCGCCTCGCGGATGGGCAACTGGCGGGGGAAGTGCGCAACTCGCGCGACGACGCAAACGCGAAACACTCCTGGCGCGCCAATCGAACCGGTGCACCATCGCAAATGGTTATGAAAACATGGGACGAATCCTCATCGCGGACATCATAGTTGCGAGAGGCAAATTAATCTAAGATCGTGCCGCTTCGCGGCGCGTCACTCACACACTGAATGGAAGCATCATGTTGAACCGAAGTATCTTGATCGTCCGCCCCCGCCAACCTTTCATCGATTGGGTCGCAGGCCTCGATGGAGACCCAACGCCGCCGACGGCCGATGGCGAACAAACCGTGTATCTCATTCCCGCCTACGAGGATGAGGATGAAGCGGAGGCGGTGCTCGAGGCCGTTTGGGAGGATGTGTTCGAGAAGGAATTGTGGTCATGGCACACAACGGAAGCCGATTGGCCAAAGCCGCGCACGCTCGAGTTATTCAGGCAATGGTTTGATATCGAAATGCACTCGGTGGTGGAGGATGTGTGCGGTTACGAAATCGCGGATGATGGTCTTTGATGCCGCCTCTGGCGTGGCTGCCTAGAGGATGAGCTACTTTCCGGCGTGGTGACAAGTGGCGCCGCGTCAGGTCGTGCCTTTATTAAAGTCGATCCGCTTGCCGCCAAGGAACGCCTTCAGCCCATCGTCGAAGGCGGAGGTCTGGTTCTTGTGCTCCGTTGCAATTTGGCGGGTCAACAACAGCGCGTCGATATAGGTTTCTGCCTTATCGGGCACTTCCTGACAAATGCGCTTGCAGTACTCCACCGATTGGGGGGCGAATCCGGCGATTTCATCCGCCCACTGTTGGGCGGTACTCGCCAATTGGCCATGCGGCACCACTGCGTTCACGAGCCCCCTGCGCTCCGCCTTGTTGGCGTCCCAGGTGCGTTTGCCCATCAGGTTTAATTCGAAGGCATGTTTTCTTGCGACGGTGCGCATTACCGGGCCAACCACCAATCCGGGCGGGCCACCGTGAGCGACTTCCGGAAGGCCGAATGAGGCGCGCTCCGAGGCAATTGCTAGATCGCAGGCGCAAAGCACGTTGACGCCGCCGCCCAAGCAATAGCCGTTCACCGCGGCGATGATGATCTTGGGAAATTGATAGATCGCCTTGATCATGTCGAAAAACTCTGGGCCTTCGCCGGTTTCGCGTTTTTTGAGGAGATACTTAAAATCCATGCCGACGCAAAACGCCACATCGCCTTCGCCGGTAATAACCACGCAACGAACCTCCGGGTCAGCCTTGAGTCGATCCAACGCCGCGATGGTTTCTTCGATGACCGCGGCACTGATGGCGTTGCGCTTCTCCGGCCGGTTAATGCGCAGCCACGCGGTTGCTCCTGACCGGGTTTCGGTCACATCTTTCAATTCCATCGGATTCTCCATCGGGATGTGTTAGTTTTCGAAGATTAGCCTATTCACAGATATTCCAAGTGGCAGGGGCGCATGACAACTGAGAAAGCACTTGAAGGCATCAGGGTCCTCGATCTGGGCCAGATCTACGCGGGGCCCTATGCCGGGTTTCTGCTCGCCATGGCTGGCGCCGATGTCATCAAGATTGAGCCGCCCCAGGGCGAGTTCCTTCGGGCGCGCGCAGCGGTGTCGGGCGGCATCATTCCGTTCGCGATGTTGAACGCCAACAAACGTTCGGCCACGCTCAATCTTAAAGAACCACGCGGTCGCGAGTTGCTGCTTCGCATGGTGCGCGAGGCCGATATTCTTTTGGAGAACTATGGGGCCGACACGCTTCTGCGGCTTGGCCTCGGCTGGGAGGTATTGCACGCGGCCAATCCGCGTCTTGTTTATGCCTCCTTAACCGGCTACGGCCGTTCTGGCCCTTATCGCGATTACCCTGCGATGGATCTCACCATCCAGGCGATGGCAGGGATCATGAGCGTCACGGGTTTTCAAGACCGTCCCCCTGTGAAGGCCGGCCCCGCCATCGTCGATTTCATGGGCGGCGCGAATCTGTATGCGGCAATTTTGACGGCGTTATTTCAGCGCGAACGCACCGGTCGCGGGCAGCAGGTCGAAATCTCGTTGCAAGAAGCTATTTATCCGGCGTTGAGTTCCAATCTCGGACTGCTCTTCGCCGGCAAGGGCACGCAGCGAACCGGCAATCGCCACGGTGGACTTGCATCGAGCCCCTACAATGTTTATCCGACGAATGATGGCTATCTCGCCATCATCTGCATTGCCGAACATCAATGGCGCTCGCTCACCAAAGTGATGGGCCAACCAGAATTGGCGAACGATCCGCGTTTCGCGACTTTGAAAGACCGGGTGCGCAATATGGATGAGTTGGATGCCCTTATCGGCGCGTGGAGTTCCTCGTTGACCAAAGAGGAAGCTTTTAAACGACTAATCCTGGAAGATGTACCCGCAGCGCCGGTGCGCGACTTGGACGAAGTCATCAACGATCCGCATATGCATAGCCGCGGCATGTTGCATCATGTGGACCACCCGCAGTTTGGCAAGCTGGTGTTGCCCTCGAGCCCGCTAAAATTACAGGACTCACCGCATCCGCCTCGCCAGGAGAGCGCGCAACTGGGCAGTCACAATCGTGAGATCTACGCGGATTGGCTGGGTCTCTCACCCGAGCAGATCGAAACGCTTAACGCAGAAGGAGTGATTTGAATGACATCGACGCCGTTGGGTGCATGGGAACTGCCCGAAGAGTTGCGCATGATGCAGGAGACCATGGCCCGCTTCATGAAAAAAGAAGTCAAGCCGGTAGAGGATCAACTACCTCACGATGCGGTGAGCACACCCGAGCACCTGCTAGCGCCAATACGCGCCAAGGCCCAGGCGATGGGCTTCTGGGCGCTGCGCTCGCCAGTGGAATATGGCGGCGCGGGACTTTCGACTCTCGCCACCTGCGTGGTGATGGAAGAAGCGGTCAAGTGCCGCATGGGCGCCTACGTGCCGGCTTGTGGCGCCATTGGCAGCGATCCACCCGTGGTGATTTTTAACGGCACCCGCGACCAGATCGAACGTTATGCGATTCCGGCGATCAAGCATGCCCACCGGACGTTTTTTGCCATCAGCGAACCGCATGGCGGTTCCGATCCGGCGCGTTCGATTCGCACCCGGGCGGAGAAACGCGGCGACCGCTACATCCTCAATGGCACCAAATTTTGGATCTCGCATGCCGAAGGCGCGGAATGGGGCGTGGTGTTCGCCCGCACCGGCGCGCTGGGGGATCGCGGCGGCATATCCTGCTTCATTGTCGATAAGACCATGAAGGGAATTTCCACCAAGGTGATTCCGGTGATCCGCGCGATGGCGCCCTATGAGCTCACCTTCACCGACGTCGAAGTGCCGGTGGAGAACTTACTCGGCGAGGAAGGCAAAGGCTTCTCCGTCGCCAACTCGTTGCTGGTCGCGCAGCGCATGCCCTATGCAGCGGGGACCATCGGTATCGCGCAGGCATCGCTCGAACTTGCAATCGAATGGGCGAAGAATCGCGAGGCCTTCGGCTCGAAGCTTGCGGACAAACAGGCGATTCAATGGATGATTGCGGATTCAGAGATGGAACTGCGCGCGGCGCGCCTCTTGACCTATCAGGCAGCATGGCAAGCCGACTTTGGCCGCGATGCCAAAATCGATGCATCGATCGCCAAAGTGATGGCCACCGAGACGGCGGGCCGCGTGGTGGATCGTTGTATTCAGATCCTAGGCGGCATGGGTGTGACACACGAATTGCCGCTGGAGCGCTGGTATCGTGAGATGCGTATCAAGCGCATCGGCGAAGGGCCTTCTGAGGTACACCGCATGGTGGTGGCGCGGCATCTGTTGGGTTCAGGTCCGCGCAAAGCCAACTAGACCGTCGAAGCAAAACGAATTCAAGGAGAACTGCGATGAACAAAACAAGGGCAATTGTATATAGCGCTTTCTTGGCAATGCTTGGCGCGACCCACCTCGTCTTTGGTCAAACCTATCCCTCGCGGCCGATCAATGTCGTCAATCCCTGGCCGCCCGGCGCGGTCACGGACATGCTGGCGCGGCTGGTCGCCGAAGGACTGCGCGTCGAGCTTGGGCAACCGGTCATTGTGGAAAACCGTACGGGTGCCTCGGGTACGCTGGGATCGGCGTATGTTGCCAAGTCAAAGCCCGATGGCTACACGCTACTTGTGACCGTTAGTTCGCCCATCACGACCAATCAGTTCTTGCAGAAAAATTATCCATTCGATCCACTCAAGGACCTCGAACCCATCTCGATGGCTACCGAGTCGGCGCTGGTTTTCGCGGTGCATCCCTCGCTGCCGGTGCGCACTATGGAGGAGTTTGTCGAGTACGCGCGCAAGAATCCGGGAAAGCTTTCCTATGGCACGGCGGGCCTGGGTACCGCGCATCACATTGTGGGAGAAACCTTGAAACGCGATCTGGGCATCGACATGGTGCACGTGCCATTTCGTGGCGGCGCCCCCGCCGCCCAGGCCTTGGTGGCCAATACTGTTCCTACGGGATTCAACACGGTACCAAGCATTCTTCAGCAAGCCAGAGCGGGCCGAGCCCGCATCCTCGCGACGACGCGCCGCGAGTCGCTGCCGGACCTGCCCGACGTACCACCGATCTCGCGCGTATTGCCCGGATTCGAGTCGGTGAGTTGGGTGGGCTTCTTCGCGCCTGGCGGTACGGCGCAGCCCATTCTGCAGCGGTTGAATGCCGCGATAGTCAAAGTTATTAAGAGCCCGGAAATCGCCGACAAGGCGCGCGCCGAAGGCAACATTGTGGTCGGCAGCACGGCCGAGGCCCTCGGTAAGCAGGTGCGCGCGGAGATTGAAAAATGGGGGCCCATCATTAAGTCGCTGGGCATTCAGAACGAATAGCGGCTAGGTATAGCGTTACCTATTCAATCTTCGCCCCGGAGTCCTTGACGACACGAATCCACTTGCGGCGTTGCTCGTTAGCCCAGGCGCCGAAGGCTTCGGGGGTACCTCCTACGGGAAGCAATCCCAAGCCTTTCATCTTGGCTTGAATACCTGGATCTTTCAGCAACTCGTTCAACTTGGCGTTCAGCAAAATGGCGATGTCCTTGGGCATACCCGCCGGCCCGACCAGGCCCGTTCCCGAAGTGGCGGTTACATTTGGCAGACCAAGCTCCGCAGTGGTGGGAATGTCTGGCACGTCGGGGTGACGCTCGGAACCGGTCAGGGCAAGACCACGCACATCGCCATTGCGCAGTCTGGTTGAAGCTGCAGTGAACATCACATCAGACTGCCCGGACACCACCGCCGTGAGCGCCGGGTCGCCACCGCTATAGTGAATCAGCGTTGCATCGATACCCGATTCCAGCTTGAACAACTCGTAGGTAAGCTGCGGCAACGAGCCCGGACCACCCGAAGCCCAGTTGATTTTTCCCGGATTCGCCTTGGCGTAGGTAAGCAGCTCCTTCATCGTTTTATACGGCAGCTTGGGATTGACAACTAAAGCCTGTGGCGTATTTGATACGAAACCGATAGGCACGAATGACGCGGGGTCGTAAGGCAGCTTGGTTTGGATCGCTGGGACCACCGCGAGCACGCTGGTATTTGCGTAGAACAGCGTATAGCCGTCAGGCGCCGACCGCGCGATAGCCTCCGCCGCGATGATGCCGCCAGCGCCAACGCGGTTCTCGACAATGAAACGCCCATTGGTCAAACGAGACAGGCCTTCGGCAATGATGCGTCCAGGCACATCCGTCGGACCACCGGCGGGCGCGGGCACCAGGATACGCACGGGCTTGGTCGGATAGGACTGGGCCCAGCTCTGCGCAGGGGTGGCGCTTAATTCGATTATCGGCACGACAAAAGAAGTCGCGATGACAACAGCAACGTATTTTCCGCGCACTTTTTTCTCCTCATCCAATTTTTAAGATTATCCTGTAATTACGACTTGCGTCTATTTTTTGCCGGCGTGTCATCCGTAATACCCAATCATTCGTTTTCTAGGAGAGACCTAGTCGACGTGCTATACGACAAGACCATTCTGTAACGTATGCGATACAATTAAAATGTTTGAAATTCGACGCTATCGGCGCCAGTCGGGAACCGAGCCAATAACCGAATGGCTAACGGATCTCGCCGATAGGCAGGCTCAAGCACGCATCCTTGCGCGAATCGAACGATTGGAAGTTGGGAACTTTGGGGATTCGAAATTCCTTCGCGATGGCGTTTCGGAGTTGCGTATCGATTGGGGGCCGGGATATAGGGTCTATTACGGGCGGGATGGTGGTTCCATCATTCTCTTGCTATGTGGCGGCGACAAACGCAAGCAATCGCCAGATATTGAAAAGGCAATAAAACTATGGCGCGAGTATCTAACGGAAAAAGCTCGAAACCCGGCGGCAATCCGCCAACCGTATCGCATCGGGAAAAACTGATTGAGGAGCTTCGCTCAGACCCATTTCTTGCTGCGGAGTACCTCAACGCGGCCGCCGAAGATGACGATCCTCGCGTCTATTTATTGGCATTACGAACCGTAGCCGAGGCCCAAGGAATAGCCAAAATCGCCAAGGCAGCGCGTGTACCCCGCGAAAGTGTCTACCGCGCTTTATCTGCGAACGGTAACCCCCGATTTACAACGCTTTTCGCAATTTTGAAAGCGGCAGGATTTAGATTTTCGGTTGAGAACGTAAATCTCAAATAAGCGGCACCGACGATGTTGCATTGATGAATTTTTGTGTCGAATTTCGGGCTCGCGATTGACGAACCGTCAGTTCAATTCTCAGGAGTATTTTGTTATGACCTACTCAGGGCAATGCCTATGCGGTGCGATTCGTTATCAACTCTCTGGTGAACCCAAGGCTGCCGCCTTGTGTCATTGCCGCGATTGCCGGCGAAGTGCGGGCGCGCCAATGGTGGCCTGGGCGATGTTTCCCGAAGCCGCCTTGGCCGTGACGAAAGGTCAGCCTAAAACGATCAACTCCTCAGGCACGGCGATGCGCAGTTTCTGCGCCGACTGCGGCACAGGATTGTTCTACCGAAACGCGGTGATACTCCCTGGCATTGTCGACGTCCAGTCCTCAACGCTTGACGATCCCGAAGTTTTGCCACACGACAACGAAGCGGCGGTCAAAGCCGCCGATGTCCGGCTGGGCGAGACCGAGCAAGCGCTGCTGTTCGATCCCCAGACCGGCTACCTCAACACGCAGGGCCAGGCG
>JBJXEY010000070.1:0-4038 GCA_046153355.1 Burkholderiales bacterium
CGTCACCACCGACGGAGCGAATGTGTACGCGTTAGGCAACCACTGGTGTAACGGAAATAGCGCCAATTTAAGCCCGATACCGGCCGTGATGAAAGCCAGTGCCGCAAATAGCGGCCGGATCTCTTTCACATCCACTATTCGTTCGGCGAGATCGGCGATGTTGAGAGTCCCGGTCATCAGGTATAGAAGGCCTATGCCAATAACGTAGAAAGTCGCGCCGATGGTCCCCATGATGAGGTATTGATAGGCCGCCACCAACGCCTGGCGGCGTTGCCCAAGGGCGATCATCACGTAGGCCGACAGTGAGGAAATCTCGAGAAATACGAAGATGTTGAACATGTCACCGGTAATCGTGATGCCGAGTAAACCAGCCAGGCACAAACAGAACATGGCGAACAGCAGGTACTCTTGTTCGCGCGGCAGTTCCGCCGCGATGCTGATGCGCGCATAGGGAGCCACCACCGACGCGGTGAGCGAAACCAGCACCAAAACGAACGCACTTAGCGCGTCAACGCGATATTCGATCCCCCAGGGGGGCGGCCAGTTGCCGATCGCGTAGGAGATGGCACCGGTCCGGCCGGCCTTAAGGAACAATGCGATCGCAATAGCAAGACAGGCCCAGCTAACCAGCACGGCAAGGAGCCAGGCGAAGCGCCGGCTGCGCACCAGTACGATAAGGGGCGCGCTGGCCAGGGGCAGGACAACCTGCAGCGCGGGCAGATGCTCAGCGATCACGTTTCTTCGAGGCGATGCCGCGCGAGAATCTCGTCTTCCTCGATCGTGCCGTAGGCTTCTCGGATACGCACAACAAGAGCAAGGCCAAGGGCAAGTGTGGCCACGCCGACCACGATTGCGGTCAGTATCAAGACATGTGGCAGCGGATTGGAGTAAGTACTGAATCCGTCAGCGACGATCGGCGCGGTGCCCCCGATCAATTTGCCCGGTGCGATGTAGAGGAGATAAACCGAAGTCTGAAAGATGCCAAGCCCGATCAGCTTTTTGATCAGATTGCTACGCGCGATTACGACGTAGAGTCCAGCGATCATCAGAAAAAACGTGACCCCATAGCTGTAGTGGCTGGCCAAGCTCATCCATTATCCTCATCGCGCCGCCGTCCGGCGAACATGTAGAAGACCTTGAGCATTACTCCCGAGACGGTAGTGGCAACTCCGGCCTCGACCCAGAAGATGCCCCGGTGCTGGCCGTGCACCGGGTCGTGGCCAAGCACGAAGTAATCGAGATAGTTGCCGCCAAGTAGGATCCCGCCAAACCCTACGCCGGCGTAAATGAGCACTCCAGCGGCTACCATGCTCTCGATAATCCATTCGGGCAGAAGCTTCCGCGCCGCCGGGAGGCCAAAGATGATGGCGTAAAAGATGATGGATACCGCGCCGATTACGCCGGCCTGGAATCCTCCCCCCGGCCCGAAATCGCCATGGAATTGAACGTACAGCGCGAAGAGCAGCATGAACGGAATAAGCAGCTTCGCGATCACGCGCAACACGATATCGTGCCTCATTTGCCGTCCTCTTCGCGAATTCGGCGGCGGCGGCGAAGCAGCGCAATCACCCCCGCGCCCGCGGTGAACACCACGGTTGTCTCGCCCAGCGTGTCATATCCGCGATAACTCGCGAGCACCGCCGTCACGACATTGGGCACACCGGTTTCCTTCATTGCGTCATTAATATACCGGGGCACCACGTGTGTATGGATCGGTGCCCGCGGATCGGAAAATGCCGGCAGCCCAAGCGATCCATAGGCAAGCGCGGCGCCCACCGCCGCGGAGACAACGAGTGGCAGCACTGAAATCTGGCCGCGCTTGGACTCCTCGCCCTTGGTCAGATGCAGCGCACCCAGAAGCAGCACGGTCGAGATCCCTGCTCCGACGGAGGCTTCCGTCATGGCCACGTCGACCGCGTCGAGCGCCACCAAAACGATTGCCATGAGAAAGCTATATATACCTCCTAGCACGACCACGGCGAACAGATTGCGCTGGTTGACCAGGGCGAGCACGAGCCCCGCCATCATCGTAAGCAGCACATTTATCAGGAATGCTTCGATGGCGGATCCTCCTCGTATAAGACCGGCTTCACCCCCCGGGCGAGCGCGGCCTTGGCGAGCGCATGAGTGGCGGTGGGGCTGGTGAAGAAAATCAGCAGTCCAATGAATACAAGCTTCACCATCACCAGCGTCCAACCCGCCTGCAGTACCAGCCCAAGCAAGACCAGTCCCGCGCCAAGTGTATCGGTGACGCTTGCCGCGTGCATGCGCGTGTAGAAATCGGGCATTCGGTTGAGCCCGATCGTACCGACGACGCAAAAAAAACCACCCGCCATCAGGCAAACCCAGCTTGCAAGATCGGCCAGAGTGCTCATTGTTTAGTGTCCGCTTCGTCTCCGGGATGGCCTAGGTCTCCGTGACGAAAGAATTTCAGTACCGCGATGGTACCAACGACATTGAGCAGCCCATAGACGATCGCGAGATCGAGGAACTCAGGACGGTTAGTGAGAAAACCCATCACGGCAAGCAACAGCATGGCGATCGTACCCACCGTGTTGGCCGCTTGTACGCGATCGAAGACGCTCGGTCCAAGCGCCGCGCGCGCAACAGCAAGAGAAAGCGCAATAAGAAGCGCGACCGTCGCGGACGCAAACATCATGCTTGTCCTTCCATGCGGCTCACACGCCGGTCCATCTCGCTATCGATGCAACTCTGCGCTCCAGATTTCGTCAGCCCGTGCACCAGAAACGTGCCGTCCTCCGCTTCGACGGTGATCGTGCCCGGTGTCAGAGTGATCGAATTCGCGTGTGTCACCCGGCCCGCGATGCTACGCTGAGACGGCTTGAATTGTACGAGAGTTGGGCTAATTGGCAGCTTTGGATTAAGGATGATCATGGAGACGGTCCAGGCCGACTTGGTAATCTCCTTGAGGAGCCACGGCCAATAGATGAGCGCGCCCAGTAGTAGGTGAACCGGATGACCTTCCGGGTCGATGACTTCCATACGCCGCGCAAATAACGCAACCGAGACCGCGGAACCGGCTCCAGCAGCGAGTAGGAATGCAGTGAAGTACCCCGACAATAAGAGCCAGAATACAAAGAGCGCTGCTGAGATGCTGAGGCCGTAAATCACACTTTGCCCGCGTTTCGTTTAGTCGGTTGCCGTCTCATGGCAAGAGAGAGCCGGGAAAGATGGAGAATTTAGGAATTACCGAGTTTTTTTGCGCCCGCGCCGGTGCGCTAAGTACTCGGCAAGTAATCCCGCGATTCCCACGAGGAATGGTAAGACCAACAAGAAGACATAAGTAGGCTCAAGCGAGTGGGCCCATGACAGCATATCTTCGAACAAAGGCGTATCTCCCGTTTCGCGGTGATGGGTAAATTCATTCTCGCTTGGCAAGCCTAGCAAAATGGCCGGATAAAGCGCATAGTTCTCTGGCGAATTATGCCCCGAAGAGGTGAGTGGTGGTAGATGTTCGATGGTCGCTCTATTGCGCCGCCTGTTATATGGGCATGGCCAACCTCAACACTTCGTCCTCACGTTTTCCCAGGTCCGTTCAGTCGATGCCAAATACACAACTGACTCTAAGATTTGTTGGCATTAGTCCTTGGAGCCGAGGTCTGGCCGAATGTGGCCACTCCGCTCCAGCCGGTCTTCCAATTCACCTATGTAGGCAGCTAGTGTGTTTGCCGATTGCGCCAAGGCGTCTTTCAATTCCTGCTCGCTCTTATCCGCCCGGTCCTCCAAGGATTTTAATTCTCTCTCTAGGAACGAGCGCAAATCGGTGAAGCGGGAAGCCTCCGCTTTGTCCGCAAGATCGCGTTGGACCGACAGCTCGCGGCCATGCCGGCGAGACTCCAGCAGCACCGATGTCTGAAGGTACACCAGGAATCCCAGATAGATCACGGTCAACAAGACAATAAGCGCCAGTAACAGCAAACCAAGCGGCGCCCGAATGCTCGCAAAGAGCAGTGAGATCTCGGTGGGCGCCATGATCACGCTCCAGTTCAACACGGAAAACAAGGTCAAGAACGCGAG
>JBJXEY010000079.1:0-6069 GCA_046153355.1 Burkholderiales bacterium
GGATTGGACGAGGTCGTCCGGTGAACAGAAACCTTATGCGGTGCCAAGATCAGAGAGGTAGACTCTGTTAGATGAAAGTTCAGGAACTCATCGCTTTTCTGGAATCTGATGGCTGGTTTCACGTTCGCACGAAAGGGAGCCACCGGCAATATCATCATCCGACAAAGAAAGGAACCGTCACGGTTTCGGGGAAATCAAGCGTCGACGTACCGTCGGGAACATTGAACAGCGCATTAAAACAGGCAGGTCTTAAGAAACAGGGGTGATCAAATGCAATATCTAGTGATCGTTGAAAAAGGCCCTTCGTCCTACGGGGCTCACGTACCTGATCTTCCAGGTTGCATTGCGGTCGGCGACACCAAAGACGAAGTTCTCACTTTGATCCGTGAAGCAATTGAATTTCATCTTGACGGCATGAAACAGGATGGTGAGCCAATCCCTCCTCCCAGTTCAACCAGCGAACTGATCGAAGTCGAAGCCGCCTAACCCTCAAGGCCACGAAGTAGTGTCTTCAACCCATGACCTGACGACAATCAAACCCCAGGATTTGGGGCACGACCCTAGTTTTAGAGACGGAGGCATGGTCGAGGTTAAATCCCGTGCGCCCGCCGTCGAACCGAAAACTCAAGGCAAATGAAAGTGATGAGATGTTCGCAATTTTGGCGGCCCCGGGCCTGATGCGTGGCCTTGTTATTACCTTGCCAGTCGGCTGGAGAGGCAAGCGGGGCGCGGTTCTTCGGCCTATTCGCCCTCATTCTCCGGCGCCGCTACTCCGCCTTGGCCCCGGAAAATTTCACCACCTTGGCCCAACGCTCAATCTCCGATCGGATCAACGCATCGAACTCCTCGGGCGTGCTGCCCACCGGCTCCAGGCCAATCTCGGCCATGCGCGCGCGCAAGTCAGGATGACGTAGCGCGACGGCTACATCAGCGCTGATTTTTGCGACGATCGGGCGCGGCGTGGCGCCAGGAGCGATGATGCCATTGGTGCTTGTCACCACGAACCCCGGCAGGGTTTCGGCGATGGTGGGAATGTCCGGCGTGTTGGCCGCGCGCGCGGCTCGCAATGGCGATGGGCTTCAGCTTGCCCGCCTTGATATAGGGCAGCGCCGAAAACAACGGGTCGATCATCAGCTGCACGCGGCCCGCGATGACATCCGGAAACGCCGGCCCGCTGCCCTTGTACGGCACATGCACGATGTCGATGCCCGTGGTCATCTTCAGCAGCTCACCGGTCATGTGCAGTCCGCTGCCTGCACCGGCGGTCGCATAACCCAGCACGCCAGGCTGCTTTCTGGCCAATGCAATCAACTCGGTGAGATTGCCGACCGGCAGAGAAGGCGTGGCGGTAATCACCGTGTGCGCTATCGCAGTGATCGATACGCCCGAAAAATCGCGCAGGGTGTCGTAAGGAAGATTGTTTCTCAGGCTGGGATTGATCATGTGGGAAGAAACGCTCATGCCCAACGTCAAGCCGTCCGGCGCAGCTCGCGCGATCACCTCGGTGCCTGTGACGGTGCCTGCGCCGGGCTTGTACTCGACTATCACCGACTGGCCCCAGATCTCCTGCAGCTGTTGCGCCAGAAGCCACGCAAGAATGTCGGTGCCGCCGCCGGGGGCGTTGGGGACCACTAGGCGAACGGGTTTCGCGGGGAAGAGTTGGGCGATCGATCCGAAGGAAATGAATTCGCAAAAAATGGCGAGCAACACGATGAGGATGCGTCGCTGTCCATGCCGGAGAGCAACGCCTTCGCCGTGCTGAAACCAGAATGTTCTAGAGAATGTTCTATTTATCAAGGGACTCACCAACGTCTAGGTCGACCAATGCTCGATGCCAGGCTGACAATTCGTTTATAATCCTCGCACGGATAGAGCACAATCGGGTTGCCGGGAACCCCTCGGGGCCGTGAAGGGAATACCCGTCCTTCCTATCCGTCCCCAGCGCTTTTTTTCCTCAATGACGAAATGTTCTTTTCGTCCGTTCTCCTGAACGACTGTAGATACACCTTATCGCCGGAACTCGTTGCTTTTAACACCGCGACATAGGGCTTTTCTCTATGGTGAATCACGGTTGCATGATGTTTCTTGTCGTATAGACGCTCGCCGGTATCGAGCATCTCCTGCAGCCAGGAGAAACTCTGCGCCGTAATTTCTGGATGTCGCCTCTGCTTTTGTGCGGTATAGCTCGAGAAAAGAACATCATCGGTTTCTGCTTGAAGACGATTCTTTATATCAGCCGGGACTTGGGCGACCACGATATCGGGGCCCCCGTCACCATTCAGGAACGCCTCAATCTCTTGTATCGTCGACTGGCGCGCAGCTCGCATCACTACATCAGACTGATTGACCCGATGGCATAGAAGACCTACGAAAGATTGACAACGGTCGCCATCAGCGCGACCAGCAGCGCCATAAAAGCGCCTAGTTTGATGGTAAGGCGGTATTCCATCGCCTGCAACTCGCGGCGAAAGTCATCCATGTCGCGTTTTGTCGCCACATCCATCTCGCCAATCGCCGCGGCAAAAGCACGCGCCTCGGCCTCCGCCTGCTTGTCGGGCACACCCGCCTGTTTCAAGGTGTCGGAAAATTTGAGGGTATCGATCGTCATCGTGCTCATGCCGGCCATGTTACGCATTTAGATTGGTTGGCGTTTTCCGCTTTTGACCTTATGAGTCGAACCCCTCGCCGGACGCTTGATTCCAGGGGATGCGGACGCTTTACGCGCAACAATCAAGTTCTCGCGAGACTGGTCTTGCTGACTAATGTAATAGGCAACCAGCAGCGCCGGATCGTGACGAAATCGCGCGGAAATACGGCGCCGTAATTTGCGAATTTCGTCGATTACCGGGTCACTGTGTTTCATTATTTCCTCTAACCACGCCATCGCGCCGATACGGCATCGGCTGGAGAGCCAAGCGGGACGCGCTTCTTCGGGCTACTAGCCCGTACCGACCGCGTAATCGATACGAGCCGGTCTGGCAGCCGCTTTGACTCAAGTTGGTATCAGCCAAGAATTATTCACATCCCCCACCAAAATCCCGGTAATGGATGCCGAGCTCGCGCCGTTGAGCGCCGCAAGTGTAAGGTCGTTTTTGTAGGTCACCGCGTCGCGCTGCATTGCGCCAAGATTGGGATTGACGCCGGCATCGGTGGGCACGAACACCCAGGATGGTTGAATGGTGTTGATGCCCACCGAGGTCTTCAAGATTTCCAACGCGTCAGCGGCGGTGACACGGCCGTCGCGGGTCATATCCGCGGCGATCAGTTCCTTCCAGCCGTTTCCGGTAAATGCGGATAAGCCCACCGATAACTTCAACGCATCCAGCGCATCGGCGGCGGTGATCGGCTTGCCGGCGGCGCCAGTCGAAAAGTCGGTGATTCCACGACTAAACGAAAACAAATTTTCGGCAGTTGTATTGCCGGGCAGTTCAAGCGTGCTCACGCCCGGCAACGTGGCGCCGCTTCGCGTAACGACGTTGGCGGCGAGGTTGCCGCTGCTCGCGCCCGCGATGGCAAGATCGAACGCGAGGCTCGCGAACAGTCCACCACCGTCGGTTGCGGTGACAACGATTTGATGAAGTCCACCGCTTGCCGGGGCGGTGCCGGTGATCTGACCATTGGTGCTACCCATCGACAAACCATTGGGCAAACCGGTGGCAGTAAAGTTCAGCGTATCCCCATCGATATCGGTAAACAGCGCGCTTAGATTTAGCGCGATGGATTGGCCAGTGCCCGCGCTCTGCTTTGCGTAGGTTCCTGCAGTGGGCGCGTTATTGCCAACCAGCGTCACGGCAGCGTCGGCAAACATAAGACGCTCAATGCCATTCAATACATCGGTGCCATCGTCACCATCGGTGAAGTTGGTGTCAACCACCGTGTAGCCGAAGGTCACCGGCGTGATGACGTAGGCAAGCCGATTGCCGCTGTAGGTGGCGATGTCCGTGCCGGCGCCGCCATCCAGAATGTCGTTGCCCGAGCCGCCAGTCAGCGTGTCCGCGCCTTCCAGCCCGCTCAACGCATTGGCGCCATTGTTGCCAAGCAGCGCGTTCTCCAAGGTATTCCCCGTGCCGCTCAACGACCCGGCGCCGCTCAAGGTTAGATTCTCGACGTAATTGGCAAGCGTAAAGCTGATACTGGCGACAACCGTGTCGATCACAGTACTAAGGTCAATATCGAGCTTAAGGCCTGAACTGCCGCTCGGCGTATTGTCCGTCTCGACAACCGTGTCGCCTGCATCATCGACAAAGTAAGTATCGCCGCCCTGCCCGCCTTCCATGCGGTCGGCGCCTTGTTTGCCATCGAGAACATTCTTACCGGCATTGCCCTTGAGCGTATTGGCTTTATTGTTGCCAAAGCCGCGCCCAATGCCAGTCTGCAGATCAAGATTCTCCACTTCGTTGGCGAGCTGATAATCCTCGATCGCAGCGCGAACCTTATCCGCATTGCCCGCGCCGGCGACTTCGGAAACGATGTCGCCAAGATTATCAACCACGTAGACGTCGTCGCCACCGCCACCTAAGAGACTGTCGCTGCCATCCCCGCCGTCAAGCGTGTCGTTGCCCAGAAACCCGTCGATGGTGTCGTTGCCGCCCGCACCATCGAGTTGGTTGTCGCCATCATTGCCGACAAAAACGTTGTTCAGGCCATTGCCGACCAGGAAAAAAACGTTGGCATCGAAGAACACCACGTTTTCAATATTTTCCGGCAGCGTCAGACTGGAAATGGCGTAGAGAACATCCACGCCCTGGCCATCAAGTTCTGTGACGGTATCGCTGGCATCGGCGTAATACTGATCGTTGCCAGTACCACCGATCAGCGTATCGGCCCCGCCCTGGCCCTTGAGCAGGTCATCGCCCGCAAGGCCAGTGAGGACGTTATTGGCATTGTTGCCGATGAGCTGGTTGGAAAGACTATTACCGGTGCCGTTGATCGCGGCGCTGCCAAGCAGAATCAAGTTTTCCTGGTTGGCGAGCAACGTGTAGGTGACGAGGGACTCGACCGTGTCACTGCCTTCGCCATCGAACTCGGTCACCACGTCGCCGATACTGTCGATCACATAAGTATCGTCGCCGAGGCCGCCCTTTAACGTGTCGTTGCCCGTATTGCCATCCAGCCGGTTATTGGCGATGTTGCCAATGAGCAAATTGGGAAGAGTGTTACCGATCGCATCGATTGCGCCGTTACCGGTGAGCGTCATTGCCTCGACGTTGACCGGAAGAGAAAGCGTGATGCTGGTCTCGATGGTGTCGAAGCCGGCGTTGACATCCTCATCAACCACATCGGAAGTACTCTCGACCACGTAGGTGTCGTCGCCCGCGCCGCCAGCAAGATAATCCGCGCCCAAACCACCGTCGATTCGATTGATATCGGCATTGCCAACGATGCTGTTTGCCAGCCCATTGCCGGTTGCGTTGACCGCCGTGCTACCGGTCAATTCAATCAGTTCCACATTGCCCGGAAGAACATAACTCGCGCTCGCCCTCACCAAATCCGTTCCGGCGCCAAACGCTTCGACGATGACATCGCCACTGTTATCGACGATGTAGGTGTCGTCGCCTTGCAGGCCGGTCATTGTGTCGGCGCCGGTACCGCCGTCGAGAGTATCGGCGCCCGAAGTCCCGCTGATGGCATCGCGGTCGGTAACCACATTGAGGGAAAAACTCACGCTATTCGTAGCGCTAGAAAGGTCCGTAGCAATCAACCTCACCGTCAAGGCTTGGCCAAGTTGATCGGCGGGCGGCGTACCGCTAAGCCTTTTGTCCGTCGGATTGAAGCTGAGCCACGCCGGTAACGCGCCGCCATTCGCGAGCGTGGCGCTATAGGTCAGGACATCGCCGCTATCGACGTCAGTAAATCCGCCGGCCGGCAAGGTGTAGCTGAATAAGTTGTCGATTTTGGTGTTCTGGGTGCCGACGCTGAAGTTCACCACTGGCGCATCGTTGACATTGGCGACAGTGAGCAAAAAATCATCGCTCACCGCCACGTTGCTTGAGTCCTTTGCGGTGACCCGCACATTGAGTACGCTGACATCGCCATTCAATGGCGTGCCGCTGAAAGTGTGCGTGCTGG
>JBJXEY010000109.1:0-25390 GCA_046153355.1 Burkholderiales bacterium
ACCTCAGGCAGGCCTACGAGCATTGGATGGAGGGTTTGCGCGAACGCCAAGCGCAGCCCTATGGCATGCGTTTTAATAAACGTGGCGACAATGAATATTTGTATATCCAGTCTGACCGCATCAACAACGGTCGATCGCTCGGCCCACGCAGCAGCGAGACTGAGGCGCGTCTAGCTACCTTTAAGTCTGAACGCGAGGCCATCGATTCCCGTATCCAGGCGAGTGGCGAGCGTGTTCGGATGAATTCGCGCATATGCCGCGCCTTGCAAGTCGCCGCGATCGCGAGCGAGGCCGGCAAAATTTTGGTCGAATTCGACAAACGCGCCATGCTTGGCCGTTATCTGACCGTGGTCGGTACCAACGCGATACTTGCTTATAACCTCGAAGCAGGCGGCCCGATCATCATCGGCGCCGACGCCGCAACCGACGATTTCGATTTGGTTTGGGCGAGAGATCATGCGACATCGTTAGTGTTAAAGGGGAGCGATGACGCCGAGCCTCCTTCGATATTGGCCGCGTTAAAGGAGGTCGACGCAACTTATACGGTCAATGAAGAACGCCCATTTCAACTGCGCAATCGGCGCGCATATGAAGTTGAAATTCGGGTCCCACCCACGCAACTCGATGCCATGCCAGCGGCAGACCGCATTCGACCGGCAACCAATCTTCACGAATTGGAATGGTTGTTGTTGGGCACGCCGGTCGAACAAGTAGTGCCCGCCAAGGATGAGTGGGCGGCTAAAATAATTGCGCCCGATCCTCGCATGTTCGCGCTGCAGAAAATGTATATCGCGGATAAACCCACTCGCGATGCCTTGAAAAAGCATAAGGATCGGCGGCAGGCCGAGGCGCTGCTTAGGGCTTGCAAATCTGGTGAACTGCCGCGCCACCCGCTCAGCGACGAATTTGTCGCCAGCATCCCTGCGCCGCTACGGCCACATTGGAACCAATGGGCAAGCCAGGGAATTTGAAATACCTTCGGACGCTAACGCTCGGCACCTTCAAGTTTGAGCCCGAGGTACCGATCCAACGTCGCCGCATCGTGAAGGAGTTCGCTTGATGCGGCGCTGTGCACAATGGCGCCGCGCTCCAACACCAGGGCGCGTGTTGTCAGCGACAACGCAACGTCGGCATGCTGTTCGATCAAAACGATGGTCGTACCCTGCTCGTTCGCCATGCGACCAATCGAGGCCGCCAATTCTTCGACGATGATGGGCGCCAGGCCCTCCAGCGGTTCATCGAGCAATAACAGGCTGGGATTGATCATCAAGGAGCGCGCAATCGCCAGCATTTGCTGCTCGCCACCCGACAACTGATTGCCCATCGCGCGACGCCGTTCCGCAAGACGTGGGAAAAGCTCAAACACGGTTTTGACCTGCCACGGCCCAGGCAATGCCATGACAGTGAGATTTTCCTCAACGGTAAGTGAAGGAAAAATCTCGCGTTCCTGCGCAACCCACCCCAAGCCCAGCCGCGCGCGTTTGTGTGAGGCAAGTTTGGTGATGTCGTTCGCGCGCCAAGCTATCCTGCCGCGCGTCAGGCGCGTGAAACCCATGATGGTCAAGAACAGCGTGCTTTTTCCCATGCCGTTGCGGCCGAGTATCGCGAGGTTCTCGCCCTGCGTAACCATCAATGAAATGTCATCCAGCACCACGGCATCGCCGTAGCCGGCGCGAATGTTCTTCAACTCAAGCAGTGTTTCAGCCATGTTTGCCATGTCCGAGATAAACCTCGCGCACGCGCGGGTCGGCGGCAATTTCGGCAGGCGATCCCTCCACCAACACACGACCGCCTACCAACACGATGATGCGGCTGGCAAAGGTAAATACGATATCCATATCGTGTTCGATAAAAAACACCGTGATGTCGGCGGGCAAGCCTGCAATGGCCTGAAATAGCGCCGAGCTTTCGTTGCGCGGCACGCCGGCCGCGGGCTCATCCAAAAGCAGAACACTTGGCTTGGCCGCCAGGGCAAGAGAAATTTCCAACAAACGTTGTTGGCCATAGGCCAACTCACGCGTCTCACGGGTGCAATCCGCACCCAGTTGCAACGAACACAAAATTTGATAGGCCTCATCCACCGCATCGCGATAAGTAGGCAGGCGCCGCCACCAGTTGCCCGAATGCCGTTCGCGCTCGCAAATCGCCAGCGTCACGGCTTCTAAGGCACACAGCTTAGGAAACAAGGTATTGATCTGAAAAGTTCTCACCAGACCACGTTTCACGCGTGCCGCGGGTTTTAATGCGGTAATCGTCGCGCCGCCCAAAAGGATTTCACCCGCATCGGGGCGCAACATGCCGGTGAGCATGTTGATGAGCGTGGTTTTACCAGCGCCGTTAGGGCCGATCAAGGCATGGCGCGCGCCTTTGGGCAACTCGATAGTGATGTCGCTTGCCACCACCAAGGAGCCAAAGGTTTTTTGTAAGCCCCGTGTGGCAAGTACCGTCTCGCTCATGATGGTTTGCGCCAGCGCGCGGTGAGCGAGGCCAAACCGCCCAGCAAACCATTGGGCAAATACATCACCACCAGCACCATCATCAGGCCAATCCAGAAATACCAGTATTGCGGATTGATGCCGGAGAACTGATCGCGGGCCACCAGGTACACGATCGATCCGAGTATGCCGCCGTAGAGCTTGCCGGCGCCACCGAGGATCAGCATCACCAGCACATCGGCGGAACGCTGAAAGCCGAGCACTTCCAACGACACGGTGGAGGTGGTCTGCGCCAACACCGCGCCGGCGATACCGGCGATCACCGCGGCAATGGTGTAAATTTTTCGTATATGCGCTTCGCTAGGCGCACCGATGGCCGGCATGCGGACGGCGTTTTCACGGATGCCGCGCAGCGAAAGCCCGAAGGGCGAATGAATCAAGCGCCGCGCCACGAGAAAACACAAGAACAGCATCACTAAAGAATAGGCGTAAGCCGTTTTGCCATACAGATCGAATCTAAAGGTACCCAACAACGGCCCGATTTTCATCCCCTGCAAACCATCCGCGCCACCGGTGAGCCAGCCAACGAGATTGGCCGCTTCGTAGAGCAACAAACAAATGCCCAGGGTGATCATGATTAGTGCGAGATGCCTGAATCGCGCGATGATAAAACTGGTGGCATAACCCACCACCCCCGCAACGATCGCACCCAGCACCAGCAATATCAATGGTTCGCTGATGCCGTATTTGGAAACAATACCTGCGGTATACGCACCCAGCCCAAAATAGGCGGCGTGACCAATGGAGACGATGCCCGCATAGCCGAGGATTAAATCTAGTGAAATTGCAAACAAAGCAGCAATGGCTACCTGACTTGCAAGCTGTAAATAATCCGGGACTAGAATAAATGGCAGCAGGGTCGCTAGCCAAAACGTAATTTCCAAAGGGTGCCAGCGAGTGCGCGTGCGCAGGAACTCCGAGGGCACGAAGCGATTCGTGGTGTCTGGAACGGCGGACATCCCTAGCGCTTACCGAACAATCCGGCGGGACGCCACATCAATATGCCCACCATCACCAGATAAATTAAAAACGAACCCAACTGCGGCACGTAGTACTTGCCCGCCATGTCGCTGATTCCTAAAAGCGACGCGGCCACGAAGGAACCGCCAATTGAGGCTAGGCCGCCGACTGACACCACAATCAACACATAAATCAGATAGGCAAAGGCAAACCCAGGGTCCAGGCCAACCATGGAGATCGCCAGGGCGCCGCCCAAGCCGGCCAGGCCGCTGCCCAACGCGAAGGTCAAGGCAAACACGCGGTCCACATCTAAGCCCAGACCACGCGCCATGCGCTGGTTATCCACTGCGGCGCGGATGCGCGCGCCAAAACGCGTCCATTCCAGGCCCGCGATAAGTATCGCGGTAATGATCAACGCCACCACAATAAGAAACAAACGATAGCGGGCAATGTTGACACCGCCCACCTCGAACGAGCCGCTCAAATAAGCGGGCATGATTACCGGCTGCTGTACCGTGCCCCAGAAATACGCGGCGCCGGCGATCGACATGAACACCACACCAATGGTGAGTAAGGTTTGATCAAGATCGGTGGCCCGGTACATGCGCCGGAAGATGAAGCGTTCCAGCACCACGCTGACCAAGGCGGCGATGATGAATGCGGCGGGAAGTGTGGCAAGAAACGACCAGCCCAGTTTCTGCATCAGGGTGACGGTGACGTAGCCGCCCAACATGCCGAAACTGGCGTGCGCCAGGTTGATGAAATTCATCATCCCCAACGTCACCGACAGGCCTACCGACAGCAAAAACAACAGCATGCCGTAGGCAAACCCGTCGAACAGGATGCCTGCTATCGAGGCGAGCATTCGCTCTGCTTGATTTCTTCGCCGAACCGATATTTCATTTTATTGCCGCGCCTATTTCATGCGCGCTTTAACCGGATCCTTGACATCCTTGATGACATCGAACGCAACATTACCCAATTTGCCAGCGACCTTGTCCACGCGGCTGATATAGACATCCAAGATCACATCGCGCGTTTCCGGGTCGATGCCCATCGGGCCACGCGGGCTGGTCCACTTCATGCCCTTGGCGGCGCCAATCATCGCCTCGCCTTCGGTTTTGCCTCCGGTTTTTTTCAGCACTTCGTAAATGAGATGCATTCCATCCCAGCCACCAATGGAGAAGATATCGGGGTTGCGTTTGTAATCGGCGTTGTAGGCTTTAACGAAGGCTTGGTTGAGTTTATTGTTCAAATTGTGATCGTAATGTGCCACGGTGATCACGCCGATACTGTTGTCGCCCTGGCTTGCGATCGCCTCGTCGGAGGACAGCGCATCCTGCCCCATGATTTTGATTTTTTTCGGATCGATACCACGCTCGGTCATCGCCTTTCCAATTGCAGCCGGTTGCACGCCACCAGGCACCCAGGCGTAAATGCCATCGGGATTGGCGTCTTTGGCGCGTTGCACGAAGGCGGCGAAATCTGGGTTGGCCACGGGGAAACGTACCGAACCGACAATCGCTCCGCCGCCTTCCTTGAAGGCGCGAATAAAGCCTTCTTCCGCATCGTGACCCGGGCCGTAATCCGACACCATGGTGAACACGCGTTTCACACCACCCTTGCGCACCGCCCAAGCACCCAGGGTTTCGTTCAACATCGGCGTGGTCACCGAAGTGCGCGCCATGAAGGGCGACTTGGTGGTGATAATCGATGTGGCGGCATTCATGATCACGGTGAATTTTTTCGCCTCGGTCGAGACATCGGCGATCGCCAGAGCATTGGGCGTCAAGATGAGACCGGCAAGCACATCGACCCGATCGCGCACCACCAGTTCTTGCGCGAGGCGCTTAGCCACATCGGGGGCGATGCCGCCTGAGTCTTTGCGGATAATCTCGATTTTGCGGCCGCCGGCCGATTCGCCATTTTGTTTTACGTACAACTTGATGGCGTTATCCATCTGCGTAGCGGTATCGGCAAACTGGCCCGAGTACGGCAGGATAAGGCCGATTTTTACCGGCGCCTGCGCATACGCCGTTGATACCGACATCGAAGCGGCAACTGCCACCGCGGCAGCAAACGATAGTTTTTTCATGTTAGTCCCCTCCTCAGGTTGATAACTGGCGGGGATTCTACTTAACTTGGGTGGAAACGGTGCTGAAAATGTGCGGAGTTGATTTTCGCGACAATAGCCTGTGCCTCAATATCGCTTCGCCTCAGGGAGAATACGAGTCAGTTCGTCGAGGTCTACTATCTGCCTTGATTTAAACCTGTTCCAGATTGATGGGGAGGCCACCACACCATGCAACGCAGCAGCGAAAAAATACTCACCACTCACGTCGGCAGTCTGCCGCAGAACGCCCCGCGGAACGGCGAGACCAGCGACGACAACCTGCGCGCGGCGGTAACCGGCGTCATCGAACGACAGAAGTCCATCGGCATCGATGTGATCAACGAAGGCGAATTCACCAAGGGTGGCGATTGGCTTTCCTACCTCGATGAGCGATTTGGCGGGTTCGAGGCGCGTCCGCCAGATGACTCGAAACCCCTCATACAGCAAGGCAAGGATCGCGAAGCGTTCGCCGAGTTCTACCAATACGCGAGTGAAAAAGGGACTTTGTTTTATTTACCGGGAACGCAGATTAGGCAAGTACGTCCTATTCGAGTCTGCACCGCGCCTATTACTTATACGGCACAAAAGGAACTAGCCCAAGAGATAGAAATACTTCGCGCCTTGGCCCCCAATGGCGAGGCCTTCCTGACCTCGACCGCGCCAGCTAGTATCGAGGTGTATCGGCGCAACGAGTTTTACAAAACTGAAGAAGAATTCGTGTTCGCGCTAGCCGAGGCATTGCGCGTGGAATATGAGGCCATCACGAATTCAGGCTTGATTTTGCAAGTCGATGACGCCTGGCTACCGGCGTTGTGGGATCGCATCGGTATCGCCATGGGATTGGATGCGTTTCGCCAACGCTGCGCAATGCGCATCGAAGCGCTGAACCATGCACTGCGTAATATCCCCGAGTCGCAAGTGCGTTACCACCTGTGTTGGGGAAGCTGGCACGGCCCGCACGCCTATGACTTAGGACTTGAAAAAATTGTCGATCTTTTGTTGAAGGTCAAAGCGCAGGCCTATCTCGTCGAAGGCGCCAACGCGCGTCACGATCACGAATACGCGCTGTGGGAAACGGTAAAACTACCCGAAGGAAAAATACTCATACCCGGTGTGATCACGCATTCCACCGACGTGGTCGAACACCCGGAATTGGTTTCACAACGAATACAACGCTACGCGCGATTGGTTGGTCGGGAAAACGTCATGGCCGGCGCCGATTGTGGATTTGGCGGTCGCTCGCATCCGCAGATTGCCTGGGCGAAGCTGGAATCGCTCACGCGCGGCGCCGAATTGGCGAGCCGCGCGTTGGGTTTTAAGTCCTGAGCAAAACAATCAGACCAGGCTTGGCAGCCGCACCGCCACCACCGCCGGCACGCCTTTGCGCGTCTCTGCCAAACCGCGTTTCAACGCAGGCCCAATATCGGCGGGCGTGTCCACGTGTTGACCAAAGCCTCCCACCGACTCGCACATGCGCGCGAAATCGGGTGGTGGCTCGAAGGTGCCGCCTTCGCATTGAATGCCCGCGGCGTAACCACCCGGATAAGATTTCTTAAGACCATTGGTGCCGGTGCTGTAACTGCCGTTGACGAACACTACCGACAGAAATCCGGCCTTGTGATGTGCACCGGCCCAGAGCGCGGCCGAAGGCGTGCCAAACTGGAAGAAACCATCACCACTGGCGAGCACCACATCTTTATTCGGCGACACCATCTTTGCGCCAAACGCCGCGCCCACGCCCCATCCGCCGCAACTGGAGCCGCTCTTGAAGCTGGTGCCAGGTAGTGAACGGCGCGCGTAATTTTCCACGTGAGTGCCATTGGATAGGCCGTCATTCAAAATGATGGCCTCGGGCTCAAGAATCTTGCCCAGCTCATGCGCCACCAGCAGCCCGCTCGATACACTTAGTTTCGCCGCTTCGGCAGCATCGGTGATGAGCTTGGCATCGAAGGCTTTCTTTTTCGCCTCCAAACGTTGGCGACGCTCTTCGATCCTCGACATATCGCTTTTATCCAGCATGCCGGTGGCGGCTTCGTACACGGCGCGAATCACGTTCGCGGCGGTCGCGGGAATCCACAGGTCGGCACGGAATTCCATGGTCTTGAAACGCGACTGCACCGGATCGATGCTCACCCAGGCAATCTTGGCATCGGCTGGTGGTGTATCGATGCCCGGCAACCATGGGCTGATGCTCTCCAACACCAAGCACACATCGGCCTCGGCGCTCTTGGGGTTGGAATCGAACAAGGGATGCGTCTTGGGGAAATTCAAAACCTGCGGATTGCCGGGTTCTGACACTGGCAAAGCGAGCAACTCAGCCAGACGCACCAATTCTTTGACGGCAAGCGGATCTTTGCCGATGCGCTCGGTCATCACCAAAGGATTGCGCGCTTTCACCAACCACTTTGCAATGGTCTTGGCGTGCTCGGGATCGGGGAATACGCCTTGCGAAACGCCCAGTTGATCGCGCGTGGGGAATCGCGCCGTGCCGGGGTACGGCAGCATCGCCGATTCGCGCGGTATCGATAAAAATACCGGCCCTTTCGGCTCGCTCATCGCCACCTGCAGCAGACGGCTCACCATCAAGCCGGGATTATCCTGATGCTCAAGGCGGTGATCCGCCTTGGTGTATTGGCGCAGGATTTCCCCTTGATCGCGCGGCTCTTGCAACCATTGGATGGAGCCATCGCGCGCACCGCGCATTGAGCCAGGAAATGCGCGCGGTCCACAGCCGGCGGTAAGCAGCACTGGGTAGTTGCCACGCCAGGCTGCATGAATAGCCGCACCGTAATGCAAAGTGCCCACATCCACGTGTACCGCTGCGGCAGAAGGTTTGCCCGAGACCATCGAGGAACCCAAGGCACTATGCAAGGCCACCGACTCGTGCATCATGGTGACGAGCTTGGGCGCGGGCCAGCCTTTTGATTCCGCTTTGGCAATTCCTTCTTGAAAGAAAGCCATTTCGCTGCCGGAAACGAAATAAAGCTGATCGATACCACCCAGCTTCATCGATGCGACGATCGCATCAGACCATTCGTCGGCGCCATATTCGGCCCAGAAATTATCGCCCGCTTGAACCTGTGGGTCCGCCATTTTGTTCATCTCACTCTCCTCCTCGTTTGCCTTTATAGGCCTTGAATGCCGCGATTGCCCGAATGGCAACCTGGGATCGACGCAAAAGCTTACTGTATCGCTAAGTTCCTTGGGTATTTAACCGGTCAGCCGCGAATTCGCGAGCTGCAGGCGATCGGCCAAATTGCGCACCAGCGCGCGTGTCAATTGCAACTGCGCCCCCTGGCTCATCGCATCCAGGGCGCTGGGTTCGAATTCGGCCAACAGCAAATCGGTCATCGATTCGACGTTGGCATGCCGCGGCATTTTGCCACCACTGATGTAGGCCATTTCACCAAAACACTCCGATTCGCCCACCATATTGAGTAAGCGTCCGTTGCGAATTACCTTAACCTGCCCTTTGGCGAGGAAAAAGAAACTCGCGCCGGGTTCGTTCTCCTGGATCAAAGTTCGCCCGCGCTCCACCCGCGACCACTGACCTGCGTTGGCCAATTCCCACAGTTCCGCGTCACTCAAGTTGGCCAACATCTCCACGCGCTGCAGGGTGAGAAATTTTTCGCTGTCGGCAATGGCTTCGGCGGGCAACGCCAGCGGCCCTAAGGCGGACAAGGCGCGCGCAAATTCATTCCAGGTGGGATAGCGATCCTCAGGGCTTTTTGCCAGCGCACGCATGATCACCGCATCGAATTCCGGTGGCAAATCCTCACGCAAGCTACAGGGCGGCGCTGGGTCAACCGTGCGGATCATGATGGCAAGGGTGGCGATTTCACTGGCGATCAGGGGGCGATGTCCGGTGAGCAATTCATACAACACCACGCCCAGGCCGTACATGTCAGAGTGCAACGTCAGTTCCTTGCCATCGATTTGCTCGGGTGACATGTAAAAAGGCGAACCCATCGCCACCGTTTGCACTGCCTGACTCTTGCGCAGAAACGCCGCGCCAAAATCGGCGATTTTTACATTGGTGCCCTGCGCCACCATGATGTTGGCCGGCTTGATATCGCGATGCACGATGCCTTCGCGAAACGCGTAATCCAACGCGCCGCAGCATTTGAATCCAATCTGCAACACATCGGCAATGGGCAGAAGGCTATCGGGTTGAGCATGCTGCGAAAGATCGCCTCCAGTCACCAACTCCATGGCAATGTGGCCCGAGTTTTCCTCCACCACCGCATCGTAAATCGTCACGATGTGCGGGTGTTTCAATTTGCCCGCGAGCGAGGCTTCATTTTGAAATTGGGATTTCAATACCGCGCCAAAATCCGGATCGCGAAACACCTCGGGTTCGATGGTTTTGAGCGCCACTTGGCGACCGGTAAAGGTATCCACCGCGAGGTAGACCGTGCCCGTGGCTCCCTTGCCCAGCGCCCGCTGTACCTCGTATTTGCCGATCTGAAGCGTCAGATCGAGTTCAAACTCCGCGTCCGCCATGCCGTTTTTACCTCTTTGCCGCGCCTGGCGCGGCGAAGCGGCGATGATACTCGAAGCAATGCGCATCGAGCGCCGGTATACAATTCAGAGCCTTGCAGGGCGCTGACTATCCGCTGGCGTTCAGACAACGTTTAGCCCCTCGCGTGGAAAATTCCCACTCGTCCCGCCGCAACAATTCGTCTACATAAGGAAATAATGATCATGGCCAGGCTCACCGCCGCCTTCGCCTCCTCGCACAGCGTGATGCTTGCCGCACAGTTGGAGGATTGGCTCACTAAATTTCGTGTAAGTGATCTTCGCATGCCCTACTTCGACGACGAGGGAAAGAAAATAAGCTTTGACGATGTGCTGGCGCGCGCGCCGAAAAACGTCGCCGAATTGATCACTGAAGAAGCCATCACGCGGCGCTTCAACGATGTGCAAGCTGCCATGGAGAGCATGAAGCAGCAGGTGCAGGCCGCCAAGCTCGATGTTCTGGTAATCGTCGGCGACGATCAATACGAAATGTTCAAAGACGATCACATGCCATCGCTCGGCGTGTATTACGGCGAGACCATCCGCAATCACGTTAAAAAGGAACTGCCCGCGGAAGAATGGTATCGGCGCGCGCAGATGCGGCGTTTGGAAGACGACACCGAGGCGCTCTACCCCTGCCACAGCAAAATGGCGCTGCATTTCATCGAAAATTTTGTCGAGCGGGAGTTCGACGTTGCCGCGGTCAGCGCCACCCCTCCCGAACTCACCGAAGGCCATGCCTACTCATTTATCCATCGATGGTATTTAAAGGGTGCGGTGATTCCGGTGGTGCCAATTTTTCTCAATACCTACAACTGGCCCAATCCGCCCACGCCCAAGCGCTGCGTAAAATTCGGCAAAGCGCTGCGCGAGCTGATCGCCTCCTACCCAGAAGATTTAAACGTTGGCCTCATGGCCTCAGGCGGTCTTTCGCATTTCATCGTCGAAGAACAAATGGATCGCGACATCATGGCCGCGCTGCGAAGGAAGGACATTGATTTCCTTGGCAACCTCGACGCACGCAAGCTCAAGGCCGGCAGTTCGGAGATCCGTAATTGGATTGTTGTCGCCAGTGCCGCCACGGATCTTGATGTGACTTGGGAATCCTATTCGCCCGCCTACCGCACCATGGCGGGCACGGGAACCGGATTGGGGTTTGCGCGCTGGAGTTGACAGTAACTACTACTCCAACTTCACGTTCAATGCTTTGAGCCTCGCGGCGTAACTTTCGCGATCGGCGCGCAGTTGTTCGGTCAACGGTCCAGGTCCGATGTTCAACACTTCAAGTCCGCCGGCGTGAACATATTTCTCGCGAAACTCGGGCACGGAAATAACTTGCCCCGCATCGCTGGCAATCTTATTGATCACCGCAGACGGTGTGCCAGCAGGCGCAAACCAGCCAAACCAGCCGCCCGAGACAAATCCCTTCACGCCGGCTTCTGAAATTGTCGGTACGTCGGGAAATGCACTGGAACGTTTCTGTCCGCCATAGGCAATCGCACGAATGCGATTCTGACGAATCAATGGAATGGTCGCGGTGATGCCCATAATCGCAAAGGTCACTTGCCCACCCAGAATGCCCTGCAGAATCTCCGCGCCACCCTTGTAGGGTATATGCGTCACTTGAATGCCAGCGACCCGCGCCAATGCTTCAGTGTCGATATGCGGCAGACTGCCAATGCCAAAACTGCCGTAGTTGATATCGCCCGGCTTGGCGCGCGCGGCCGCGAGCAACTCGGGCAGATTGCGCGCCGGAAACTGCATGCTCGCCACGAACATGCTGCCCGATTCCACCAAACCAATCACCGGAGCCAGATCTTTAATCGGATCGAAAGGCATTTTGCGATTCAAGAGATCGTTACTTAACTGCACCATGGTGCCCATCCAGAGCATGTGCCCGTCAGGCGCGGCCTTGACCACCGCGTCCGACGCGATGATGCCGTTGGCCCCGGCGCGGTTCTCCACTATCACCGGCTGCCCCCAGCGCTTGGTGAGCTCCGGCGCCATGGCGCGCGCCAGCGAATCCTGCAAACCGCCTGGCGGCACTGGGATGATGATGTGGACGGCTTTGGTCGGATAAGACTGAGCGTAGGCGGTCAAAGTCATTAGAGATACACCTGCCATGACCAAGCAAACAATCGGATTTTTCAGCAATTTCATTGCGCTTACCTTTTCGTGCCTAGAAGAAAATGCGCATAATAGCCGCACTCACGTAACCCCCGAGAGACATGATATGGGAATAACACATGCCGAAATCACGCTCGAAAACATCGTTCTCCAACGAAAACTGGATGTCAGAGCGCTGGTCGATTCAGGCTCGGTCTTCATGACGGTGCCGCAACATGCCGCCGTGCAGTTAGGCTACGACTTAGATGAGGTCAGCACGCGCGAAGCGGTGTTGGCCGATGGTAGCCGTAAAAAAGTGCCGATGATCGGCCCCTTGCGCGTGCATTTCGGTGATCGCTTTTGCGATCTTTCCGCGCTGGTGCTAGGCGATGAAGCCCTGTTTGGCGCGGTACCCATGGAAATGATGGATTTGGTGCTCCACCCTGCGCGCCAGACATTAACCAACAATCCGGAAAGCCCCTTCGTGCCCTTGGCACTGGTGAAATAATTTAGCGAGGTAAGCATGAAAGCAGCATGGTACGAAACCCAAGGCACGCCCAAGGAAGCATTCAAGGTTGGTGAAATGCCCGACCCCACGCCGGGTCCTGGCGAAGTGCGCGTGCGCATGCGTGCCTCAGGCGCCAACCCCAGCGACACCTATACCCGCAGCGGCCTGCGACGTCGCGGCCTGCCTTACCCGAGGATCATTCCGCATCAGGATGGCGCCGGTGTCATTGACGCGGTGGGCGTCGGCGTGGCCGCCTCGCGCGTCGGTGAACGCGTGTGGATCTACATGGCGCAGGCGCAGCGCGCGTTTGGTACCTGCGCCGAGTACTGCGCCCTACCCTCGGAGCGCGCGCCCAAGATGCCGGATAACTGCAGCTTCAATGAAGGCGCGTCACTGGGTATTCCCTGGCTCACGGCGCACTACGCGGTAGATGTGGAAGGTGATGTCAAAGGCCAAACCGTGCTTGTCGGTGGCGGTACCGGCGCGGTGGGTTACTACTGCATTCAAATTGCCAAGGCCCGAGGCGCACGTGTGATCGCGAGCGTGGGCAGCGCGGAAAAAGGCGCGATTGCACGCGCCGCAGGCGCCGACGAGGTGGTTGATTTTCGTTCTGAAGATGTCGGCGAGCGTATCGGCGGGCTGACCGGAGGTCGCGGCGCGGATCGCATCCTCGAGCCATTTTTCGCCAAGAACGCCGCGCTCTATCCCAAGATGCTGGCGAAGAACGGTAGCGTCATCGTCTATGGGGCCGGCGGCGCGGAAGGGACGATCTCAGCAGGTTGGGGCATCCAGATGCACCCGACGATTCGTTTCATCTACATGTATGAACTACCGGCGGATGCTTACGTCAAAGCGGTGAACGACTTTACGGCGATGCAATCGGGCGGTGAGTTAAAGCACTTGCCGGTGCGCGAGTTTTCACTCGACCAGATCGCGGCAGTACACGAGGCGGTGGAAGCGGGGAACAGTGGCACCAGAATGATTGTTAAATTTCAGTAGGGGCAGACGCCTGTTCTTCCGCCGCGCGGCAAAGTTGCTCGATCCGCTGCGGATAACCGCTCCAGTCGGGAACCCCGACCGATTGCCCGCCGAACACATCTCCCAGCGCGCCCGCCGCCCTCCACATGAGCCGATAGGGCATGGGCGCGTCCGACATCTCCAGATCCCGCTTCTTCTCTTCGATCTCGGCCATCTGCTCGCGCTTTCTCGCCTCGTCATATTTGCGCACATTGGCAAGGACCAGCTCATTCAACACGGCACGGTCGGCCTCCATCATCCGACCGCCGGGGCATAAGCGCGCCTGTCCATACTTCTCGAGCCGTTCCAGCAGGAAAGGGATCACCTCTTCGCTGACCACACCCTGCTCATTCAACCCGTGAGGGGCGAGCTGCTTGGAAAAACGGCCGGGTTCGAGCGCATCCCAGATCAGCTTCGCCCGGATATTGGGAGCGTAGAAGTGGCGGTCAGTCAATTTTCGCAGCGCCGCGCGGTCCGGCTCGCTCGGCGGTTCATTAGCCGAGATCAGCGCGGAATCGCCCACGCCATTCTCCAGACCCCTGATCCACGCGGAATTTTTGTAAACAAACCCGCTCGACAGCTTCTCGGGCCAAGGGTAAATCCATCCGGTGCCCCAGATGCGTTCATGCCGTTGTTCTGCGAGTTCCAGTAACTCGCCAAGTCGACCTGCTCTGACCTCACGGCCAACGGCCTGTCCCGTTGCGTACTCCCGCTTCCAATAATGTTCTTCGGTATTCGCGAGAACGATGAAACCCGGCAGCAGCGCCAACTGCAAAAACATCCCCACCGTGATCCAACCCGACCAGCGCCGGCTGTGGCGCATGGCCCGGTACTGCACGAACGGCGCGATGAGGATGAAAGGCAGGAATACCGCGCTGGTCACCACCAGCACGATCTGCTCCTGCCCACCCGGGTGCACTTTGAAGATTCCCGCCCGTTCGCCTGGAGGCGCGGCCTGGATGAGGATAAGAATGGTCACCACCAGGGCGGCGACAAACCCGGCGACGAGGGCTGCGCGATATCGAAACAGCCTAGCGAACAACGCGAGATCAACGATCAAACCATAGGCAACAACCAGGGCGAAAGCCAGAAACAACTCAATCCCATCCAACCGCATCTGGGCGTAGCTCGCATAGGCCGACGTGGCGAGCGCCCATGAGGCCAGCAGAACGAAGGCTTGGTGAAGGCGGATTCTTATCACCTTCTCAGTCCATCAGCGAAAAGAACCATTCGGTGGCGGGCGACCGCACATCATCGCGCACTTCATCTTTCAGTCCCTTTCCTTGGCAGGATGAGGATGGGCACGGCGTAGCGTCGGCGACACGACTTTAGCGGAGACGTGAAAGTCCCAGACCGCGGCGCCGCCACTTGCGGCGAACTCGGCAACCTTGTTCGGCAGATCATGCAAGTTCGTGAAGGTCTTGCCCGGTAGCCCGAAGCCGCGCGCGATGCCCGCGAAATCGCTATAGCCGAACACCGACCCTTCCTCGGACAATCCTTCCGAGCGCAGCTTATGCAGCTCGGAGCCGTACGCGCCATCGTTGATCACGACGATAAGGATGTTGAGATGGTGCCGCTTGATGGTTTCAAGTTCCTGCACGTGCATCATCAAGCTGCCGTCGCCATCAAACAGCACCACGGTTCGATCCGGGCGTGCCGCCGCCACGCCCATGGCGTACGCGATGCCATTGCCAATCGCGCCGAACTCGCGGATGGTGAGGAAATTCTCCTGTGGACGCGAAGGCATTTGCGCGAAGAACCATGAACAGTGCCCCCCCGAGTTCACCATCTCCCAGTCGCGCGGCAAAGCCTCTTCCAGCGCCTCAATCACACGGCGCGGGTCGAGCAGCCCAGGCTCGATTTCGAACACATGGTTGTCGGGCTTTTCATTTTTGATGCGCGCGGCGATCGCATCGCTGCGCCATTCGCGCTCGGGGGCAGACAACGCCGCCGTCAACGCTTCGACGCCCAGGCGCGCGTCGGCTCGCAAATGATGACGCGCCACTTCTTGGCCTTGGCTGATCGAGACAGGGTCGATATCGATCTGCAGCATTTTTGCTTTTGGCCAGAGCTGGCCGCCACCACCCGCGTGGTAGGCGAGCGAACAGCCAACCGCGATTACCAGGTCGGCCTGCGCCAGGTACTCGAGGCCAGCCTCGGGTGTGAAGCTGCCTGAGATACCGAGGCAAAAAGGATCGTCGTGGAATAGTCCTCTCGCGGGAAGCGTGGTGGAGAGCAGTCCGCCGGTCCTCGCGGCCAACGCCCGGCAAGCGGCGCCCGCCTTCGCTTCGACCGCACCCAGGCCGGCAAGCACCACGATCCGCTCGGCCTGTCGAACCAATTGCGCGGCGCCGGCCACGTCATCGGGATGTGGCGGAATCGGTGATGGTCGCGGCAACAGTTGGTGCGAAGGTTTGGGAAGAACCTCGGGTCCGTCCCAGGGACGGGCCTGCAGATCGAACGGAATACCCAACACCACTGGCCGGCGTTCGCGGCGCGCCTGCACAAAAGCGTCGCGTATCGCGACAGGCATGCGCTCGGGCAGGTGCAAGCTATGGTAGGCAGCACCTGTTGCGGTGATGAGCGGCGCTTGGTCGAGCTCCTGGTTGTACCAGCCGCTTTTCAGCGGCGCCTCCCCGGCGAACACCACCAACGGCAGGTGGGCGCGCACCGCCGCAGGGAGAGCCGTAATCATTTGTGTCACACCGGGCCCGCAGGTGACCGTAGCCACTGCCACGTCCCAGTTCTTTCGCGCGTACGCCATCGCAGCGGCGATCGCGCAATGCTCGTGCCTGACATAAACCATGCGGCACCCTTGTTCGGCCAATCGCACCGCCCAATTCATGTTTGCATCCCCAAGGAGGGCAAAACATGTCCGCACCTCTTCCTGCGCGAAGGCCTTGGCGAGGATGTCGTACACGCGGGGCTTGGACTCATTCTTCATCGTTGCAACTCCTGCGTTGGACTGTCTGATGAAACGATTGCGATGGGTGGTTGGCCTTGCACCACCCAACATAGATGAATAGATAGATCAGAAATTGTAGATAATTTGCCTGCCCACATAGCATTATTTCCGATAAATTAGGCAAAAATACTGGAGAAGTGCCAATATATAGGCATTTTACCAAACTCCATAGGTACTTTAACAAATGCCAGCCCCAGATCGCCAAGTTGGCTACAACGCCTTGATTTCGCGCTACGGGCTACGATGTGTCGAGGAGCGTACCAGCAGTTTCATCGCGAAGCGTTTGAGCGTTGTCACCCGTGCCGAGCACGCAGACGGAACAGTGATCGTGCGGTACCCCGGCAAGTACGACGTCAATGACACGTTGGAAGGTCACCTCGAGTTCTGCCTCAAATACGAAGGCGTTAATCTGCAAGTCCTCGCCGCGCTATTTCAACGATGCGGTTCAGCCGAACTCCAAACCTGGCTAAACAGCGCTCCCGGCTCCCGCTACGCGCGCCTATGCGGACACCTATACGAGTGGCTCACTGGCGAGACGCTGCATTACAAACTGCCCGCAGGAATTAAAGCGGTTCCTATCCTCGATGAAAAGCGCTACTTCACCGCGCCTGCAAAACGCGACAAGCGCTTCGCCGTTCTCAATAATTTGCCGGGCACACCCGCATTTTGCCCTCTGGTACGTCGTACATCAGCGCTACAAGCCTGGATCGCAAAAGACCTGGGCGCGAAAATGGCAAAAGTTCTCTCAAGCCTTGATCAGGAATTATTAGAGAGAGCCGTCAATTATCTGTACCTATCAGAAACACGCTCGTCATTTGCCATCGAGCGTGAAATTCCGGATTCCCAAAGAGCCGAACGCTTCCGCCGCTTGTTGGAACGCGCCGGCGAAGATACGCCGCTCGAAGAAGAAACCTTTGTCGATTGGCAGAACGTCATCGTGCCGCGTCAACGCGCTGAATATTCCTACCGACAAAAGCAAAACTGGCTATCGCGCTCTGGCCGATCCGAATACCGGGCCGACTACATCCCTCCCGCGCCCGCTGACGTAACCGCAATGATGAACGGCATTGTGGCGGTCGGCGAACTCGTGAAAAGCGACACCTACCCACCCGTACTCGCCGCCGCCAGTGCGTCATTCGGATTTGTTTTCGCGCATCCGTTCTCAGATGGCAATGGACGGCTGCATAGATTCTTGTTGCACCACCTGTTGCGCCTGGGCGGATTTACGCCCGCCGGCACCGTCGTTCCCGTGTCCGCGGCCATGCAACGCAATATTGCCCGCTACGCCGAAGTGTTGAAACACTATTCTGCCCCGCGTACCGCCCTGCTCGATTATCGCCTCGATCCCGATGCGGATTTTATCGACGTCAAAGAGCAGACCCCGCACCTGTACGCCCATTTCGACGCCACGGAACTATGTGAATTCACCTTTGAGTGCCTGAACCATGCCATCGAACATGATCTGGAGGGGGAACTCGCGTACCTGCGTGCCTACGACAGCGCCCACCAATCACTCAAGCGTTGGCTCGACGCGCCGCAGCCCGAGTTGGAAAAACTCATCCGCTACATTGCGCAAAATAGCGGAAAGCTATCCAATAACAAACGCGGGCAATTCCCGCTGATGGGAGAGGAAGATATCGTGCGTGCGGAGAGGGAGATAAGCGAAGCGTTTGGCGGCTACTTTGCTCGAGAGACAGCCTCTCGGGCACCGCTTGATTCCGCTAAGCCGGTTTGACGAACCAGATGGTCGGCTCATTGACAGCCCACATGCTTTTTATGACAAGCGGGCGCCAAGGTCCGAGCGAATGGTTGCGCAGTACGCGGTCTGCACTAGCAACTCCGCTGGCGCCTCTTGTGTTAATCGTGCACTCGTCACGGCGCAATGCGACGAGCTTCCGCGAAGACATCCTCGGCGGCGAAGGTCTGGACTTCGCCGCGTTCAAAGGCTGCGACGCGACGTTCGATTTCCTTCGCCCACGCCGCCTCAACTTCCGCAAGTGGCGATTCGTGGAGCGACTCCAGCAGCAAATCCACAAGGCGGGAGCGGTCCTCCGGCGCAAGAGTGCGAGCCTGTTTTGCGAGTTCAGCAACCAGATCAGGCATAGCGAACCTCCTTTTGACAGCAACATGATACGCGTCAGCCAGCGCAGGTACTTCCCAATGACGGCTTAGGTTCAATCCATCGTCACATCACTGCGATAAACAATCTTCCCGGTAGCCGACGGATACCCGCCACGCCATGCCCCCGGCGACACATCGCGATACACATCCTTCATCAGCGGTGATAAAGGCCGGCTATTGGGCACTGAAAGCCACAGACGCAGCAGGTGTCGCCTGCGGTCTTCTTCCTCGAAATCCTCGAAGTCGGTTCTTGCATGCAGCATCACGTGATTGTTGAGTAGCTGCATGTCTCCGGGCTGAAACATCATGGAGAAATGCATATCAGGCCGGTTGGCGATTTCTTGAAATAAATCCAGGGCTTCGATTTGTGCTGTGGTCAATGCGGGCACTTTGTCCGGGAATTTCTCCGCGGCGAGGCGAAAATAAACGTAGCCGGTCTTGCAGGCAAAGTGGCCATCCTGGGTAGAGAACACGGGTTGTGTCCAGAATCCACCGGCGCGTTCGCCGGGTGAGTGGCCAGAGAAGACACCGTATAAGGGATCAACCAGATCGGGGCGCTCGCGCAGCATTTGGTTATGCAGGGCCACGGAACTGGCGATCATGGAACGTCCGCCCTCCTTCGCGGTGCGTATCACCAGGAGCCCCACGACGTCGCAACTGTCGGTATGAAACTCTAGCCGCCGTTTCGATTGGTAACCCCTGCCGCGCCCATCGTTGAAACGGCTCATGTCGCGCACGTCGCCCAGCACATCGCCCTTGCTGCTTTGCGACACGGCGCGGCCCAGGTACTGTCCCAGGGCCCAATACACCATGCGCATATCGTCAACGCTGTGTTTCAAAACCGGCAGGCCGCGTATGAGGAACATGCCGCAATCGTGCTCCAACACTTGGTGCGCTTTTTCTACCAGGCGCGGAAAAAGTTGCAGTGAAAAATTTTCTTTATTGACGTCGGCGATGCCAATGCCTTGTTGTTTCGCTTGTGCGAGCGCTGCTTCAATCTCAGCGAGTTCCGGCGCGCTCAGTTGATGAATCCAATCGGTGCGCGCGGCGATTTCCGGGGATCGCCAATCAGCGGGCGAGTTGATCAGGGCATGAGACAAGCGATTCTCCTCGTTGCGCGGCGGGTTTTACTTCTTGGGCGCCAATTGCGGCATTTCGCGATGGGCATTGCCGCAATCAATGGCATGGAGGTCGGTCGCCGAGAAACCACAAGTGGATAAACCTTCCACATGTTCAGCCGCGGTGCGATAGGGAAAATCGGTGCCGAACATCAATTGCGAAATGCCAACGATTTTGGTCAAGGCTCCCATGGCATAAGTGTGGGATGCCTGCGCGGTGTCGTAGTAAAACTTATTCAACGCCGGGATGATGCCCTCGGGCACCATGGCCTTGAGATTGCCTTGCCCGTACAAATGCGCGCGCACGAAGCGCTCAACGATATACGGCATGGTGCCGCCGCCATGCGACCAGATGATGCGGATGTTGGGGTACTTCGCGGCGGAGCCGCTAAACAGCATGCGGGCAATAGCGCGCGTGGTGTCGGTGGCATATTCGATCACCGAGTCGTTCAAACCGGGATCAATGCCACGGCAGCAATCCGGCGCAACGGGATGTGTATATACCACCGCTTTGCGGCGATTCAATTCCTCGAACACCGGCGCGTAATGCGGATCGCCCAACCATTTGTCGCCGATATTAGTCATCAGCGTGAAGCCATCGGCGTTGAGCGGTCCCATGGCGTATTCGATTTCGCGCAGGCTTCCCTCGATATCCAATATCGGTAGGCTGGCGAAAACCCCAAAGCGGCCCGGATGGTCGCGCTTTAGATTCGCCATAAATTCATTCCATTCCCGCACCAAACGCAGGTCTTCAGCCACGGGCCCTGGAAAGATGTGCTTGGAATGCGGCAGGGAAAGCATGGAGGTGGCGACGCCTCCTTTATCCATGTCTTCGATGGACTTAGCCGCCGACCAGCCGGTTTGCGCCGGCGCGTAGCGGATATCGGTACGGGCTGCCAGGTAACTGGGGGGCGAAGGATGGTGATGCACATCGACACGATGCGGTGCGGCCATGGTTAATCCTTTTTATACGGAGGCGCGAAAGGTTTCTGGGCGGGTATCCACTGCTTCGGCGATTTCATCGGCCCAGGCAGTGGTGGTACGCGGCAACTGCACCGAGATGGGTCGCATGCGGTATTCGGCCGGGTCACGTCCGGGCGGCTCCCTGCCCTCGCGCAAGGCCTTGGCCGCACCCATCAGCATGGCGCGAACCCGGCCAATCACCGCATCCGAAGAACCCAGATTCTCCTCAGCGCGATCATATTGCGGGCCGATGCTCTCGGTGATACAAATATCCTGATCCTGAAAACGCTTGATACGCATCCAGGGTTGTTTCGCGGGTGCGCCATTGGGGCCAGCGTATTCATTGCCCATGTTGCACAAAGGCTGGAAACTGCCAGGCGTTAACGCCGCGTGCATGGCGGTGCCGCTATGCATCATCGCTAGTTCTTCTTTTTGCAGTGCGCGCGTCGGATGCCAAGAGAAAGTAAACACATTGCACTGACCATCATCGGCCGGCACCCAAGCGTGGCCTGCCAAGGGCCCAAGGCCCGGGAACGCGGGGATGGTGGTGAAAAAAGGCATCATCCATTGCCCCACGCGCCAAAAATAACTTTCTGCATCGGCATTGCGGCGCGCCGCGAACATCAGGCCCACTGGCTTGGCCACGGCTTCCAAAATCGGCGTCAGGTCTTGTTTCAACCACTCGGCTGAGGCGTGGCCTGCATGTTCCTCGGTAGCGTCGATCGTACCTGCATGCAGGAATGCCAAGTGGCGTGGATCAAGATCGCCTTCCATGCCTTGCGACCAGTGGCACATCTGGGTGCGCTTGGAGACGAACACCTGATCTTCTGGGACTTGTAACCACTCTAAGGAGGGCAGCGGCGGTTTGGAATCGGCCGGCCCTAGGTAGGCCCACACCGCGCCATTTTTCTCGATGCATGGGTAGGCTTTTTGCCTGACGCGCTTTTGCAGATTGTCGTTGGGCTCATTGGGTGTTTCCAAGCACCGGCCATCCAAATCGTATTTCCAGCCGTGATACCAGCAACGAAGACCACCGTTGCCGTTCTGGCCAAAATACAACGATGCGCCGCGATGCGCGCAACTCTCGCCAAACAGGCCCACGCGACCATCCTGATTGCGAAATGCAACCAGGTTTTCCCCGTATAAACGTACCCGCACCGGCGAACCCGCTGCCACCAGCTCGCTGGATAACACTGCGGGCACCCAGAAACGACGCAGCAAATCGCCCATGATGGTGCCAGGGCCGGTCTGAGAAAAAAGTTGGCTCTCTTCAGGTGTCATGCTTGAAGTTTACTACCGAGGCAATGTTCGCGTGCGAGGGCGGCTCACGTTTTTTGTCAATTCGCGGGTCTGCACAATATGTCAATCGATTCGGAACGGCACGCAAGATGGATCGATTTGCCGCGTTGGGGACAAAATACCGATAATGCTGCTTGTTGCGGTGCGCGCGTCCCAGGTTATGGCACGTTCGTATCTATCAAACCAAGATCGACGATTCATTCATAGCGAGGTTCCGATGCCCGATGGCGACAACAAAACGCTGCCCCAGATCAAGTATCTCGGCCCAGTTCACGAGGGCATTCCGATTCGCGATCTAGATGCTTGCGTCAAGTTTTACACCGAGGTGCTGGGGTTAAAGCTTTTGCCCCGCCCCAAGCTGCCGGCACCAGGCGCATGGTTAGGCGACGAAGACAATACCGTGCAATTTCATTTGATTGTCACCGCCAAAGATTACATACCCGGCCCTGAGGCAAAAGTCTCCGCCACCGGACGCCACACCGCTTGGATGGTGAAGAGCTTGGCGGATTTTCGCGCACGGCTGGAGACACTCGGCGTGGAATATCAAACCGTGGGCGGCCTCATCAATAGCGACCAACTGTTTGTTAAAGACCCGGAAGGCCATACCTGGGAATTTCAGGAACCTAAATAATGTCCGAACAAAAGCCGCCCCTGGTCATCGACTTTCACGTCCACATGTTGGACCAATACGTGTTCGATGCCTCAGCGGGAAAAACCGTTACCTCCGGATTTGGCAAGACCGATCAATCAATGCAGCGTAGCCGCGGCACCAGTATGGTGGGCAAAATGTTTAGCCCAGAGGATCAGATTGCCGATATGGATGCGCGCGGCATCGACAAAAGCGTCATCACCGCGAGCACCGTGATTCAAGGCACCAGTTGGGCTGATCCCAAACTCGATCTGGTTTTGTGCCGTAAAAGTAATGACAGAGCCGCTGAGTGGGTTGCAAAGTTCCCAAATCGATTCATTGGTAGTTTTGTGTTGCCCTTGCAGGACGTGCCCGCTTCGATGCAGGAGTTCGAGCGTTGCACGCGCGACCTGAAATTTAAGGTGGCCAATATCTCCTCGAATTATCAGGGCCACTACCTGGGTGCGCCTGTCTACCAACCCTTCTGGGAAACGGTAGTGGCCACCGATACGGTGGTGTGGATTCACCCCGAAGGCATCAAGGACCCCTGGTTCCAGGAATACGCCTTGTGGAATTCAGCCGGTCAATCGATCGAAGAAGCCAAGGTGATGTGTTCGTTGATCTATGACGGCGTGATGCACAACTACCCCAGCGCCAAAATCATCATGGCGCATGGTGGCGGATATTTTCCCCACTACATGGGAAGGCTGGATCGCAATACCGGCAATCGACCCGCCACGGTCAAAAATACCGGGGGCAAAAAGCCGAGCGAATTCTTGCGTTCCTTTTATTACGATACCTGCGTATACGACCCGTTGGTGCTGAAGACCTTGGTTGAGCGCGTCGGCGTCGATCGGTTGATTTTGGGTAGTGACTACCCTGTGGGTGAAGCCGATCCGGTAGGCTTCGCCAGGAACTGCGGCATTGAAGGCGATGCGCTGGCGGCAGTCGCTGGCGGTAACGCGGCGAGATTGTTGGGCATCACGTTGCCCCACTGAGAAACAGCCCACAACGATTCTCGCCGCCTCGAATTTACCGATAACAGGAGGAAATCCCTATGTACGTTCGAAATGCTTGGTATGTCGCTGCCTGGGATCATGAAGTGAAGCGCGACATGATGCGACGTATCCTATTAAATGAACCGGTGGTGCTGTTTCGCAAGGACGACGGCACGCCGGTGGCGCTGGAGGATCGTTGCTGTCATCGGCAGGCACCCTTATCCATGGGCAAGTTAATCGGCAACGTAGTCGAATGTCCGTATCACGGCCTGCAGTTCGATACGGCCGGCAAATGTGTGAAAGTGCCAAGCCAAGAGCGCGTGCCACCTGGCGCCAAGGTGCGTAGCTACCCCGTTGTCGAGCGTTATCAATGGGTGTGGATTTGGATGGGCGATCCGGCTCTGGCCAATCCCGATTTGATCGAAGATTTTCATTGGTTGGATGATCCGGCCTGGGGTGCGGCGGGCAGCTACCTGCATGTCGAGGCCAATTATTTATTGTTGGTGGAGAATTTACTCGACACCACTCACCTTCCCTTTCTTCATCCAACAACCCTTGGAACCGACGCCTTTGCACGCTCTGAGTTTGAGGTGGCGCGCGACGGAGATCGGGTGACGGTCACCCGCTGGCTGATGGACGAATTGCCCGCGCCGTTTCACAAGCGCATGGGGGAGTTTCCCGACGGTATGAAGGTTGATCGATGGCAGGTGGCCTACTTCGGTCCGCCGTGCTTCGTTAAGCTGGATGTGGGCTCCGCGCCCGTGGGCAGCGGCGCGCGCGAGGGCAATCGCAGCAAAGGCATGAACATGTGGAACCTCAATGCAATCACCCCCGAAACCGATGGCACCGCGCATTACTTTTTTGCCCAGGCCTACAACTTCAAGGTCGATCAAAAATGGGTGCAGGAGTTGGTGCGCAGCCAAGTGGTCAAAGCTTTTCTCGAGGACATGGCTATGTTGCGTGGGCAACAAACAAATATGAATCTGGGCGGCGCTCAAGCGGTGATGTTGGGGCAGGACAAGGCTTGGATACAGATGCGCCGCATTGTCGATCAGTTGGCGGCAGGTGAAGCGACTGGGGCGAAGGCGGCTTAATGGTTATGGGATGACGATAATAAAGGCGCTGCTGCGCATTCGCGCCTTTTCCACACTGCGCTATCGCGAATATCGATTGCTTTGGTTCGGCCAGGCGTTTGGCACCATGGGCACGCTGATGGACGAAGTCACGCGCGGCTGGCTGATCTATGAGCTAACCGACTCGGTGCTGCAATTGGGCTTGGTGCGCGGTGTAATGGTGATCCCCTACCTGTTCCTTGCTCCTTTGGCCGGTAGTGCCGCAGATCGATATTCGCGCAAATCGCAATTGATGGTGGCGCAAGTCTCGAACGTTATCGTTTATTCGGTCACCGCCGCCTTGGTGCTGACTGGCAACATTGAGCCTTGGCACGTGTATGTTTCCGCGTTTCTTGCCGCCACGGGCCAGGTATTCCAACAACCGGCGCGTGCCTCCATGGTCTCGGGCGCGGTACCGCGTGAATACATCACCAATGCCATTGGCTTTAATTCGTTAATGTTCAATGTG
>JBJXEY010000126.1:0-3534 GCA_046153355.1 Burkholderiales bacterium
TCATGGACATCGACACAAAGTATACCCTTGGCGCTACGCGTTTGGCACCCATCTCAAACCGTCACTCGACCCATTAGCCGACCCAATTGTCGATGAGTCGCGCCGTTCGGCCCAACGGAATCGCGCGCTACTTTAACGCGCGAAGTTTCCCTACCCGCGAAACGCCGACGTCGGCAGCAACAGACGTGAAAGTAGCCCTGGCATGCTTTGAAATCCGAAATGCCGGTAGAAACGCAACGCAGCCTCGTCTTTACCATCCACCGAAATCCCAACAACCGCCAGGGCTGAACTGGCCTGCGCCACGCGCCTGCAAGCATCTGCCAGAAGAATTGAGCCCAATCCCTTGCCTTGATATGCGGTCGCGACGGCAAGCCGTCCCAGCAAGGCAACCGGTACGGGATATTTCGGAAGCTTCTTTGCAAGAGCCTCGGGCAGTTCGGTGCAACGAACGCTACCGGCGCTCAGTGTGAAAAATCCCGCTAGTTGACTCGGATCGCCGTCGGGCGTTGCAATGAATATGCGAGCCACATTGCGCCGCGCATCTTGCGAGGCATAACGACGGATGTAATTATCAAGAACCAGATTCCCGCAATGAAAGGCAGACGCATCCGCGCCTTTGTCGAATGAACGGATCCGGTACTTTGTCAACGAATAACCTGTTTCGCGTGGCGCTTGAACGCTTTCTTTAACGCCGTGTTGGGTTTGAGCGGTTTATCCAACAATGCGAGGAAGGATTGAAAGTCCTTGGGCTTCAAGGTCATGGCCTCATTGGCCTGCACCAGTTTCTCGGCGGAATCCAAGGCATGCGATAAAACGAATTCCGAAACACTTACCTGCGCGTAGGTCGCGGCCTTGTCAAGCAGCTCCCGCGCATGAACGTCGCATCGAATGTTTAGGCGGCTATCTTTAGGAGGGGTGTTGGTGTTATCCATGAAAAACTCCCGGCAGTAAGTAATTATTGTGCGCCGACTGTGAGTACACTTCAACTGAAGCAACCCCAAGCGCGTCCTCGATTCGCGCGACCCCCAGCATATCGACATACCGCTGAAGTTTTCGGGAAAATCAGGCTTCGCCGATCGAACTTATCCACTCGTCATAGGGGTAGACATGGCAAGGACATCGATACGGTCTCCAACCCCAACGTCGAAGCCAGTGGTTTGATGGGTTATGGCGCGGACACCAGCGATAATTTTCGCCGCACCGGACTGTTCATGGACAAGATCCGCCTTCGTGGCGCGAAGCCTGGTGACTTGCCGTTCGAGAAACCCACGCGCTATTACCTCACGATCAACGGCAAGACCGCAAAGTCGTTGAGGGTTCAATTACCGCGCATTCTGCTGTTGCAGACGGACAAAGTAATCGAGTAGAACCTACAATTCGCGCTTCACACTCATCGACGATTCGATAACGCGGAGATAGCGATGCACAACGCAAGACGACGTTTCTTGACCAATCTTGGCGCCGGTTTGATGGCGACACCGCTGGCATCATGGGCGCAACAACCAACCAAGGTCGCACGCCTGGGTTATCTCTCGTTGGCGGCGTCCATCGGCAATGGCGAAGAAGCGTTCCTTCGAGGAATGCGCGATCTGGGCTACGTCGAAGGGCGCAATTTCAGTATCGAATGGCGTTTTGCGAAGAACAACATCGCACTGCTGCCCGAGCTTGCAGCGGATCTTGTTCGCCTCAATGTCGAAATCTTGCTTGCGGTGCAATCGCCATCGATCCAAGCCCTCAAGCAAGCTACCGGCAGCATTCCGATTGTAATGGTAGGGGTCGGCGATCCAGTCGCCACAGGGCTTATAACAAGCCTTGCTCGCCCCGGAGGCAATATCACCGGCAGGGCGAGCGTTACCGCGGAACTCGCGGGGAAATGCCTTGAGATGACCCGCGAATTGTTTCCCGCCTCCAAGAGCGTAGCAGTGTTGATCAATCCCAACGATCCGTTCGGCAAAACCTATCTGGAACAAGTTCAATCGGCTGGCCGAATTCTTAAACTGGCGCTGAACGTATTCATGATTCGCGCGGAAACCGATGTTGAACCGGCATTTCGCGAAATGACCAAAGCGCGAAACGTGTCTGTACTGGTGCAGGGTAGCCTGCAAAGAAAAAGCATTCACGACCTGGCCGTGAAACATCGCATCGCGGCAATATCATCGACCTCCAGTTTCGCCGATAACGGCGGGCTCTTGTCGTATTCCGGAAAACTCAGCGAGATGTATGGCGGCGCGGCCTACTATGTCGACCGGATACTTAAAGGAGCAAAGCCCGCCGACCTGCCGGTGGCGCAACCCACCTTGTTCGAGTTGGTCATCAATATGAAAATCGCGAAGACCCTTGGTATAAAAGTCCCACAGTCGTTGCTTGCGCGGGCGGATAGGTTGATCGAATGAACAGGCGCGACGCCTTAGCCTCTCTCGTTGCTCTAGGCGCCGCACCATTCGCTATCGGCGCTGCGCCGCAAAGCACCATCCGGCGGATTGGTATTCTGCATGGCGGCACGCCGGTGTCCAATCGGGAGATGCAGGACGTGTTCGTGCGCCGCATGAACGAGCTGGGTTATACCGAGGGAAAAAACCTCGTGATCGAGGCACGCTGGGCCGAGGGTAGGCTCGAACGCCTCCCGGTGTTGGTCGCCGAACTTTTGGATAAGAAGGTCGAGCTGATATTCGCGCCCTCGGGCGTCGCCGCGCAGGCGGCGCAAAAATCCGGCACCAGGACACCCATCGTGTTCGCGCTGGCGCCCGACCCGGTGGGCCAGGGATTCGGCAGGAGTCTCGCTCATCCCGGCGGAACCATGACTGGGTTGACCAGCACGCATGGCGAACTCTCCGCCAAGCGCGTCGAGCTGCTCAAAGAAACCGTGCCTCGGGCACAGCGCATTGCGGTTCTGTATTTTCTGGCGACTTCGGCGGCCGGCGTACGGCAGCAACTCGAGGAAACCGCGCGGGCCGCGAAAATACTGGGCGTCACGCTGGTGACCGAGGAATCACCGAATCCCGAGGACTTCAAACGCGCCTTCGCGGCGCTACAAAAGCAACGCCCGGATGCGCTGATCGTGATTGAAAATCCGATGTTCGTCGCCAACCGGGCGACGCTTGCAGAACTCGCGGCATCATCGCGCCTGCCCTCGATCTATAACCAATCGGAATATGTACAAGCCGGCGGGCTGATGAGCTACGGCGCCACTTATGTCGATCTCGTGGGGCGCGCCGCCACACACGTGGTCAAGATCCTCAATGGCGCCAATCCCGGCGACCTGCCCATCGAGCAACCGACACGATATGAACTGGCGATCAATATGAAGACTGCAAAAGCATTGAAACTGACGATTCCGCCTTCGGTGATGCTGCGCGCGGAACGGGTGATTGAATGAACCGCCGCGATACTGTCCTTGCGCTCGCGGCATTGGGAATGGCGCCATTGGCCGCGCGCGCGCAACAACCCGGCAAAGTCTGGCGCGTTGGCTTCCTCGCCGTCCTCAGCCGCCCCGATAATCTTGAGGCCCATCAATTCGGTCAGTACGTGCGTGGC
>JBJXEY010000127.1:0-12719 GCA_046153355.1 Burkholderiales bacterium
GCCACGCACCACGTCGGTGGCCACCGCTACGTCTAGCTTTCCGCAGGCACAATAATCGAGAAAAAACAAGGGTTCTGCGCCCTGCACCAGGATGTCGTTGACGCTCATCGCCACCAGATCGATACCCACGGTGTCGTGGCGCTTGAGTTCGAAAGCCAGACGCAGTTTGGTGCCCACGCCATCAGTGCCCGAGACCAGCACTGGTTCCTTGTATTTTTTCGATATCTCCACCAAGGCGCCAAAGCCGCCAATCCCGGCGAGGACTTCAGGGCGCATCGTGCGTTTGGCAAATGGCTTGATGGCCTCGACCAGCGCATCGCCCGCGTCGATATCAACGCCAGCATCGCGGTAGGTGAGAGAGGGGGTCGGCGTGGCGCCAGTAGGGTTCGAGTCAGTCACAAGAAGGAGCCATTTACGAGGAGGGGTCTTTCACTAAGGGGCATCGCCCAGCGGGCGGTGTTCGCCAGGGTGGCGTTCGATGCGATCATTTTCGATTGGCGAACCGTCATTGCCAAGCTTTGCGCGTGCCAATGTTAAAGTCCGATTTTCGAGCGCGTATTCTATTCCAGATGATGCCTTTATCCGCCGCCAACCGCCGTGCCCTGATCTGGATCGCGATCGCCATCATGGCGTTCGCACTGCTTCATTTGCTCGCGCCGATTTTGATGCCGTTTATTCTGGCTGCGGTGCTCGCCTATATCTGGCGACCCCTGGTGAGGTGGCTTACGCGCAAATGGATGCCGCGCACGCTGGCGGTGGTGGTGGTGTTGCTCTTGGAATGCCTACTTTTATTGTTGTTGGCGTTGGCCTTGCTGCCACTATTCATCAAGGAAATTCGGCTGCTCTCGGAACAACTGCCGGGCATCCTGGATAAATTAAATGCCAACCTCGCGCCCTGGCTCTCTGAGCGCCTGGGTACCACGATATCTTTCGATCCGGTCAGCATCAAAGCCGCGGTCACCGAGGCGATCGCCAACTCCGAAGGTTTGGGTGTGAAAATTCTCAATTCGCTTCGTCTCGGCGGCCTGGGTCTGTTGGGCCTCATTACCAACCTGGTGCTCACACCAGTGGTGCAGTTTTTTCTCATGCGTGATTGGGAACAGATGCACGCACGCGTCGATAGCTTGATCCCACGCGGTTGGCACGAGCGCGTCAGCAGCTTCGTACACGAAGCCGACGATGCGCTGGGTCAATATCTGCATGGCCAGATTCTGGTGATCATTGTGATGGCGTGTTTTTACTCGGTGGGCTTGTGGATCGCGCGGCTGGAGTTTTTTCTGCCCATTGGCATCATCACCGGCGCGATGGTGTTCATACCCTACGTAGGCGCGGCCATTGGGTTTTTGCTGGCCACGCTCGCCGCCGCCTTGCAGTTTCAGGATTTGCCCGGCGTGCTGTGGGTATGGCTGGTATTTGGCCTAGGGCAGGCGCTGGAGGGCAACTTCGTTACACCAAAACTGGTGGGCGAGCGCATCGGCCTGCACCCGGTCGCGGTGATTTTTGCTTTGTTGGCGTTCGGCCAAATATTCGGCTTCGCAGGGTTACTGGTGGCATTGCCCACCAGCGCGGTTCTGCTGGTGGCGCTGCGTAAATTGCGCTCAGGTTACTTAGCCAGCGACCTGTACAAAGGATCGTAGGCGCGGTGGAACAATTGCTTTTGGAACTCACGCCAGCACCCGCACCGAGCCTGGAAAACTTTCATGTCGGCAGCAATGGCGCGGTAATCGCGGCACTGCATGGATTTTTGGCTGACCGTGCTGGCGTGATTTTTCTGTGGGGTGCACCAGGTTGCGGACGCACGCATTTGTTGCGCGCCATAGCCAAGGAAGCGGCGTCGCGTGGCCTCAAGGCCCGCTACCAATGTGGCGACGACGCGACGAACCTCTCCGATACTGATTTCCTCGCCCTCGATGACGTCGAATCTCTCGACGCGGACACGCAAATCGCCACCTTCGATGCCTTCAACCGGATTCGCTCCCATGGCGGCGGCGTGATCGCATCAAGCAAGCTGCCCCCCGCCGATTTGACCTTGCGCGAGGATTTGCGCACGCGCTTGGGCTCGGGCGTGGTGATGCAGGTGCGCGCGCTCTCGGAGGAGGAAAAACGCGCGGTGCTAGTTGTCAATGCACAACAACGAGGCCTCAATCTCGGCGCGGAAATCAGCGACTATTTGCTCGCCCATTTTGAGCGCGATCTGGGGTCGCTGATCGCCGCCATCGACGCCTTGGATCGCTATTCGCTGCGCACCAAGCGGCCCATTACTTTGCCACTGTTGCGCGAAACCCTAAAACTGAAAGCCGCCCAACCATGAATTTGGCTCTATTCGATCTTGATAACACACTGCTCGATGGCGACAGCGATTATGAGTGGGCACAGTTCCTGATCGATCAAGGTGTGCTGGAGCGCGACTCCTACGAAGCGAAGAACCAATTTTTCTACGACCAATATAAGGCCGGAACGCTGGATATCTTCGCGTTTCTCGATTTTCAGTTGGCGCCCTTGGCGCGTTATCCGCGCGCACAATTGGATGCTTGGCATGGGGAATTCATGCGCTCCCGCATCCAACCGATCATGCTCGATAAGGCGAAGAAATTGGTCGACGAACATCGTAATCTTGGTGACCTGTGCGCCATCGTCACCGCCACCAATTCGTTTATCACCGCGCCGATCGCCGCGGCCTTTGGCGTGCCGCATCTGATTGCGACTGTCCCCGAAGAGCGCGATGGCCAATTCACCGGCAAACCCGCCGGAACGCCTTGTTTTCGCGAAGGCAAAATAACCTGCCTGGAGGGATGGCTCAAGGCACGTGGCGCTACGCTAAGTACTTTCGAGAAAAGCACTTTTTACAGCGATTCGCGCAACGATTTGGCTTTGCTTCTGCGTGTTTCCCGGCCAGTAGCTGTCGATGCCGACCCAGTGTTGCTGCAAACCGCCACAGACCGCCAATGGGAAATACTCAGCCTCAAATAGCGGTTTAGGTGGGGTTAGTGCAAATTTGGGTTAAACTTCTCGGCGTCTACCGCTCCACTGGGCGATTTCCGGTGAAGAAAAATGAAGAAGTGCCGCAAAAGAGCACCACAACAAGTCGTGTCCTTCCGGATAAACGGGCAAGCGCCTCGTAGAGCGCAATCCACCGCAAAGAACCTTTGATAAAAAAATTCATTCGCCGGGTGTTGCGCTTCGGGAAAAAAGCCGGACCGCAAATCATCCCCAAATCCAAACACGGCATCGCCCGCGAGCACCTCTCCTCGGGGTCACTGCGCGTCTGCGACACTCTGCAAGAAGCCGGACATGAGGCCTACGTAGTGGGTGGCGCGGTGCGCGACCTAATCCTCGGTGTGCGACCCAAGGATTTCGATGTCGCCACCAGCGCGCCGCCTGAAACGGTGCATAAACTTTTCCGTCGTTCGCGTTTAATTGGCCGTCGATTCAAAATTACCCACGTGATGTTCGGCTCGGAAACCGTGGAGGTCTCGACCTTCCGTTCCGGTGCTGCCGAAGACAAAGACGAACATGGCCGGGTACTGCACGATAACGCCTATGGCACGCGCGAGCAGGATGCCGCGCGGCGCGATTTCACCGCCAATGCCCTCTACTACGATGCCTCCAACGAAACGGTGATCGACTTTCACGGCGGCATGGACGACTTGCACGATAAAACGGTGCGCATCATCGGCGAGCCCGGTGAGCGTTATCGCGAAGACCCGGTGCGCATGCTGCGCGCGGTGCGTTTCGCCGCCAAGCTTGGGTTTCGCATCGACCAGGCGACGCGCGCGCCGATCCGTTCCCTGGGCAAACTGATTGAAAACGTACCACCGGCGCGGATCTTCGATGAGATGTTGAAGCTGCTCCTGTCCGGTCATGCGAAAAAGACCTTGCATAGCCTGCGCGAGGAAGGGCTACACCATGGCGTGCTGCCGCTTCTGGATGTGATTCTCGAGCAGCCGCTGGGCGTGCGTTTTGTCAACCTCGCGCTCGAGGATACCGACCGGCGCGCGCTCGAAGGCAAACCCGTTTCGCCGGCATTTTTGTTCGCGGCGCTGTTCTGGCACCAAGTGCTCGCCGCATGGAAAGTAGAGTGCGCCAAAGGCGCGCACCCGGTTCCGGCCTTGCACCAATGCATGGATGCGGTGCTGGATGCGCAAACTGAGAAACTGGCCATTCCGCGGCGCTTCACCACCATAATGAAAGAAATATGGCTCCTGCAACCGCGTTTCGAGCAGCGTAGCGGCAAACGCCCATTCGCCACCCTTTCCCAAGAACGTTTTCGCGCCGGGTTCGACTTCATGCTGCTGCGCGCGCAAAGCGGCGAAGTGCCCATGGAAATGGGGCAATGGTGGGAACGTTTTCAAAGCGTCTCGCATAGCGAGCAGATTGAGATGCTGGTCGATCCGGAAGCGGGCGAACGTGCTGGCCCGCGCCGCCGGCGCCGCCGCAAGCCGCGCGCGGAAGCGCCGCTCGCGCCCTAGCGTCCCCCAGTTTTCTTCCTGCTTCGCCCCATGACTCTGCATCACGCATTCATCGGCCTGGGCGCGAATCTGGGCCATCCGGCCGACCAAATCCACAAAGCGTTGAGCGCCTTGGACGCACACGCCGAAATCCAATTGCTGCGCGCCTCCTCGCTTTACGCAAGCGACCCAATCGACGCCCCGGGCCAACCGGAATACGTCAACGCCGTAGCAACCATTGACACTACGCTTACCGCCGCGCAACTGCTGCTTGCCACGCAGGCGATCGAAGCGCAAATGGGGCGTCAACGTCCCTACCCAAACGCGCCACGCACCTTGGATCTGGATTTACTTCTATTCGACGACGGAATGATCGATACGCCGGATCTCAAGATCCCCCACCCGCGTATGCATTTGCGCCGCTTCGTGCTGGAACCTTTGCTGGAAATCGCACCCGCGGTCGAAATCCCCGGATGGGGCGCGGCGGCACGCCTGTTGCCGGCACTCCTTGATCAAGCTGTTTATCGCTTGGCAACGAATTGAACGTGATTCCGCAGTTCAAGCACGATTGTCGATGGGCAGGCTTGTGTATCATGGGCGCGGTGTATTTCATCTTTCGCGCCTGAAGCGCGTTGCACTAGGGTTTTGATTTTCGCGCCATGCCGCTCTCCAAATATCGCTTCATTGTCGTCGAAGGCCCGATCGGCGTGGGCAAAACCAGTCTCGCGCGCCGCCTCTCCGAGCGCGTCAACGCCTCACTGCTGCTTGAGCGCCCCGAACAGAATCCGTTTCTTGCGCGGTTTTATCAGGACATGGCGCGCTACGCCTTACCCACGCAGCTATTTTTCCTTTTTCAGCGCATCAACCAATTGCGCGAGTTGTCGCAATTGGACATGTTCAAACGCCTGACGGTGGCCGATTTCCTCTTGGAGAAAGACCCTCTGTTCGCGCGTCTCACTCTTTCGGGAGAGGAACTACATCTTTATCAAACCATTTACGACACCTTGAAACCACAGGCGCCGACGCCGGATTTAGTTGTCTACCTTCAGGCGCAATCGGATACCTTGATCGAACGGGTGCGGCGCCGCGCAACCAACTATGAGCGCCCCATCAGCGAGGAGTATCTCGCGCTACTCGCCGATAGTTATAGCCGCTACTTTTATCATTACGATGGGGCGCCGATATTGATCGTCAATTCCGAGCGTTTGAATTTCGTTCGTAATGATAAGGATCTCGATCTTTTGATCGAGCGCATCGGCGCGATGCGCGGCGGGCGCGAATTTTTCAACATGGGCGAATAGAAAGGTGCACGAATGACCTACGGACAGGCCGCGACCAAAACCCGTATTGGTTTGAAACGCCTGCAGCGCATGCACGCCGAGGGCGAAAAAATCACCATGGTGACGTGTTACGACGCGAGTTTCGCCACGTTGCTGGAAGATTCGGGCGTGGAAACACTTCTGATTGGCGATTCGCTGGGCATGGTGCTGCAGGGCCATGATTCCACTTTGCCGGTGACATTGGATGACATCGCCTATCACACGCAGTGCGTGGCGCGTGGCGCAAAACTTGCCTTCATCATCGCCGACATGCCCTTTGGCAGTTTCCAGGAGTCCCCTCAGCAAGCATTTCGCAACGCCGCCACGTTGATGGCGGCTGGCGCGCATATGGTGAAGATCGAGGGCGGCGCGCACATGGCGGCCAGCGTGGAGTTCCTTGCCACGCGCGGAATTCCGGTACAAGCGCATATTGGTCTGACACCGCAATCGGTGAACAAATTCGGCGGCTATCGAGTACAAGGCCGCGAGGACGAGGCCGCTACGCGCTTGCTCGATGAAGCCCGCCTGCTGCAGGAATCGGGTGCCGATATGTTGCTTCTGGAGGCGATTCCCGCATCGCTCGCTGCGCGTATTACCAAGGCAAGCGCCGTACCCACCATTGGTATCGGCGCGGGCGTCGATTGTTCGGGCCAGGTACTGGTTTTGCACGACATGTTGAACATTTACCCAGGCCGTAAGGCGCGCTTCGTGCGCAATTTCATGGAAGGTGCAGCGAGCATCGGCGGCGCCATCGAAGCTTATGTACGCGCGGTGAAAGATGGCAGCTTCCCTGCGGCGGAACACAGTTTCTAGGCAACATGGAAGTCTTATCCTCAGTCGCGCAACTGCGCGAGCGCCTGGGCCGTGTGCGACGCGCGGGGCAGCGCATCGCATTTGTGCCAACCATGGGCAATCTGCATGAAGGGCATTTGACCCTGGCGCGTGCTGCGCGTGCCCATGGCGATTGTGTGGTGGCGAGCATCTTCGTTAATCGCCTGCAATTCGCACCCCATGAGGATTTTGATCGTTATCCGCGCACCTTTGATCAGGATAAAAAAGGTCTCGAGGTTTCGGGTGTAGAGGTATTGTTCGCGCCGGATGAGCACGCGCTCTATCCCGAGCCGCAAAGCTTTTACGTTCAACCGCCTGCCATGGCCGACGATCTCGAAGGACACTTTCGGCCGGGGTTTTTTCGTGGCGTGGCCACCGTGGTCGCAAAACTATTTAACCTCGTGCAACCGGATAGCGCGTTATTCGGCAAGAAGGATTACCAGCAATTGATGGTGATCTCCAGCATGGTTCGCCAACTCGCCTTGCCAATCAATATTGTTCCGGGTGAAACGGTGCGCGCCTCGGATGGTTTGGCGCTGTCTTCGCGCAATGGCTACCTCACTTCGAGCCAACGCGAACAAGCGCCAGAACTGTACAAAGCCTTATCGCATATCGCCAAAGAACTGCGCGCCGGGCGCTGTGATTTCGCTGCATTGGAGTCGGCGATTAGCCAAAATCTTGTTGAAAAACAATGGCAAGTAGACTATGTTGCAGTGCGCAAACAGTCTGATCTACAATCGCCATCCCTAAATGACAAGGCGTTGGTCATTTTGGCTGCGGCAAAGCTGGGCACAACCAGATTGATCGATAACCTCGAAATTCAACTCTAGACCTGTGAAAAAGAGATGAAAGATAACGCGAGATGAAAGATAGCGACGTTTTCGAAAAATGGCTGCGAGTAAGTAATAGTGCGATGAAAGTTTGCGCGGAGGGTTGAAATGCAACGCACCATGTTGAAATCGAAGATTCATCGCGTCACCGTGACGCAGTCGGAACTCGGCTACGAAGGCTCCTGCGCGATCGATGAAACCTTGCTCGATGCCGCCGATATTCGTGAATACCAGCAAATCGACATCTACAACGTTTCCAACGGCGAACGTTTCACCACTTACGCGATTCGCGCTGCGCGCAATTCCGGCACGATTTCCGTCAATGGCGCCGCCGCCCGCAAGGCCGCGCCTGGCGACATCCTAATCATTGCCTCTTACGCCGTTTATAACGAAGTCGAATTGCAAAGATATCGGCCGGAGTTGGTGTACGTGGACGAACACAATCGCATCAAGGCCAAACGCGACAATATTCCGATGCAGATTGCGTAGTCATTAGATTCGCATACGTCGTAATAAGAAAGGAGCCTAGGCTCCAGAAATAGTAAAGGGAGCCCATGCTCCCTTTGTTATTTCTCTACGAGGAAACACTCAACCAGGGTAAGGTTCCATAGTCAGTTGCTCAACCGCGCACCCCACTGCCTTGGCGAGATTCTCCATATTCTGATCGGTGACTTCGAGGGTTTGAAAATCCGCCTCGCCGCCCTTGCTTTCGATAAACGCCTTGGCTGCGCCCTCAGTGGTCCATATCACCACTGGATCAGGGTTAACACCTTCCATCGCACAACAGATCGGGAATCCGTCGGTCTTGTAGACAATCGCGTACATTCAAAAGCCTCCAAGGGTGGCCCAGCGACGTGCGACGCTCAAGCACCACAACCGCTCCAGTTTGAGCGGCGGTCATACTTTAACCTATGTTTTGCGCAGCATCCAGCGCGACATAAGCGCCCCTAGGTAGCTTTTTGCCTAAACCTGGGAAACGCTTCACAAACCGCCTTTCCACCGTTGATTTTTCTGCAAATTTCGCGAGAAAAATTCTGTGGCCTGGCACTCCGAATACAATTCGCGGGGTGGTGCCGGAAGAGGGAATCGAACCCACACTCCATTGCTAGAACCGGATTTTGAGTCCGGCGCGTCTACCAGTTCCGCCATTCCGGCACGATTTCGCGAACAGCCGCGCAAACTAAAGCGCGGCGTAATTATATCCAATGCCAATGACTGTAAGAGAAAAATGAACGCCAGCGACTTTGATTTTGTTTTACCCGAGTCGTTAATCGCGCAGGCTCCACTAGCGCAACGCCGCGCCAGTCGTCTATTGCATTTGTCCGCCGACCTGCCGCTAGATCGACAATTCGCCGATTTAGCCAATCTCATCGCGCCAGGCGATCTACTTGTGTTTAACGACTCGCGGGTTGTCAAAGCGCGACTGCAGGGCGCGAAGCAAAGTGGCGGCAGGGTCGAAGTCCTGATCGAACGCGCCACCGGTGAGCGCGAGGCATTGGCGCAGGTGCGCGCCAGCAAATCGCCACGAGCGGGTTCTTGGTTGATGTTGGAACCGAATATACCTGTCGAGGTCTTGGGTCGTGAGGATGATCTATACCGATTGCGATTTGCCACTGATCTCCCCCTACTGGAACTACTCGAGCGCCACGGCAGCGTACCCTTGCCACCCTATATCGCGCATCAGCCGACGCCCGAGGATGAGTCGCGCTATCAGACCGTCTACGCCCGTGAACCAGGCGCAGTCGCCGCGCCCACCGCGGGTCTGCATTTCGACGAAGCCATGCTTACCGAACTCAAGGCGCGCGGTGTGCGTCAGGCGCGACTCACGCTACATGTGGGCGCCGGAACCTTTCAGCCGGTTCGCGTGGAGAACCTGGCGGAGCACCGCATGCACCTCGAGCGCTATTGGTTATCCGAAGAAACGCGCGACACGATTTTGGATACGCGCGCGCGTGGCGGCAAAATTATCGCGGTGGGCACAACCTCGATGCGCGCCTTGGAGTCGGCAGTTGTTGGCGAGGCGGGCGCAAAATTCGATTTACGCACTGGGCCCAATGAAACCCGCCTATTTATACTGCCTGGGTTTCAATTCCAGGTGGTTGATCGGCTGCTCACCAACTTTCACCTGCCGCGCTCAACACTATTGATGCTGGTTTCGGCATTCGCGGGGGTCGAGGTCATACAACGCGCCTATGCCCACGCAATCGAAAAAAAGTATCGCTTTTTTTCCTACGGAGATGCGATGCTCATTGACCGAAAAATAAATAGATAGATAGATACCGCCATGAATTTCGAATTGCTGCATCAAAACGTGGCCGCGCGCCGCGGCCGACTCACCCTCGCACATGGCGTATTGGATACCCCGGCGTTCATGCCAGTGGGTACCTATGGCGCGGTAAAAGCGGTGAGCCCCCAGGAACTCCACGATCTGGGTGCGCAGATCGTGTTGGGCAATACTTTTCACCTGTGGTTGCGCCCGGGGCTTGAAGTAGTCGCCGCACACCAGGGCCTCAACCGCTTCATGGGCTGGAACGCGCCCATCCTTACCGATTCGGGTGGTTTTCAGGTTTTTAGCCTCGGGGAAATGCGCAGCATCGCCGAGGAGGGTGTGAGGTTTGCTTCGCCAATCAACGGCGACAAGTTGTTGCTCACGCCCGAGGAGTCGATGCGCATCCAGCGCGTACTCAATTCGGACATTGTGATGGTATTCGACGAATGCACGCCACACCCGGCTACCCAGGCGCAGACTGAGGCCTCGATGTTGTTGTCGCTACGCTGGGCGGCGCGCAGCAAAACCGCGCATCAGGGCAACGAAAATGCGCTGTTCGGCATTGTTCAAGGCGGTATGTTCGAGACGCTTCGCGATACCTCGCTCGAAGGCCTTACCGCGCTTGGCTTTGACGGTTATGCGATCGGCGGCCTCTCCGTGGGCGAATCCAAGGAGGACATGCAACGTATCCTCGCCTACACCGCGCCGCACCTGCCCACCGATAAACCGCGCTACCTGATGGGCGTGGGCACACCCGAGGATATCGTCCATGCGGTGAGCCATGGCATTGATATGTTCGATTGCGTCATGCCCACGCGCAATGCCCGCAACGGCTGGTTATTTACCCGCTTTGGCGATATCAAGATACGCAACGCACGTTATCAATCGGATACGCGTCCGTTGGATGACGACTGCGCCTGCCCGACCTGCCGCCAGTTTTCCCGCGCTTACCTGCATCACCTGCAAAAAACCGGGGAAATCCTCGGCTCGCGCTTAAATACCCTGCACAATCTGTATTTTTATCTCACCTTGATGCGCGAAATCCGCGCAGCGATAGTCGCCGATGGCTTTGCCGCCTTCGCCGTTCGATTCGCCAAAGACCGTTCCCGAGGCATTATCTAGACTATAATTTTGCCCTTTCCGCTTGGCCCGGTTGGCAAAAGGCGCCAGCGGACTTCTCCCACAGACAAATCAGAGGTTCGCCGTGTTGATATCTCCCGCATTCGCCCAGGGCGCCGCTCAGGGCGGCGAAGTCAGTTGGACTGGCATGTTGCCCATCGTTCTGATGTTCGTGTTGCTGTACTTCATGATGATCCGCCCGCAAATGAAGCGGGCGAAGGAACATAAAGCGATGACCGATGCCCTGCAAAAGGGCGACGAAGTCGTAGCAGCCGGAGGCCTGCTTGGCAAAATCACCAAGGTGACCGACGCCTACATCACCATTGAAGTGTCGGACAATGTCGAGATCAGCGTGCAACGCCTGGCGGTGCAAACGCTACTGCCCAAGGGCACCATCAAATCGATTTAGCCCGACAAAAAGGGGCCTGGCCCCTTTCATGATCCACTCCCCCCTTCGAGGATAGGCCCTTCGCCATGAACCGTTACCCTACCTGGGTGTATGCGCTGGTCGCCGTAATGCTCGTTTTGGCGGCGCTCTATGCCGTTCCCAATTTATTCGGCGAAGCACCGGCCGTACAGGTTTCGTCGGCACGCGCCACGGTCAAGGTTGACACCGCGCTGCAAACGCAAGTCGAAGAATTGCTAAAGAAGGCGGGCATCGTGTCCAACGGCATTTTCCTCGATGCCAACTCCATCAAGATTCGCTTGGCAGACACCGATTCGCAGCTCAAAGCCAAGGATGCCATTGAGCGCGCCTTGGTGCCCGATGCGAATAATGCCTCCTATACCGTTGCGCTGAATCTGCTTTCCAACTCGCCAAAATGGATGACGGCGATTGGCGCCCAGCCCATGTACCTGGGGCTGGATCTGCGCGGCGGCGTGCATTTTTTGCTTCAAGTTGATATGCGCGCGGCAATCACCAAACGCATGGAGAGCCTCGCCGGAGACATTCGTACGCAGTTGCGCGACAAGAACATCCGCCACGCCGGAATCAGTCGCGAAGTAAGCGGAATTGTGATTCGCTTTCGCGATGCCGAGACGCGCGTCAAAGCACGCAAACTAATCGAAGACCAAATCTCCGATTTGGCGCTCATCGATAGCGGCAGCGGCCAGGATTTGGTGCTATCGGCGCTGCTCAAGCCCGAGGCGCAAAAACGCACCCAGGAATTCGCGTTAAAACAAAACATCCAAACCCTCAACAACCGAATCAACGAACTGGGCGTCGCCGAGCCCATCATCCAGCAGCAAGGCGCCGACCGCGTAGTGGTGCAATTGCCGGGCGTACAGGACACCACCAAGGCCAAATCGATTCTTGGCCGCACCGCCACCCTGGAAATCCGCATGGTGGATGAAGAAAACATGAGTGCCGCCGCGCTATCCGCGGCACGTACCGGTCAAGTGCCGTTTGGCTCGGAGTTTTATGTCGAGCGCAATGGCCAACCCATCATGGTGCGCAAACAAGTGGTGTTGACCGGTGATCGGCTCACCGACGCGCAACCTGGCTTCGATAACCAAACGCAAGAGCCCGCCGTGCATCTGACCTTGGATGCCACCGGCGCGCGCATCTTCAAAGAAGTAACCCGCGAAAACGTCAATAAACGCATGGCAATTCTGTTGATCGAAAAAGGCCGTGGCGAAGTGGTTACCGCGCCGGTGATCCGTGGCGAAATCGGCGGTGGCCGCGTGCAAATCAGCGGTCGTATGAGTACCCAGGAGGCCAATGACACCGCGCTCCTTCTGCGTGCTGGCGCCCTGGCCGCGCCCATGGAAATTGTCGAAGAGCGCACCGTGGGCCCGTCGCTTGGCGCGGAAAACATCAAGAAGGGATTCGATTCAACCATCTATGGCTTTGTCGCGATCACCGTATTCATGATCGGGTATTACCTTCTATTCGGTGCGTTCT
>JBJXEY010000129.1:0-5576 GCA_046153355.1 Burkholderiales bacterium
TACCTTCGATCTCGGCCGCCGCATTCATCGCGATCATGCCTGGCTCATCGATCCGCCCCTTGAGCGACTCCAGTGCTCGCCATTGCTTGGGAAAGCGCGCCGGTACCTCGGCGCGATGTAGTAGCAACGCCTGATAACGCGGAAAGTAGCGTTTGTCATCATCCAAGACCCGCAACTTGTAACGTGCGATCTTGGCATCGGTGGAATAGAGGTCGATGACATCAACGCGCCCCGCCGCCAGCGCTTCGTAAGCAATGCCATGATCCAACCCCGAAGGCGACACCGTTTGCAATCCATAGGCCTTCGATAATCCCGGCCAGCCATCCTGTCGCGCGAGAAATTCATGCGAGAAACCCCATTTAAGAGAGGTGGATTTGGCCAAATCGCCAATCGCGCTAATGCCCAGCTTCGCGGCGAGATCCTCGCGCACGCCAAGCGCATAAGAATTGTTAAACCCAAGCGGCACCGAAGCGGCGAGCCCCAGAGGCGCCAAATTGCGATTGAGTTCCTCAAGCGAAGGATTGCTTTGCATTTTCAGCACCTCGCGGGCGATGGTGCCGCTGTACTCCGGGTAGACATCGATGGCATCGCCACGCAGCGCCGCCACCAGGATGCCGGTATTGCCCATGCCTTGTTTGTGCAAGGCCGCGCCATGCGGCGAGGCGGTACGCAATAGCAGCTCGCCCAATACATAGGATTCGGTAAAACGCTTGGAGCCGATGCGCAAGGTTTCCTCGGCATGCACCGGCACGGCAACCTGCGACAAAATTGCCAAGCAGAGAAACACCAGGTTTCGAAATAGTTTCGCGCAACAAGCGAGCCATCGGCCCATTCGATTCGACCTTCCACGACATGGCAATGTAGCAACGCCTCATCATAGCCCCGCCCGCATTGGACGTTTACATGAACTTGCACCGCCGAATACCCAAGGTAGCGCCTTGCGGCGGAAATCTGCTACCGTTCGGCCATCTCATGCCGCAGGTCCCTGCGCTTGTCCTCCATCCATCCCTTGAATAACACCGTGCTAGACACCTCATTGCCCGAATTCGGGGTGGATGGCGATATCGCTATCGCCGAAATTCTGGCCGGGTTAAACAATCCACGCGCCGAAGTTTCACCCAAATATTTTTACGATTCGCTTGGCTCGAAATTATTCGAAGCCATTACGCAGCTTCCCGAGTACTACCCAACGCGTACCGAGCGCACCATTTTCGAGCGCCATGCGGCCGATATAGCCCGAGCGGTCGGTGTGGGTGCCACGCTCATCGACCTGGGCGCGGGCAATTGCGACAAGGCGCGGCGCCTTTTCCCCGCACTGCGTCCCGCGCATTACATCGCGGTGGATGTATCGGCGGAGTTTTTGCGCGAATCGTTGAGTGAATTGTCCCGCCAATTTCCTGACATCCAGATGCAGGCGCTTGGTATGGATTTTTCGTCCAAACTAGCCCTGCCACGCGATGTGCCGCGAAAACACCGTTTGTTTTTCTATCCTGGCTCCTCAATCGGCAATTTCGCGCCGGATGATGCGATGAGGTTGCTTGCCAATCTTCGCCAGGAATGCAGCAACGATGGTGGTGTTTTGCTTGGCGTGGATTTGGTAAAACCCGCCGCAATTCTGCAGCCTGCTTACGACGATGCGCTGGGCGTGACCGCAGCCTTCAATCTCAATGTTCTCAACCATCTCAACCGTCTCATCGGCGCTAATTTTTCTATTGCCGATTGGCGTCATGTCGCGCTATTTAACCCGGAGGTTTCGCGCATCGAAATGCACCTGGAGGCGAAGAAAGATGTCGTGGTGAATTGGGCCGGCGGTGAACGACGCTTTTCCTCGCGCGAGCGCATTCACACCGAATGCAGCTATAAATACGAGTTGCTGCAATTTCGCGCCATGCTGGTGCGCGCGGGATTTCGAAAAATCGAGGCGTGGACCGACGAACGGCATTGGTTTGCCGTGCTGCACGCGCGTGCCTAGGGGGCAAGATGAATACCCGTCAACAACCCTTCGATAGCACGGCGAGCGCGCAGATACTTACCGCCTCGCGTCTTGCAGAGAAGTTTTCTGCGGTTCGCGCGAAAAGCCTTGAACTGATCGCGCCATTGTCCGAGGAAGATTGCTGCGCGCAATCCATGCCCGATGCGAGTCCCGCCAAGTGGCATCTGGCGCACACCACCTGGTTTTTCGAGACCTTCGTGCTGGAGAAATACGAGGAGGATTTCCATCCCTTTCACGCTGCGTTCCGTGTGTTATTCAATTCCTATTACAACGGTGTCGGCGAAAAACACCCCCGTCCGCAAAGGGGCATGTTGACCCGGCCGGCGTTGTCCCTGGTACGCGAGTACCGCGCCGACGTCGATCAACGTATGGTCGAGCAGATTGCCCGTTTCGGCGGCGATCAGGATTTGCGCGCATTGATTGAACTTGGCCTCAATCACGAACAGCAGCACCAGGAACTGCTGCTCACCGATCTGAAGCACCTTTTATCGCTCAACCCTTTGTTGCCGGTGTATCGCGACATCGAACCTTCACCGCCATCGCGCATGGCGCCACTTGACTGGGTCGAATTCGCGGCTGGCGTGGTCGAAGTCGGCGCTACGGCCTCGCCTGCCGATGGAGAGCGCTTTTGTTTCGACAATGAATTGCCGCGCCACAAGCAATATCTGTCAGCGTATCGACTGGCGACGCGCCTAGTCACCAATGGGGAATACCTACGCTTCATCGAAGCCGGCGGCTATCGCGAGCCCAGCTATTGGCTATCCGAGGGTTGGGATTGGGTGCGCGCCAACGCCATCGAACAGCCCATCTACTGGTCACGCGAAGCGCAAACCTGGCGTGAGTTCACCCTGGCGGGCGCGCGGCCGCTCGATCTAGCTTCGCCGCTTGCGCATATTTCATATTTTGAGGCCGACGCCTATGCGCGTTTCGCCGACGCACGCCTGCCCACGGAGGGCGAATGGGAACACGCGGCTGCTCAACACACGGAGGATGACCATCCGCGCAAAGGCAATTTTCTCGACGATGCGCTCTATCACCCAGTCGCCACCAATGCCACGGGTGTCACACAAATGTTCGGCGATTTATGGGAATGGACCAGTTCAAGTTACTCGCCCTATCCCGGTTTCGTCGCGCCTCTGGGGGCGATTGGCGAATACAACGGTAAATTCATGGTCAATCAATACGTGTTGCGCGGCGGCTCATGCGCCACGCCACGCGAGCATATTCGCGCGAGTTATCGCAATTTCTTTCCTACCTCGGCGCGTTGGCAATTTAGCGGCATTCGTCTGGCCAAGGACGCGTGACATAGAGACGGCGCACCGCTAGGTCAACGCAACTATCGCGATTTATTTCTCGACCGTCACACCCTTCCAAAACGCGAGGTGATTCTTGATCTGCGCCGCAGCGGGCAGCGGCTCGGGGTAGTACCAGGCGGCATCCTTGTTGACCTTGCCATCGACCACCACATCGTAATAACTGGCGACCCCTTTCCAGGAACAGGTGGTGTGCGTATCGCTTGCTTGCAGCATTGTCTTAATTTCGCTGCCGGGCGGAAAATAAACATTGCCTTCAACGGTTTCGAATTTTTCAGTTTGCGCGATCACCGCACCGTTCCAGCTTGCCTTGGGCATAGGGCCTCCTAAATTGGGATGCGAACAGATGTCCGCGAGGGGCAACCTTACTGCAAAGCGGTGCTGCGAATTATTCTCTACAAAAGATTAGTTCTGTTGCGAATTTTTGGACGCACAATGGCGAAGGCCCGACTTGCGCCGGGCCTTCTGCCTTGGGTTTGCGGCGTACTTTGCTATTACCCGCGCCGTCACCCTATTTTTTGCTCAGGGCTTACTTCTTGTCGCCGCCCTTGCCTTTACCATCGGACTTCTCGGCGCCTTTGCCTTTGCCGTCGGCCTTCATTTCGGCCTTCGCGGGAGTCGCGGCGGCGGTCGGAGCCGGAGCGGCTTTCGCCTCGGTCTTCGCGGCGGGCGCGGCGGCCGGAGCTGCCTTGGCATCGGTCTTCGCGGGGGCCGCTACGGGCGCTGGCGCGGCTTTGGCGGGGGTGACCGGGGCAGTCGCTTGCGCGAACACGGAACCGGCAAAAGCGGAAGCAACTACGATTGCGAGAATTTTGCGTGTGAACATGTCTGTTTCCTTTGGTGGTTTAGGTTTTAGTTGGTTCGTTTTTTGTCGAACATAAGATCAATAACGCTTGGTCGAGGCTTCGGTTGACAGGTATTTGTCAGGATTGACGAAAAAAGCTGGGAATTTTGTTAGCAAATGTAAAAAACCACCCGCGATCTCAATGTGATGCCTGCCAAGAAACCTCGCCCATCGATGTATTTAAAATCGATTAATCGTTGCGCTGAATCACTGCGCCGAATTGCTGCGCTACATTGCTCGGGCGAATCCGGCCGCATTTGCGCCGAGCTGACAACACCCCATTTAGCCATTTGGAATCTCAATGACCCTGACCGAATTACGTTACATCGTCGCCGTTGCCCGCGAGCGGCATTTCGGCAATGCCGCCAAAGCCTGCTTCGTTTCGCAGCCGACGCTGTCAGTAGCTATCAAAAAGCTGGAAGAAGAATTAGGGGTGACCTTGTTCGAACGCAATTTGGGCGAAATCGCCCCCACCGAGGTTGGCACTCGGGTCATCGAACAGGCACAACGAGTGCTAGAACAATCTTCGGCCATTAGGGAGATCGCCAAGCAGGGCAAGGACCCATTACGTGGGCCGCTACGCATCGGCGTGATTTATACGATTGCACCCTATCTTTTGCCAGGTGTGGTCAGGCTATTGCGCCAGCGCGCGCCATCGATGCCCTTGTTTTTACAGGAGAACTACACCCATCGGCTGCGCGAGTTGCTCAAACAAGGCGATATCGACGCGGCGATTCTTGCCCTGCCTTTCGAAGAACCGGGATTCGCCATTCAAGCGCTTTATGACGAACCGTTTCTTCTGGCCGTTTCCCGCGACCACGCCTGGGCCGCGCGCAAAACCGTCAAAGCGGCGGATCTACATAAAGAGATCACCGTCTTGCTGGGAACCGGACATTGTTTTCGCGATCAAGTGATCGCGGCCGCGCCAGGTCTGGGGCGTCACGACAATGCCGACGGCATACAACGCACTTTCGAGGGCTCGTCGCTTGAAACCATTCGCCAGATGGTTGCCTCCGGCGTTGGCGTCACCGTCATGCCCTCGACTTCCATTCCCGAGCGCATCGAGAAAAACAGTCTGTTGCGCTACCTGCCGTTTACCGCGCCGATTCCGGATAGACGTGTGGTACTGGTGTATCGCAAGTCGTTCACCCGCATGGCCGCCATCGAAGCCTTGCGCAATGCCGTGCTCGACTGCAAATTGCCAGGCGTCACCTTGTTACCCAACGCGCCCATCGAATAAATATGCAGCCAGTCAAGAACACCGCGCGCTCTGAACGCCTCGTTCAATCAATCTTGAACCGCACCACCCGATTGCGGCCTTGTTGCTTGGCCTGATACATGGCGCGGTCGGCGCGGGCGGTAATCGCGTCGATGTTACTGCCATCCTCTGGATAACCGGCGATACCAATACTCACCGTACAGGTCA
>JBJXEY010000034.1:0-5222 GCA_046153355.1 Burkholderiales bacterium
CTTTTTTATAGGCTTCGGCCCATTTGGCGTAGATGGGCTAGGGGAAAGTCGCCCCCGCGCCGGTAATATCGATGGCTACCGCAGGCGTGGCGCCAACGAAAGCCAAAGTCGTCAAGCCTGTCGCAAGTGCCTTCTTAATACTAGAACTCTTACTAGAAAAAATCATTTGTCGCTCCTGGTGGTATGCGCGAACGGATTAGCTAGCGCGGAAATTTGACGAGGCATTCTGATTGGCAAATATTTCAATCGTGTTACAGCGGAAAAAATATTGTGACTAAGAATGTAAATGGCATCACTTGACCAAACTCAATCAGTTTCAGCTAACGAATCCAAGGGAATCTTGTCGCGCCCGTAACAAAACTGAAATATGTTCGCCGTATCATCGACTTCCACGCGATTTCAGACATTGATTGGGAGGTATTTCTATGCAAATCGAGACAGAATCCCTGGACGGAGGCATCCTGAAAATTAGTCTTGCCGGCCGAATGGACGTGCAGGGCACTCAGGAAATCGATCTCAAATTCACCGGCTATACGGCCAAGCAACAGTCAGTGATCGTTGATATGAGCGCGGTAAACTTTCTGGCTTCCATTGGCATTCGCACCTTGTTGCTCTCTGCCAAGGCGGTGTCGCAACGTGGCGGCAAAATTGTGCTGCTCAACCCCGACATTAACGTCACCAAGATTCTCGAAATGGCAGGTATCGATACCATGATACCGATCAGCCGCTCCATCGAAGATGCCTGCGCGGCGGTTGCCGCCTAAGGGCCAACGCGAAAAATGATCAATGCCATGCTTGCCGAGCGGCTGGTCATCGAGAACCAATTGCCCGAGTTGCGCCGCATGGCGCAGTGGCTGCAGGATAGTGCTGCGGCATCGGGTGTTGCGGAGGACGATATTTTCCGGCTCGACGTCTGCGCCAATGAAGCGGTGGCTAATATAATCAGTTATGCCTTCAACGACCCATTGCGCCACGACATCATCTTGGAAATGCATAAGACTACGGCGGGTGTAAGACTGGATATTCGTGACGATGGCAAGCCATTTAACCTGCTGGAGGCTGCAGAGCACCAGGCGCCAGTGGAATTGGGCGAGGCTAAGATTGGTGGATTGGGGATTCATCTCATTCGAAGGCTTATGCCGGGGTGCCAGTATCGCCACGTGGACGGATTTAACGTGCTTTCTCTCGATGTCTGATGCATAGCCGGGGCGCTGAACGCCGCAGTACGTCTTCGCATTTTTCGCTGACGGATTTGGGCCTTACCGATGATCGCCGCAGGCCATCGGACCGCCGGCGTAACGGGTTCATCTCCCGTTTGCAACTATTCTCCAATATCCCGTACGAGGTGATCGAAGCGGCGCTCGGTCATTGCACCGCGCGAAATTTCCCTGCTGGGGAGATCTTGCTCGAACCGGGTCAAGGCAACCATGCGCTGCATCTATTGATTGCCGGGCGCTTGCGTATTCATTTCGACCGCGCCGATTCGGCCGACTTCATTTCGATCGACGAGGGCGGCTGCTTTGGCGAGCTTTCGATTATCGACGGGCGCCCGGTGTCGGCCTACGTTGTCGCCGACGTCGCCAGCCGCGTGTTGCAAATCGAGGAGGGTGTTTTTTGGGAGGAGCTGATTCCCTACCGCGGTGTCGCGCGCAACCTGCTTAACGTGCTCTCGGAGCGCATGCGCGTGAATAACGACATGATCCTTGATCGCATGAAAGACCGGCTTGCGTTGGAGCACCTGCAAAAAGAACTTTCCATCGCGCACACCATTCAGTTGTCGATGTTGCCGCCAGGCGAACATCTTTTTCCCGACTGCGCGCAAGTCGACGCGCACGCCATCATGGAACCCGCCAAAGACGTTGGCGGGGATTTTTACGACGCATTTTTCACCGCCCCAGATCGCATTTTTATTGCCGTGGGCGACGTTTCCGGCAAGGGCGTGCCGGCAGCGTTGTTCATGGCGAAAACCATAACCCTGATGCGCATGGAAGCGGTCAGGCGCCGTTCGCCGGCGGCGGTCCTGGAGGCGGTGAATCGCGCGCTGTGCGAAGGCAATGATGCGGGCATGTTCGTAACGCTGTTCTGCGGCATTCTCGATCTGAATAACGGGGAGTTTAGTTTTGCCAATGCCGGGCACAACCCACCCCTGTTGGTGCGTGCGGACGGCGCCTGCGACTTTCTAAAGGTTAAGAAAGGTCTGGTTGCCGGCATTATGGAGGCCTCGCGCTACCCGCTGGATACGATGCGCCTGTTACCCGGTGAGTCGCTGCTGCTCTACACCGATGGTGTCACCGAGGCATTGAACACTGCGGAAGAACTCTATACGGAGGCGCGTTTTCTTGAAACAGCGCAGCAGGCGGCCTCGCCAACGCCGCGCGCGCTAGTTGAAGCAGTGCGCGCGAGCATCGCGGCGTTTGCGCTGGATGCGCCGCAGGCCGATGACATCACTTTGCTCGCCTTGCGTTATGTGGGGGCTTGAGCGTTCGGCGCCGACAGCCTTCGCCGCCAACTTGGTATGCTCGCGACTTTCCGATGAATCGAGGTAATCAGTATGTCGTCTGCTGCTCAAGGCTTGCTTCCCCTTCATGGCATTCGCGTCCTTGAACTGGGCCACATTGTCGCCGGCCCCACCGCCTCTCTGATCCTTGCCGACCTGGGCGCTGACGTGGTCAAGGTCGAGCGACCCGACGGCGGCGATCAGGCGCGCAACATGCCCGGTGCCGCCTCCGGATTTTATTTCTTCAATCGCAACAAACGCAGCATTGCGATGGATTTGAAGTCCGATGAAGGCAAGGCGGTGTTTCGAAAGTTGGTCTCGACGGTAGACATTTGCCTGGATAACTATGCGCCAGGGGCCATGGACCGTTTAGGTTTGGGTTATGAGGAACTCGCCAAACTCAATCCCAAACTGATCTATCTCGCGGTGAAGGGTTTTTTGCCTGGCCCCTATGAACATCGGCCTTCTTTGGATGAACTCGCGCAAATGATGGGCGGCCTCGCGTTCATGACTGGGCCAACCGGCAGACCGCTACGCGCCGGCGCATCGGTAATCGATATTGGTGCCGCCACCTACGGCATCATCGGCGTGTTGGCGGCGCTGCACGTGCGTGAAACCACCGGGCGCGGGCAGATGATCACCTCTGGATTATTCGAGACCAGCGTGTTCTGGGTGGGTCAATGGATGGCGCGCGCCGTGGCCACGGGTGAACCTTCCTTCCCGATGGCGGAGATTGGCCAATCAGTGCGCATGGGTTGGGGAATATTTCATCTTTTCGACACGTCGGATAAACAACAGGTTTTCATTGGTGTCACGTCGAATGCGCACTGGGAGCGTCTGTGTAAGGAATTCGGCATGTCGGATTTATTCGCCGATGAACGCCTGGATACCAATTCCAAGCGCGTTGCCTCCCAGGAGTGGATGTTGCCGCTGGTGCGCAAAGTGGCCATCAACTTCACCAGCCAGCAACTTCAGGACAAGCTTGAAAAAGCAAGCGTCCCCTACGCGCCGGTGCAGCGCCCCGATCAGTTGCTGGATGATCCACACCTGCTTGCAACGGGCCAACTGCTGCCCACGCCAATGAAAAACGGCAAGATCGGCAATTTGCCCAAGATGCCCTTTAACAGTAGTGACTACGAATTCGGCATCCGCCAACCGCCGCCTGGCCTAGGCGAACACAGCCAAGAGGTGTTGCGCGAGGCCGGCTTCAGCCAAGCCGAGATCGACGCGTTAATATCGGGCAACATCGTTGCAAGCGGTGCCCCCGAGAAATTATAAATAGGGGACGTACCACGGTTTTAGGCGATTTGGTACAACGTAGGTTTTCGCCCGAAACCGTGGTACGTCCCCGGTTTTTCTAAAGGAGAGTGGTGATGAGTGATTTGCCCAAGTTTGTTTATGTCAATGAGTGCGGTCCGCGCGAGGGGTTTCAGTTCGAGAAGAAAAACATTCCTACCGCCGATAAGATTGCTTTTGTCGATCAATTGTCCGCGACAGGTATCAAGGCGATTCAATTCGCTTCGTTTGTGAGCCCCAAGTGGGTGCCGCAGATGGCGGACTCCGATGCCTGGACCGATGGCATCAAGAAATTTCCCGGCGTCGAATACACGGGCTTGTGGCTCAACATGCAAGGATTGGAGCGCGCGCTCTCGCATAGCGACAAACTCACCATATCCCCTGGGTTCTCGCTCAATGCTAGCGAAACTTTCAGCAAGAAAAACACCAATCGCACCGTGGCGGAAAAATTGGATGAAATGCCGGGCTACGTAAATAAATTTCGCGAGTTGGGGTTCGACAAGCTGGATATTGGCGTGGCGGTTGCCTTTGGCTGCAATTACGAGGGGGCGATCAGCGCGGAGCGCGTGATGCAATTACTTAAGGATCAGGAAACACGCGCCAAGGACCTGGGTATGAAAATCGGCGAGATCACGCTGTACGACACCATGGGCTGGGGCAATCCGGCGCAGGTGAAGCGTCTGGTGGGATTGGTGCGCGAGCGTTACCCGGACAACAGCATCTGCCTGCACCTGCACGACACGCGCGGCGCGGCGATCGCCAATTTCATCGCTGGCATGGACATGGGCGTGGATCGCTTCGATGCGGCGGTGGCAGGCCTGGGCGGGTGTCCATTTGCCGCGCACAAGGGCGCCGCAGGCAACATCTGCACCGAGGACGTGGTGTTCATGTGCCAGGAGATGGGCATCGACACCGGCATTGATCTGAATGCCATGATCGAGGCGGGCATCAAGGCCGAAGAGCTTGTCGGCCATCCGTTGCCTGGGAAGATCAAAGTGGGCGGCAATCTAGCTACCTATCGCGCCAATGCCAGCGCTGCGGCGAAAGCCGCCGCCGCTGCGTAAATCCTATATATAAATAAAAATGCCCACTTCAAGCGGGCATTTTCTATGCTGTAAAAATTATTGTGGTTGAATTTTCGCTAGCCTCACGTAATCACCCCACTCCTTGATCGCTTTGACCAAATACGCCTGACCTTGCTCCGGGGTATTGACCCAGGCATCGCCGCCAAAACTATTCAAGAACTTGGTGGTCTCGTCGGTCTGCACCATGAAGGTAAACCATTTTTGGATCTGGTCGAGCACCGGTTTGGGCGTGCCCGCCGGTACCATCGCCGCCCACCAGCCGGTGAGATCCATCGGCACTTTTTGCTCAGTCATGGTCGGATAATCGGGGATGGCTTTGAGGCGCGTGCCGGTGGAGACGCCCA
>JBJXEY010000156.1:0-5951 GCA_046153355.1 Burkholderiales bacterium
CGAAGCGCTGTGTTTCCAGTCCAGATGCCATAAGTGCAAGCGTGATCGAGGATGGGCCCGTTAGCGGGGCCACGCGAATATTGGCGGCATGCGCGAGCTGAATGAGCGTTGCTCCCGGGTCGGCGAGGGCCGGGCAGCCGGCTTCGGACAAGATGGCTGCATCGTCACCCTGACGCAGTATCTCAATCATGGTGTCGAGTTCCGTCGGGGAACTTGCGTTGGTGAGTCGTTCAATTCTCAGAGAAGCAATAGGGCCTGGGTGCGCGGCAAGTTTGAGAAACGCACGCGCGGTTTTGGGCTCCTCGGCGAAAAAACAGGTCAACTCTCGTAGACGGTTGAGTACTCCTTGGGGAATCACTTGATTGGTGTGATCGCCACCAAGCGTGGTCGGAATCAACCACAAGGTGCCCGCAGGCATTAGGGAATTTCCAGGCCGTGTTCGCTAAGCAGATCAACCAAGGCAATCAACGGCAAGCCGATCAATGCATTGGGATCGTCACCGCTCAACCTTTGGATTAGGGCAATCCCCAAGCCTTCGGATTTGGCGCTGCCAGCGCAGTCATAGGGTTGTTCAATACGCAAGTAGCGCTCAATTCGCGCAGCAGTCAGAGTGCGAAACAAAACGCGATTCGAAACGTTTCGCCTCAAGGTTATTCCGGTCGCGCAGTTGTGCACGCAAAGCGCGGTATGAAACACCGCCTCACGACCCGAAAGCAGCAAGAGCTGTTTTACCGCCTTGTCATGCGTGCCAGGTTTGCCAAGCAGGGTTTCGCCACAGCAGGCTACTTGATCAGAACCGATGACCAGGGCATCGGTATAATCAAGCGCGACTTTTAAGGCTTTTGCGTGCGCAAGGCGGCTTGCAAGGACCTGGGGCGCTTCGTTAAAGAGGGGCGTCTCATCGACATCGGGCGCAGCGACCTCGAACGGAATATTCAGCCTGGATAGCAGGGCTTTGCGGTAGCGCGAGGTGGAGGCGAGGATGAGTTTCACGATTGATCTTAGCTTTCGCGAGACTCTGAATAAGCGCCAAAAAGCACGGTAACACCCTGAACAACTTGAAATTTTACCCAGAACAACTTGGAATTCTATTTTGACAGCTAGACCCAGACATACTATCATGCGCGCCCTATGTCACAACCGGATGCAATAGATGGTTTCCGGTTTGCCCGAGAGGGCGGCAAGTTGCGTGGGTCGCTCGATCTGAGAGAGCTTCCGCGGTTGGCCGAGACGCCTTGTAAGACCTCCGGAATCGACTACTTTCTTCGTGGTGGAAAAAATATAGCTGGTAAGGCCAGCATTCAAGTCTTGGCCAGTGGGCGTCTTGAATTGGTGTGCCAACGCTGCCTTGATCGGCTCGAATTTGTGCTGGAACTTGATGTTGAGCTTGAGTTGTGCGGTGATATGAAATTTATCACCGAGGCGGAGGATGAAGTTGACCGAGTGCTGGCCGAAACGGAGATGAGTGTGGCGCGCTTGGTGGAAGATGAAGTGATATTGATATTGCCGCAAGTACCTCGGCATGAGGATTGCGAAACGAGCGAATTGAATGCGCGAGCGCGAAAGGCGTCGCCTTTTGGCGTATTGGCAAAGTTGAAAAAAGCGTGAAGCGAGATAGGCTTTCACGTAGATCGAATAGCTGAACTTGAAGGAGCATCACCATGGCGGTACAGCAGAATAAGAAGTCCCCCTCCAAACGAGGCATGCATCGCTCGCACGATTTCCTGATCGCGCCACCCCTGGCAGTCGAGCCCACGACCGGGGAGGTGCATTTGCGTCATCACATCAGCCCGACCGGATACTACCGCGGCAAAAAAGTGGCCAAAGGCAGGGGCGACTAGGGCGGGGTTTCGCCTCGGGATTCGCATCGTCCCGACGCGAATAACTATTCTCGGGATGGCCCATGGCCTTCACCATCGCGATTGACAGCATGGGTGGCGATCACGGACCGCGGGTGACAGTGCCGGCGGCGATCGAATTTCTTGGTATGTACCAGGATACCCACATCATATTGGTGGGTCTTCGCGATGCCATCGACGCGGAATTGAAGCGCAACAAAAATCGCCACTCGGACCGCATTCGCGTCCATCACGCTCCGGAAATCGTTTCCATGGACGAGTCGCCTCTTGTCGCATTGAGAGGGAAAAAAGGCTCTTCGATTCGCCTCGCCGCCGAATTAATTAAAAATGGCGAAGCCCACGCAATGGTGAGCGCCGGCAACACTGGTGCCTTGATGGCGATCTCGCGCTATGTATTGAAAACCTTGCCCGGCATAGATCGTCCCGCGATCCTTTCGGTACTTCCTTCGAAAACTGGGGGGACCTATGTACTCGATTTGGGCGCTAACGTGGATAGCACCGCCGAGCACTTGCTGCAATTCGCGATCATGGGCTCGGTGCTGGTATCCGCGGTGGAGCATAAGGAACGGCCAACGATCGGCCTACTCAATATCGGCGCGGAAGATATCAAGGGCACGGAGGTGGTCAAGAAAACCGCCGAATTGTTGCGTGCCAGTGGCCTTAACTTTATTGGCAATGTCGAAGGCGACGATATTTTTAAAGGTCGTTGCGATGTGGTGGTGTGCGATGGTTTCGTGGGCAACGTCGCCTTGAAATCGGCCGAAGGCTTAGCGCAAATGTTGGGCGCTTTTCTAAAAGAGGAACTCAGCCGCAGCCTGGGGCGCAAGGCGATTGCCTTGATCGCCGCGCCGGTACTGAAGGCGTTTAAGCGCCGCGTCGATCACCGCACTTATAACGGCGCGACATTGGTTGGTTTGAATGGCGTGGTAGTAAAAAGCCATGGTTCCGCGGATCAATTCAGTTATCGACGCGCAATTGAGCGCGCACGCGAAGAAGTCGAAAACGATGTCATTCCGAGATTAACCAATCGCCTGGCCAAGCTGGAGGCGGCATGATCTGGTCGCGTGTTGCGGGTACTGGAAGCTATCTTCCTGAGAAGGTGGTGACCAACGCGGAACTCGCGCAAAGCATGGACACGTCGGATGAATGGATCGAAAGCCGCACCGGCATAAAGCAGCGACACATCGCCGATGCGTCGCAAAATAGCAGCGACCTTGCCTTTAAAGCGTGCGAAGCGGCGTTGGAATCCGCCGGAATTGTGGCGGCCGAGGTGGATCTAATTGTATTTGCCACTTCGACGCCAGACCAGATTTTTCCCAGCAGCGCTTGCCTTTTGCAAAATAAATTGGGCATTAAGGGCGGGGCGGCCTTTGATATTCAGGCGGTCTGCAGTGGCTTCGTTTATGCACTGAGTATTGCCGATAAATTCATACGTAGCGGGCAGAGTCGTTGCGCGTTGGTGGTCGGCGCTGAGGTGTTTTCGCGTATTCTCGATTGGAACGACCGTGGAACGGCAGTACTGTTTGGCGACGGCGCGGGCGCGGTGGTGCTTCGCGCTGATACATCGCCCGGTATTTTGGGCAGCGTACTTCATGCCGATGGATCGCAGGCAAAAATTCTTTCAGTACCAGGAACGATATGCGGCGGTAAGGTGGTGGGATCGCCTTTCCTGCAAATGGATGGACAAGGGGTATTTAAGTTCGCCGTCAAGGTTCTGGATGAAGTGGCTCGGGAAACGTTGACTCAGTGTGGGCTTGGGATAGCCGACTTGGATTGGCTTATTCCCCATCAAGCCAACGTGCGAATTCTCGATGCAACCGCTAAACGCTTGGGCATTCCTGTTGAGCGCGTGGTGGTGACGGTTGATCGCCACGCCAATACGTCGGCGGCCTCGGTGCCGTTGGCGCTGGATTGCGCGGTGCGCGATGGACGCATTCGGCGCGGCCACAAGGTCATGCTAGAGGGCGTGGGCGGCGGCTTTACTTGGGGCGCAGTCGTATTCGAATACTAGTTTTCGAATAATGTTTTGCGCTTATTTCGTTTCCAATATCAATTTTCGAATTGCGGTTTTGGCTACTACATGGCAAGTGCTTTTTTTCAATACGCAATGGCATGCAACGAGGAGAAAACGTGAAACTGGCGATGGTATTTCCAGGACAAGGATCGCAGTCGGTCGGAATGATGAATGCCTACGGCGATCTTCCGGAAATTCGTCAAACCTTGCTCGAAGCATCGGATATCCTCGGGGAAGATATCGGTAAGTTGATCGCGGAGGGTCCGACCAGAGAACTCAATCGTACCGTGAACACTCAGCCAGTCATGGTGACCGCCGACGTTGCTGTTTATCGTGCCTGGCGCGCCCTGGGTGGCGCTGCTCCGGAGATGGTCGCGGGACATAGCCTTGGCGAATACGCGGCTCTTGTGGTTGCCGGCGCCCTGTCGTTCGCCGAGTGCTTGCCGTTGGTGCGGCTGCGCGCGATGGCGATGCAAGAGGCCGTCCCCGAAGGCACGGGCGCGATGGCGGCTATTCTTGGACTAGACGATGACGCGGTGGTCGCGGCCTGCGCGGAGGCCGCCCAAGGCGAGGTTGTCGAGGCAGTTAATTTCAATGCACCGGCACAAGTGGTGATTGCGGGCCATGCTGCGGCAGTCAAGCGCGCGATGGATGTGGCCAAATCGCGGGGAGCGAAACGGGCGCTTGCATTGCCGGTCAGCGCGCCATTTCATTCCTCATTGATGGCGCCTGCGGCGGCTCGCTTGAAACTTGCGCTCGATGAGGTGCGCTTCGGTGCGCCGACCATTCCCCTGATTCATAACCTGGATGCACGAACACGCGCCACACCTGAGGAAATTCGCCATGCCCTTTTCGGTCAGGCCGATCATCCGGTGAAATGGACGCAGTGCGTGATGGCCATGGCCGCGGCGGGTGTGACGCACTTATTCGAGTGCGGACCGGGCAAAGTATTGGCGCCGATGAGCAAGAGAATCTCTGCCGATCTCCAAGTACTTGCGCTCAATGATCGCGCTTCGATCGAAGAAGGATTGCGCTCCTATGCTTGAAGCGAAATCGTTGGATGGTCAGGTTGCATTGGTCACTGGTGCTAGTCGTGGCATTGGTCGCGCGGTTGCGCTGTCCCTGGCAAAACTAGGCGCATGCGTGATCGGCACCGGCACCACGCAAATAGGCGCCACTGGCATCGACGAATATCTCAAGGTGCAAGGCGCCAGAGGTCGCGGCGCGGTGTTGAACGTCAATGATGGGGAGGCCATCGCGTCGTTGTTTGAGTCGATTGAAAAAGAATTCGGCGCGGTTTCCATCCTTGTTAATAACGCGGGCATTACCCAGGACAATCTTGCTATTCGCATGAAAGATGCCGAGTGGGACGCGGTAATCGATACCGACCTCAAATCGGTATTTCGCTTGTCCAAGGCGGTTTTGCGGGGAATGATGAAGGCTCGTTCCGGCAGAATCATCAACATCACCTCGGTTGTCGGTTCAACAGGCAATCCAGGGCAAATAAACTATGCTGCGGCCAAGGCGGGCGTCGCTGGCTTTACTCGGTCGTTGGCAAGAGAAATAGGCAGTCGTGGTATTACCGTGAATTGTATTGCGCCCGGATTTATCGAAACCGATATGACTAGTGCGATGAACCAAGCTCAGCGCGAGGCGTTGCTTGCGCAAATTCCGCTTTCCCGCTTGGGTAGCGTTGAGGAGGTTGCCAGCGCTGTTTGTTATCTTGCTTCGCCTGCTGCGGCATATATCACCGGCAGCACAATTCACGTGAACGGCGGCATGTACATGAACTAGAGTGAAAATTTACAGAGGGCTAAATTTTCATTGCTATAGAGTCAAACGACGCACCGGTCATGTATCAACATCAATTTGACCAAGCGCGAAACTGAAGTTATTTCGCATTGTCCACAGATGATTTTTGCCGATGGGATCTGCTACAATTCGCGCCTCAAAAAACCGGGGTGCCGGCGCGTGTCACAGGGGAGAAGGAGCGCAAAATGGAAAATATTGAGCAACGAGTCAAGAAAATAGTTGCCGAGCAGCTTGGTGTGAACGAGTCGGAGATCAAAAGCGAATCG
>JBJXEY010000166.1:0-13161 GCA_046153355.1 Burkholderiales bacterium
CAACATGTTTGAGAAAACCTCAATCGATCAACTGGTTACCGAGGCGACACTGAATATTGACGACCATCCCCTCGATAAGCAGTTGTTTTTATTCTGAAATCAACCGGACAGATGTGAAGGCACATGAAGAATATCCACGTTCACCAGCATCTTCAGCAGTTCCATGCTTAGGTGCCCGCTGCCACCGTTGCCGGGCGACCCATAGTTCAGCTTGCCGGGATTGGCTTTGGCGCGATCGATTAATTGTTGCAAGGTCATGACATCAGGCAAGCGACCCGGATTCACCGCAAACACATTGGGCTGATTAGCAAGCAAGGTGATGGGAACCAAAGTCTCCGGGTCGAAGGGCAGCTCCGTGAACATGAACGGCGTGGTCACGTACGCCGGCGGGGCAACCATCAACGTATAGCCATCTGGGGCGGCCTTGAATACCTGCTCGGTCGCCAGATGCCCCGATGCACCCGGACGACTTTCAAGTATCAACGCGTGGCCAGTCTTGGCTTGAATGCGCTCCGCGCCCAGGCGAACAATCAAATCCATCGCGCCGCCCTGCGGATAGCCGATGACGATGCGATAGGGCTTTACCGGCCACTGCGTTTGCGCGGCGGCGAACTGCACGGTGACGCAACCGATGAGCAGTACAAGAAGTCTGCGGAAAATCATTTTTGCCTCCGGTAATTTATTTACGGCGAAAAATATGTCTCATATCTCAAGACTATAGCGCCATGCATTCAACTGGGCGAGAAAAGGCTGCATCTAGCCGATCTAGCCGCGAAGTAGTGCCAGTACCGCTGGACCATATCGATCCAATTTCGTCGCGCCAACGCCGGTTATCCGCGAAAGCTCTTCGGTAGTTTGCGGCCGTTCGCGCGCAATCTCTGCGAGGGTCGCGTCGTGAAACACCACGTAAGCGGGCACACCGCTTTGTTTTGCTACGGAAGCACGCCATTGTCTTAATTCATCCCATGCAGCCCGGCCCGCTACATCGAGCTCGGCCACGCCAGCCACCATGCGAGGCGCGGTGCGCTCGCGCCCAAAGGCACTCTCGCGTGAACGCCCGCGGTCGCGTCTGGCCGCCGGTTCAGGCGCGCGGCGCAGGTTCACCGTCTGCTCGCCCTTCAGAATCGCGCGGCTTGCCTCAGTGACCTGTAAGGCACCAAAGCTGTCGTGATTGACGATTAAGAGGCCCTGCGCAATAAGTTGCCGGAACACCGAGCGCCACGCGGTTTCATCTTCATTAGCGCCAATGCCGAAAGTAGAGAGCGACGCATGCCCCCATTGCGTTACCTTGTCGGTGGTCTTGCCGCGCAATACATCGATGACATGCGCGGCGCCAAAGCGTTGCCCGGTGCGCAATACACAGGAGAGCGCCTTTTGCGCTGCGACGGTGCCATCCCAGGTATCGGGTGGTTCCAGGCAGGTGTCGCAATTGCCGCAAGGCTCGGAGCCTTCGCCGAAATAGGCGAGCAATCGCACCCGGCGACAACTGGTCGATTCGCATAGACCCAAGAGCGCATCGAGTTTGCTCGACTGCACGCGTTTGTACGCTTCGTCGCCCTCGGATTGATCGATCATGCGGCGAAGGTTCACCATATCCCCCATGCCATAGACCATCCAGGCATCGGCGGGTGCGCCGTCGCGCCCAGCGCGGCCGGTCTCCTGGTAATAACCCTCGATGCTTTTGGGCAGATCTAGATGCGCGACAAAGCGCACGTCAGGCTTGTCGATTCCCATGCCGAAAGCAATCGTCGCCACGATCACGATTCCCTCCTCGCGCAGGAAGCGCCTTTGATGCTCAGCGCGCGTCATGTTGTCCATGCCGGCATGGTAGGCCAGGGCATTGAAACCTTCGTCGCGCAACCACGCGGCGGTTTCATCGACTTTCTTACGCGACAGGCAATAGACAATGCCGGCATCGTCTGCATGCTCGCGACGCAGAAACGCGAGTAACGGCCCCGTGGGGTTATCTTTTTCTGTAATGCGATAGCGAATATTGGGGCGATCAAAACTGGAGACGAACTGCCGTGCCTCGCCCAGATTCAGTCGTGCAACGATTTCACGCCGCGTCACATCGTCGGCGGTGGCAGTCAATGCAATGCGCGGTACGTGGGGAAAGCGCTCATGCAAGGCCGAGAGCTGGATGTACTCGGGCCGGAAGTCGTGGCCCCACTGCGAGACGCAGTGCGCCTCGTCGATGGCAAAAAGTGCTATGCCTTTGCCACGCTCTACCGACTCCAATAAAGCCAGAAAGCGCGGTGTCATCAAGCGCTCCGGCGCAACGTAGAGAAGATCGTAGTTACCGGCGAGCACATCGCGCTCCACTGCCGCGGCCTCATCCCATTCCAAAGTGGAATTCAGAAACCCGGCGCGCACGCCGGCCGCGAGCATGGCGGACACCTGATCCTGCATGAGCGCGATCAGCGGCGAGACGACAATAGCGGTGCCAGGCCGTAATAAAGCGGGAATCTGGTAGCAAAGCGATTTGCCGGCGCCAGTGGGCATCAACACCAGGCAATCGCCGCCGGTCGTCACATGAAGGATGACGTCGGCTTGCAGGCCACGAAACGAGTTGTAGCCAAAGACACTCTTGAGCGCATCCAGGGCATCGCGCTGGATTTCGGCGGTGTCAAACATGCCGTCGCGCCGTCAAGCTTCCGTCGCGATCTTGAAGCCTTCGTGTATCGCCTCAAGCGCGGTACGCGGATCGTAGGCATCGCCAATGGTCTGAACGGGCAAAGCGGGTTGCAGCGCGGCAAGCTCGGTTGCAATGGCATTGTCTTGTTTCACACCCACCGAAATCACCACCGTATCGGCTTTAAGAAACACAATCTCGCCATCATTGATAACGTTGACACCCTTCTCCGTAATACTCTCGGCCTTCGACAAGGGATACAAATACACACCGTTGTTGATGAGTTTTTCCTTGAGCGTAAGTTTCGACAGGCGCTCCACATGCACCAGTACTTGCGAGTTGTTGATGAGGGACACGCGCTTACCCTGACGCGCGAGAAAGTACGCGGCATCCGAACCGGTAAGGCCGCCACCGACCACCACCACTTCCTGTCCGGTCTTGGCGCTGCCATCCAATACATCCCAGGCCATGACGATATTTTTTCCATCGGTTCCGGGGATCTTGGGGGTGGTTTGTTTGGCGCCGGTGGCCACCACCACGAGATCAGGCTTCATCTTGAGGATGCCTTGGGCATCGAGCGCGGTGTTGAGATGGATGTTGGCGCCGGATGCTTTGAGACGCCGTTCCATATTCACCGTGAGCGTGCCGATTTGAGGTTTTGCTGCAGTTGCCGGTATCCATTGACCACCGAGCAGGCCGGTCTTTTCATAGAGGTGAACTTCGTGGCCGCGTTCCGCCGCAATCGTCGCTGTTTCCATACCGGCAAGACCGCCACCGACGATAACGATCTTCTTTTTAGTTTTTGTCTTCTCGAAGCGATACACCGCTTCCTGCCCCAACTCGGGGTTCACCGCACAGCGATTGCGACCCAACAAACGATTTTCGGTACATCCGTTGTTGCAATAAATGCACAACATGATGTCATCAATCTTTCCTTCCTTCGCCTTGTTGGGCAGATAGGCATCGGCTAAGAGTGGCCGGCCGATGGCGACAAAATCGGCGATGCCATCCTCGAGCACCTTATCCGCCACGCGCGGGTCGCCCAATTTGCCCACTGCAATCACCGGCACCTTGACGATTTTTTTGACGGCTTGCGCGAGATAGGTGAGGCACGCCGGCGGTTCATTGAAATCCGGCGTCACCCATTGCAGGGCTTCATCGCTGCCGGCCGACACATGCAGCGCATCGGCGCCCGCATCAACAAAAAGCTCTACCTGCTGTAGGGTGTCATCCAGCGTGGTGCCACCTTCAATGTATTCGGTGGCGCTGACGCGGAATATCACTGGGAAATCAGGCCCGCATACACGTTTGATCTCGCGCATGATGTCGCAGGGGAAACGCGACCGGTTCTGCACGCTGCCGCCGTATAAATCGTCGCGCCGGTTGGCGCGCGGCGAGAGAAACTGACAGATTAAATAACCATGGCCGCCATGCACCTCGACGCCATCGAAGCCCGCATCTTTGGCGCGGCGCGCACCCTGGCCGAAAGCTTTGATCAGGTTCTCGATTTCCAACAACGTCAGAGCACGCGGCACCACGCCGGTGCGGAAATGCACAATGGCCGAGGGCGCGGAAGGAGTCACCGCGCGCGTTTCTTCCGAAGTGCGTGTTCCGGAATGGTGCAACTGCATGAAAATTTTGGCGTCATGCTTGTGCACGACATCGGTGAGTTGGCGCAGGCCGGGAATCAGCTTGTCGTCGTAAATCCCCATACTGCCAGGGCGCATGCCCACCTCCGACAGAATTCGCGTAACGCCGGTCATCAGGAGACCCGTGCCGCCCTTAGCGCGCTCTTCCATGAAGGCGATGTATTCATCCAGCACGTAACCATCGTGGTGGCAGTAGCCGGTGCCCATGGCTGCCATGACGATGCGGTTTTTTAGTTCAAGCTTGCCTATGCGGCCCGGCTGAAAAAGCTTATTCAAACCACTCACGCCCTGTTCCTTTGCAACGGTTCACTAAAACGCCACGCGCGCCTTGCCGACCATGACCTTCTCGCCCTTCTGGTTTTCGGCGTGAATATCCAGCCACACATATTTCTTAACGCCGTCGATGGTCTTTTCGATGACCTTGCCGTGGTAAATAAGTGTGTCGCCGGGCCCGACGATCTGGATGAATTTGGTTTCCTGGCGGCCGCCATAGAGCCAGGGCTTGGCCGAACGCAACCAATTGACAATCATCGGCGTGACACCTGCCTCGATCACCGCGCCCTGCACCGGCATGGAACGCACGCCAAACTGCCCTTCGGAGACTTTCGCGTTGATGTGCCCGGAGAACGCATCTTTGTAGGTACGACCAAACCGAATCGCCGATTGCTTGGTGATCCAGCGTGTGTAGGGAATCACCTCATCGCCAATGTTGATATCGTCGTATTGCAGTGTCTTTAGCGCCGCCGACTGATCGCTGATGGTGACCTGGTATTTCGTCTTGCGCGCGGCATCCGCCCCGCCCTGCGCGTTGTTCTCGGTGCTCATGCGTCCACCTGTGTGCCGGTTTTATCGATCTTGATCAAGGGTTGCGGCGTGCCGACCCAATATGAAGTGCGGATCTGACGCTTCGCCAACTCGCCATCTTGATTCTTCCATTCAATGCGCCAAACCAGGAATTTCTTGCCGCGCTTCTCATAGGTCTCCTCCACCGACAAGGTCTTGGTCACCACATCGCCTAGGAACATCGGCATGAAGGATTCTTTGATGGAACTGGCGTAAATGGTATTCACGCCCATTTTCATGTCGTGCCGCAGCAGGGGCGGCAAAAACTCGCCCAGGGTGATGTAGAAGGGCGCGACGACAAAGCCGATCTCGGTGTTCTTGGCGAATTCCGGGTCGGAATAAATCGGGTTGAAATCCTCGTAGGCCTCGGCTTCCTCGCGGATGTCGTCGGGCGTGAGCATGTAAGTCATCGCGGCGATAACGCGTCCGGGAGTGAGATCCTCCCATTTCAAATCGATTTTTCCGACTTCCGGCATGGGGCAACCTCGTTGTAACTGGGGATTAATCGCGAAGCCGCGATTGCGGCCAAAGGAGGCGGCGATGATACCGCAGGCATGAGAGACGAAGGGGGTCGAAGCATCCTTGTCATGCTCCCGTGCCACAATAGCCGCGCAGGTTGCGTCGTGCCACGCGCATCCGCAAAACCTCATCTACCCGTATTTCAATCAGGAGCAAAACCATGAAGCTGTACTACGCACCGGGCGCTTGCTCGATCTCGCCGCACATCGCGCTATGCGAAGCGGGCATCGCTCACACCATCGAAAAAGTTGATCTTCGCGCCAAGAAAACCGAATCGGGCGCGGATTACCTGCCCATCAACCCCAAAGGCTATATACCCGCACTGCAACTGGATAGCGGCGAGGTGCTGGTGGAGGGCGTTGCCATCGTTCAGTACATCGCCGACCAGAAGCCGGACTCCGGCCTCGCGCCCAAGGCGGGCACCATGGAGCGCTACAAACTGCAGGAATGGTTGACCTTCATTTCATCCGAGCTGCACAAGGGCTTCTCACCACTGTTTAACCAAGCGATGCCCGATGAAGCGAAGAAAATCTTTCGTGATCGTCTGGCGCAGCGCTGGGCCTATGTTGAAAAGGAACTCGCCGGCAAGGACTACATCATGGGTGCGCAATTTTCTGTCGCCGATGGCTATCTTTACAACATGACCCGTTGGGCAAAGCGCGTGGAGATGGATATGTCGGCGTTTCCCAACGTCAACGCGTTTGTCGCGCGGGTCGAGGCACGGCCCAAGGTGGTGGAAGCGCTCAAGGCAGAAGGCTTGATGTAAATTGGGCGCGGCTTAAATTACCAACATTTATGTAAAAGATGCCATGTCTGTCGGACACTAAAGGAGATATTGCATTACGTAAATGGTCTAGCAGGCAGTGCAACGCCGCGATTGTTCAAAGGCCTGCCGGCTATCCCTTCAGATAGGCCGGCAGCCCCAGGCATAACACCGGAAATGAAAGCAGTATCGCCAGTCGTAATAGATTCGAAATGATGTAGGGCGTCACGCCGCGATAGATGGCGGCAAGTGGCACCTGCGGCGCAATGCCGTGGATCACGAACACATTCATGCCGATGGGCGGGATCAGCATCCCAAGCTCAATAATCACCACGTTGATGATGCCCCACCAGACCGGGTCGAATCCCCAGCTTTTGATAAGCGGCAACACGAAGGGCAGCGTGATCACCATTGCCGCTACTTCGTCAAATACCGCGCCCAGCACCAGGTACATCAGCATCAGCAGAAATAAAACCATGGGGATCGATAGCCCCGCGCCGCTGATGGCGCCGATGATTTCCTGGGGGGCTTTGGAGATAGCCACGAAATAGCCGAAAAGCGATGCACCAATGATGATCACGTAAATCATCGCCGTGGTGCTGGCTACGTCGATCAGGGTTTGTTTAAACGTTTTTCGGTTTAGCGATCTGCGCAGCACCGCGAAAATGAACGCCAGTGCGGCGCCTACCGCCGCGCCCTCCACTGCGGTGAACACACCGAATGAGATCCCTCCCAACACAATAAAAATGAGCAATAGCACCGCCCAGCCGCGCAACAATTCTTTCACCCGCTCACTCCAGGGTAAGCGTTCCCCGGGTGGCGCATCAGCGGGGCGAATCCGGGTATAGATGGCGATGGCGGCGAAGTGCAGGGCGATGGCGAGGATGGAGGGCACGATTGCCGCGATGTAGAGCGTGATGATGAATTGCTCGGCCAGCACCGCGTAGATCACCATGATGATCGAAGGCGGCACTAGGATGCCCAGCGTCCCACCCGCCGCGACGGTGCCGGTGGCGAACCCCGGCGCATAGCCGCGCGCGTTCATCGGCGGCAAGGCGACACGGCCGAAGGTGGCAGTCGTGGCGATCGAGGAGCCGCACACCGCGCCAAAGCCCGCGCAACCGCCAATGGTAGCCATGGCAAGGCCGCCGCGCCGGTGGCCCACCAGTGCGTAGGCCATGCGATACAAATCCTCGGACAGGCCCGCCGCGCTGGCGAAACCGCCCATCATGATGAATAGGGGAATGGTTGCGAGATCGGAACTGGAGAACGCACTCGCGGTTTCGGATGCCAAAAGGGTGAAGGCAGGTTTGAAGCTTGCGAGTACGCCAAAGCCGACCACGCCGGCAATGCCCATTGCAATACCCAAGGGAACATGCAGGAGGATCAACACGAACATGCCGGCCAGGCCGAGCATCACGATGGTGATCGGTTCCATGGTTACCCGCTTTGCTTCGCAGCGAAGCGTGGAACTCGTGCTCCAACCTTGATCATGTCTGATCCTCGCCGCCGCTGCCGCGCGCTTCACGCAGCAGCACCACCAAGGTAATGACCGCGGCGATGGCGATCATCAGTGTCACCGCCCACCACCAGGGCCCAACAGGCCAACGCAGTATCGGCGTGGATTCGCCCGCCTGCGTCATTTCGGCGGCGAAGCGCAGGTACTGCCAGGTCATGGCGATAAAAAACAGTGAAGTGACTAACGCACCAAAAACATCCAACCATCTCGCCAGGCGTGGAAACAAGGTGGAGCCCACAAAACGAATGGTGACATTGCCGCGCCGCGCGATCAGCATCGGAAAGCAGGCAGCAACCACCACGGCGGTAAACAACGCGGAGATTTCACCTAACCCGGGAATCGGCAATTTGAACAACCAGCGCAATAACACATCGGCCATGGTGGCGAAGGCCACCAGCAACAAGCCTGTGGCGGCGCTAAGCGCCAGCAACAAGGCAATGCGTTCGATGCCGCGCTCCAGTGAACTTAGCACCGGTCGGCTACACCATCCGCGACAAGGGCACTACTTGCCGGCGCGCAGGCGCTCGAGTTCAGCGACAAACGACTGGTAGACACGTTCGTTGCGCGGCTTTTCTTTGCGCCACTCGGTGACCACCGGTTGCACCGCGGTACGGAAGGAATCGCGCGTCGCGGCATCGGGCACCACGATGTTGTTCTTGCCGCGCTTGGCCAGGGCCTCGGGCACCGAGGTGATGGTGGCATCGGCGATCGCCGCAAAGCGCCGCGCAAAGGCTTCGCCGCTGAATTTTTCGATGGCCGCGCGCGCTGCAGCCGGCAGTTTATCGAAGCGATCTTTCATCATCGGCACCATGATGGCCGTGCCGCCTAGCGGCAAAGCCATGTGGTTGAAGGCGACTTCATGCACCTTAAAGGTATCAACAAAATTCCACTCAGCCAGAGCGCCATCGACCACACCCTTGGATATCGCCTCGGTGGTCTGCGGCGCGCCAATCAATACCGGTACCCCGCCCATCGCAGTAACCACCTTGCCGTTCAAACCGCTGCCGGTGCGCAGCCGCTTGCCTTTGAGATCGGCGAGCGAACGAATCGGGAAGGTGCCGTGAATACTCACCGGCGGCACCGCGCCAATCAACAGCAATTTCAAATCCGCAAAACCCACCAGTTCATTTTTCGCCGCCAGCCGCGACAACACCACCGAACCTTCGAAGGCGTTATTCACCAGGAACGGCAACTCCGCCACTTCGGTGTCATCGAACCGGCCCGGCGTGTAACCCGCCACCGCCCAAGCGATATCGGCCACACCGTCCTGTACGAGTTTGAATTGCTGCAACGGATTGCGCCCCAGCGTGCCCCCGGCAAATACTTCGATTTTCAACGTGCCGTTCGAGGCCTTACTGACATCGTCGGCCCAGGCTTGAAACACCTTGGCCGTGAAGGTGGCCTGCGGCGGCTAGAAGCTGGCGAATTTCAGCGTAACCGTTTGGGAGATCGCGGAAAGATTGAAACCGCTAAGCGCGGCGGCAAACAATAATGAAATACCTTGGTTTAATTTCATTTTGGCTCCCATGGTTTTGAATTCGTAGACCACTCTAGCAGAAGAGAATTCGAGAGTCGATTGCGGCGGCCGGAGCGCATCTCGTCGCGCCCGGGTTTCCGTCCATTGCAGATATCGATACACTAATCAGCGTAGATTGCGCCCTTGGCGACTGCACTGGCCTAGATTCAATTTTCATCATCGCAGGAGAACACATATGGCGTATCTGAAGAATGCCTGGTACGTAGCAGCTTGGTCGACCGAGGTGGGACGCACATTGTTCGTGCGCACCCTTCTCGATCAAGCGGTCCTCATGTATCGCACCGAAGCGGGTAAAGCTGTAGCGATGGCCAATGTATGTCCGCACCGGTTTGCGCCCTTGGATAGAGGCCAATTGGTTGGCGACACGGTGCAGTGCGGCTACCATGGCCTGCGGTTCGACGGTAGTGGAACGTGCGTCCTCAACCCTTTCGATGGCAGCGCACCCAAAAACGCGCGGGTGCGCACCTATCCATTGGAAGAACGCTGGGGCGTATTGTGGATATGGATGGGCGACGAAGCCCTATGCGATGCTTCGCGTATTCCCGACTTCAGCTATCTGGTGGACCCCAAACGCAAGGTGTTGCCCGGCACCACCCGCGTCGAGGCCAATTACGAATTGATCATCGACAATCTGGCCGATCTCACGCACACCAATTTTTTGCATAGCAATTTCTTAAAGGTAGAGGCCTTTCCCAACGGGAGGCACGAGGTTATCGAAGATGGCAATACGGTGCACAGCAAATTCTGGTTCCCCAATGGCCGCGTCACGCCGCTGTCGGCGAAATTCATGGACAACCCCGATTTGATCGTGGATCGCTGGACCGAAATTCGCTGGGATCCGCCCTCGCTCATCAAGCTGGATACCGGCGCGACACCCACGGGACGGCCGCGCGAAGAGGGCACGCAGAATTACGGCACGCATTTGCTGACGCCCGAAACCGAAACTTCGACACACTATTTTTTCGCGCACGCGCGTGGTTTCAAGGTCGATGACCCCAAAACCGATGAGATTGTGCGCGAGTGGCAGCGTGTGGCATTTAACGAGCAGGACAAACCCATGATCGAGGCGCAACAACGGATCGTCGGCCGCGCCGATTTCATGTCGCTGCGACCGGCCTTGCAATCCAACGACCTGGGCACGGTGCGCATTCGCCGCGTACTGGCGCGATTGCTCGAGGAAGAAAGTGCGCACGAGAGTGCACGAACCAAGACAACAAACTTTGCCAGGGAGGCTAAACATGTCGGTTAAAAAGTCCTTGACTCACCTTTGGATCGCCGCATCACTGTGCCTTTCCAGTGCGATGGCGGTCGCACAAACCTTCACCAAACCGATTCGTTTGGTTATCCCCTTCGCCGCCGGCGGCAACCCTGATTTAATCGCTCGCTTGGTCGCCCCTGGGGTAGCGGAGATCGTCAAGCAACCGGTGGTGGTGGAGAATCGCACCGGCGCGGGCGGCATGATCGCGGGGGAATTCGTGGGTAAGTCGGCTCCCGATGGTCACACGCTGCTGGTGGGCTCGACCGGTTCAGTAGTCATCGCACCGCTGACATTTCGCCGCGCCGAGCTGGAGTGGGATCGGATACTCATGCCCGTGGGTTCGCTTGGGTTGGTACCGGTGGTGTTTCATGTTCGACCCGAGCTCCCAGTGCGCAATCTTCAGGAGTTAATCGCCTACGCGAAATCCCGCGAAGGCAAGATGACCGCGGCCGACGGTGGCGCGGGCAGCGTCAATCATCTGGCCGGAGAGCTACTGCAATTGATGTCCAATTCAAAATGGACACATGTACACCACAAAGGCATCGCCCCTGCCATTAGCGATGTGTTGGGCGGCCACATCGACGTGATGATTTCGCAGGTGAATGGAACCATGCAGCACATTCAACAGGGACGCCTGCGCGCCTTGGCCACTACCGGGCCCACACGCCTGCGGCAATTGCCCGATCTGCCCACCATGCAGGAAGCAGGCTATAAAGACTTTCTCGCCGTCACCTTTATCGGCGTACTCGCTCCGCAGCAAACCCCGCGCGCAACGATCAACGATCTCAACAGCGCCTTCGGACGCGTCATCAAGGATGGCGGCATCGCGGCAAAATTCGATGCAACCGGCACCGATGTCTATGGCGGGTCGCCCGAAGAGTTCAGCCAATTTCTAAAAAGCGAAACCGATCGTTGGCGCAAGGTGGTGATCTCGGCCAATATCAAGGCGGAGTAATCATGAGCAAACCCCTTCGACGCGTGGTGACCGGTCACGATAAAGACGGCAAGGCCATCGTCATAGAAGACGGTCCACCGCCGGCGGGACTCACCAATCCATTGCGACCCGGGCACATCTCAACGGATATCTGGCGAACATTTGCTTCGCCTGCGCCCATCGTCGATGCGGAGCCCGATGCGACCCAGGTGCCCACCAAGACACGTTTTCCAACGCCCGCAGGAACCCTGATCCGCATCTCGGAGGTGCCCCCTGACACCACCCTACGCGGCATCGATGCGCAGCAATCGCGTGAAGTGTTTCGTTCTTACGGCAATGAAAATGCCTCGACTTTCGGCCAAGGCGGCAAACATCCCTTTATGCACCGCACCGAAAGTGTCGATTACGCGGTGGTGCTCGAGGGAGAAATTACCCTGGTGCTTGACGACAGCGAAGTCGCCTTGAGCACTGGCGATGTGGTGGTGCAACGCGGCACCAACCACGCCTGGAGCAACCGCTCCGACAAGCCCTGCCGCATGCTTTATGTATTGATCGATGGCCGCTTTGACCCGCAGCTAAAAACGCTACTTGGCGCGTAGCACACGCGTCAATCACGCAGACAACAAGGTGAATTGACCCAATGGTCTGATCGTTCCATTGACTATGGCATCAACCTTGTGCGCTCCAGGATAATGTTTTCTGGTGGTCATCTCGGCCAGGGAAACCGTCTTTCGCAGAGTCACCGATTGCCGCGGTTCGAGTGACAACGCCTTGAGTTTGAACACCTTCTCTCTGGCCTTGCCATTGGCCTTGAGGTAGTGGATGCAAAAATCCACCAGTACATCCTGATTGGCGCGTAGCGTATTGACCAGATCGAATGAAATATTCACCTTGTCGCCGATGAGCACGCGTTGCGGCGCGATACGCACCTTGCCAATCGACACCTTGGCCTCCCTGCCATAACCAATCGCCGTGAGCGCGCCCGCGTCGCCGCGTTTGATGGCGAAGCGCAGCGCGTGATTGACCACCCAACGTCTTTCTTCGCTTGCGCCACGCAACCAGCGGCGCGCCACGTCCACCAGCAGTTCGGGATGGTCTTTGCCAATGTCGTTTAAGTTATTCGCCACCGAACGCCGCACGTAGAGTGAGGCGTCATCCTTTAAGAGTTCCAACAGAGCCAATACCGGACGGGGATCTTTTTGAAATGCCGGCAAACGCGGCGCCCAGGGCAGACGCGGACGCGTGCCTTCGGAGACCAGGCGGCGCACATGTTCGCTGGGATCATTTGCCCAGTCCTTCAGCCTGGCGAGCGTGGCTTGCGTGTGTCGTTGGAGGAATGGCCGGATGCTGAATTCGGCGGTGAAACGCTGCGTCAATTCATATTGCGCGCGCATCGACGCCTCGAAAAAATCGAGGCCGAATTCGGCGACGAAGAAGGTGTGCGGCAAGTAGAAAAACGGGGCCATCCCTTGGCCCTCGATTTTTTCCGCTTTCGGCCCGAGCGACA
>JBJXEY010000192.1:0-18470 GCA_046153355.1 Burkholderiales bacterium
ATCGCGCCTGCCGTGTTATTGGGCGATTGCCGGTTTTTCGTGCATGGCTGCACCGTGGCCACCAATGCCATGGTCGAGCGCAAGGGCGTGCGCACCGCCTTGCTCACCACGCGTGGCCACGAAGATGCGATCTTCATTGGCAAGGCCTCGCAAAAAGTCGCCGGGCGTACCGAGCGCGAGATGAACCATCAATCGCATCTGGACAAAGCCGATCCGCCCATCGTCGCGCCGCGCGACGTGTTCGGCATCGCCGAGCGCATCGATTCGCACGGCGACGTGGTGGTCGAGTTGAACGAGGAGGATGTTTCGCGGGCGATCCAAGCGGTGCGCGAAGCCGGCATCGAGTCGGTGGCGATATCGTTCTTATGGTCATTTCTGAATAACGCGCACGAGCGGCACGTGCGCGAGTCGGTGCGCGCGCAATTGCCGGGTATCTATGTCTGTGTGTCGCACGAACTCGCGCCATTGATCGGCGAATACGAGCGCACCGCCACAACGCTGGCCAATGCCTATGTCGGCCCCAAACTCATTGGGTACCTAGATCGCTTGGGCCAGCGCCTGACCGAGGGCGGTTATCGCTACCCGCTGCTGCTCGCGCATTGCATGGGCGGTTTGACCACCATGGAGGAGATTCGCGTGCGGCCCTTGTTGACGCTGGATTCCGGACCGGTGAGCGGCGTGTTGGGCGCGCGCTATTTCGGCAAGGTGTATGGCGAACCAAACATTATCTGCGCCGATATGGGCGGCACCACCTTCGATGTGGCGTTGATCGAAGGCGGCAACACCCTGCTCGAGGAGGAGCCCGTCATTGATCGCTATACCTGCCTTATCCCGAAGGTGGCGGTCGAGTCGGTGGGCGCGGGCGGCGGCAGCATCGTCTGGTGCGACGACAATGGCCTGGCACGTGTCGGCCCGCATAGCGCGGGCGCGGAACCGGGGCCCGCCTGTTATGGCGGCGGCGGCGTGTTGCCCACCATAACTGATGTCAACTTGGTGTTGGGCTATCTCAATCCTGAAGCGTTCCTGGGCGGCGAGATGCGGCTGGATCGCGGCGCGGCCGAGCGCGCGGTGGCGAAGGTGGCCGCGAAGTTGGGCATGGAGGTATTGCAAGCCGCCGCGGGCGCGTTTCGCATTGTCAACGCCAACATGGCCGACCTGATTCGGCGCTGCAGCATCGACCGCGGCCGCGATGCGCGCGATTTTGTGTTGTTCTCCTATGGCGGCGCGGGCTCGCTGCATATCGCTTATCTGGCGCGCGACCTGCGTATCGCGCGCGTCTATGTGCCTTCATTCGCCACGGTATTTTCCGCCTTGGGCATGCTCACCGGGGGCATTGTGCATGGCGCGGAACGCTCCAGCCTGGCGGCGTTTCCGATGCCGCCTGAGCAATGGCAAGACCTGGAAGCCATGTTCGAATCGCTGGAGCGCGGCTTGGATCAATTGTTCGAGCGCGAAGGTATCGCTCCCGAGGCGCGCCGTTACGCGCGCTTCGCGCACGTCAAATACCGGCTGCAGCCGCGCGCCCTGGCGGTACCGGTGGTGGAGCGGTTCGATCAGCCCGAGTCGCAACAAAAATTGCTGTTTGCGTTTCAGCGGCAATACGCCGCGCTGTATGGTGAAAACGCCGGTTACGGCGCCGCGAGCATAGAGATTGTGAAATGCCGCGTGGAAGGCTCAGCCGACATGGTGTTGCCCAAACTTGCCGCGGCGGCGACGCGCGCATCGCGCGATGCGCGCGCGGCGAAAAAAGGCGTGCGCGATATTTACCTCGCCGAACTGGGCGCGACCACGTCGGCCGCGATCTACGATGGCGATCATCTGGAACCGGGAATGCGCCTGGCCGGGCCGGCGGTGATCGAGCGCATGGGCGATACCATTTTGTTACCGAGCTTCGCCAACGCGTCGGTCGATGGATACGGCAATATCGTCATGGAACTCAACGCGGGGACTGCATGAACGCTAAAGAGCGCATTGCAACCAACACGCTTGATCCGATCACGCTTGAGGTGCTGCGCAACCGCCTGGCGATGATCAATGATGAACAGGGTCGTATTGCGTCGCAGCTCTCCGGATCGCCGGTGGTCTACGAGGCCAAGGATTTCAATAGCGCGCTACTCACGCCCGATGGCGAGGGCCTGTTCGTGGGGGTCTACATGACGCGGCTCTCCTTGTGCCTGAACGGTTTTGCGAAAACGGTGATCGGCAGCTTCAAGGACAACCCAGGCTACCAAGAGGGAGACGCCTACGTTACCAACGACCCCTGGGCGGGCGCGGCGCATATGAATGATTTTTTGATGATCGCGCCGATTTTTCATGAGGAGACCCTGGTGTGCTGGACCGGCCTGGCGATGCACGAGGTCGATGTGGGCGGCCCCAACCCAGGCAGTTTCACCGTGGGCACCCCCGATGTGTTTGGCGAGGCGCCCTTGATCCCGCCGCTGAAACTGGTGGAGAAGGGAACGATTCGCGCCGACATCGAAGCGTTGCTGATTCGCAACTCGCGCACCTCGCGCTTGAATGGCCTCAACATGCGCGCGCGTATCGCGGCGATCAATCGCACCCGGCAGCGCATCCAAGAAGTGATCGCCGAATATGGCCTGGAAACGGTGATGAGCGCGCAGCGCGCGATCCTTGAACTCGCGCGCACCTCGTTCGCGCGACGCCTGGCGGTTTTACCCGACGGCATCTGGCGCAGCGAGAGTTTTCTCGATCACGATGGCAATCAGAATCGTTTGTATCGCATTTGCCTTGCGATGAGCAAAAGCGGTGAGCGCCTGAAATTCGATTTCACTGGCACCGACGCTCAGGCACGTGGTGCGGTCAATTGCGCCAGGACCGGCCTGGAGAGCGGCATTCTGTCGGCGGTGTTGCCGATGCTGTGCTATGACATTCCCTGGACCACCGGCGGCATTATGCCGATGATCGAAATCGTGTCCGAAGAGGGCACTATTAATAACGCGCGCCATCCGGCGGCGGTGAGCATGGCCACGGTCTCGGGGATATTCGCTACCTCCCATATCACCTCGGGCACCATCGCCAAAATGCTTGCGTGCTCCAGCCTGCATGAGGAGATCCAGGCCAATTGGGCGCCGGCATGGCAGGGTGTGACCATGGCCGGGCACTTCGCCGGTGGCCGACCGTTCACGGCGGTGTTGCTGGATGAAACCGGCGGCAGCGGCGCGCGCAGTTGGAAAGATGGCATCGATGCCGGCGGGCTGCCGGGCTCGCCCGCGATGGCGATTGCCAATGTCGAGGTCTACGAAAAGGAGCATCCGATTCTGTATGTGTATCGGCGGCAGGCCACCGATACCGGCGGGCAGGGCCACTATCGCGGCGGCGTGGGCACCGAGGGCATGATGATCCCGCATCGCAACGAGGGGCCCATCGACCTCACGCGCATCGCGCATGGCGTCAGCCAGCCCGAGGCGCAAGGCCTGTATGGAGGCTACCCATCCAGCGTGCAGGTGACGCTGCTATTGCGCGATTCGGATCATCGCCAACAATTTGCCCAACGCCAGATACCAGTGTGCGTCGCAGCATTAAATGCGCGCAGCATCGACGCCATGGAGGCCAAACAAAGAACCCTGCTTTATCCCAATGACGCCATCGTGATTGTGTGCGCGGGCGGTGGCGGTTACGGCGACCCTTTGCTGCGCGATCCAGAGGTGGTGCGCTCGGATGTGGCCGCGGGCCTGGTGAGCACCCAGGTGGCACGTGATGTCTATGGGGTGGCGACCATTGCGGCGCATGCGAACCATGCGCTTCGAATCGATGCGGAAGCCACGCTGGCGTTACGCGCGCAATTTCGCGCACGGCGTCTAGCGGAGGGCAGGCGCCTGCCTTCGCGCGACACACCCGCGAGCCCGATCGGCGCGGGCGGCACGGCGGTGCTCGCGCAACACATCGGCGCGGCGCTGTGTCGCAGCGAGCCAGGCGCTCACGCGCAGTTCCTTTGTCGCCAATGTAATAGTTCCATTTGCCGCACCGATGAAGATCCGAAAACCGGCGCCTTGGCGCGCACCACGCCCATGGCGCTTTTGAGCCCATGGAATCAATACGGCCTGGTGGATGAAATCGTGGTGCGCGAGTTCTGTTGTCCGGCGTGCGCGCATCTGTTCGCGGTCGAGGTGCGCCGCAAGGACGACCCGGTGTTATTTGACACGCAGCTTTCGTAGATCATTACCGATTCGAAGGGGAATACGTTGCAGACAGTGGGGTTTATAGGTTTGGGAAAGATGGGTGGGCCGGTGGCCACGCGTATCCTCAATGCAGGTTTTCCCATGTTGGTGGCCGACCTGCGGGACGAGGCGACGGCGCCGTTCGTCCAACGCGGCGCGCGCGTATCAGCTTCGCCTTCGGCCCTCGCGAGTCAATGCGATGTGGTCTATACCGCGCTTCCTACCCAAGAGGCGGTGGAGAAAATTGCCCTGGGTCCGGGCGGGATTCTCGATGGCATCAGAAAGGATGGCGTGTACGTCGATATCTCCACCGGTGGGCCGGACCTGATTCGACGCATTGCGGCGCGTTTTCGCGACAAAGGCGCCTGGGCGGTGGATGCGCCAGTCAGTATTGGTCAGCCGGGCGCGGCGCCGGGCGTGCACGAAATCATGGTGGGCGCGGAGCCCGCGATCATCGAGCGCCTGATGCCGATTTTCAAGGCCTATGGTGACCAGATCATCCATGCCGGCCCGGTGGGCAACGGCTGCATTTGCAAGGTGGTGCATCAATTGATCGGCGCCGGATGCACCCAGGCGATCGCCGAGGGCTTGAGCCTGGGGGTGAAGGCGGGCGTGGATGTCAAAGTCGTTTGGGAAGCGGTGCGGCGCGGCCTGGTGGGGCGCATGCATATGCTGCACGATCATGTGCCCACCTCGGTATTCACCGGCCAATACGATTCGACGGTGTTCACGCTAAATCTACTGAGAAAAGACGTGGGCATTGCCAATGAATTGGGACGGCGCCTCGGCGTTCCGTTGGTGGTGGGTAACGCGGCGGAGCAGGTGATCACGCATTGCGTCAATCGCGGCTGGGGTAATGGCTCGGGCTACGTGGTGACCTACAAATTGCAGGAAGAAGCCGCCGGCGTGAGTTTGCGCGCCACCGGCGTCGACCCCGCGAAAGCCACCCGTTACATCAGCACGCATCCGGATTAAAGGAACCCGCCATGTCCACCGCAGAGCAAGAACGCAACAAAACCCTGGTTCGCCGCTTCTACGACGAAGTCGAAAACCAGGGCAAACACGAACTGGTGGATGATCTGTTCGCTAGCGATTTTCAGGATGTCTACAACACCGCCTCGCCATTTCCGGTACGCGGCACCGAGGGCGTGAAAAAACTGGCCAAGGCGCTGCACGACAATCTCGATTTGCACGTTGAAATCGAGGATCTGGTCGCCGAGGGCGATAAGGTGGTGGCGCAAGTTATCACCACAACTACGCACAAGAATCCTTTTCTGGGCGTGGCGCCCACCGGCAAAGTATTCGCCAGTCGCGGCGTGGAAATATTCCGCGTGAGGCAGGGCAAGTTATGCGAGCGCTGGGTGTATATCGACAGAATGCCCATGCTGCGCGAGCTGGGCATCATTCCAAAGTAACGGTGCCGCGATGGCAAATATCCTTATCACCGGCGCAGGCCTCGTGGGTTGCAATGTGGCGCGGGTGCTTCTCTCGCGTGGCCACCAGGCGGTTCTATTTGACCGATCGCCCAACCAGGTCTACATCGATAGCGTCGTCCCTGGTGTGCCGGTGGTCTCAGCCGAGGTGCAGGATCTGGCGACGGTCATCGACACCTTGCAAAGCCACCATATCGAAACCATCGTTCACACCGCCTATCTCATCGGTGGCAGTCTGCGGCAACGCCCCTATGGCGGCATGCGCGCCAATATCGACGGATGTCTGGTGCTCATCGAAGCGGCGCGATTATGCAAACTGCGCCGCTTTGTGTTTACCAGCACGTTTGGCATCTACGATTGGAACCAATTGCCGCAGGCGCCGATTACCGAGGACTTTCCGGTCGCCGGCGACAACCCCTACATCGCCTGCAAAATTGCATCGGAAAAACTTATCTCGAGTTTGGCCAAGGCCTATCAACTGGAGTTCGCCATATTGCGGCTGGCGCAGATCTACGGCCGCGGCCATTACCTGGGCGGGGATTTCGCGGGCGCTGCGATGCACCAGGCGCTTAGCGCCGCCACAGCGGGAAACACGGTACGCCTCGATCCCGGCGTCTTGACGATGAACGACTATGTCTACGTCAATGATGTGGCCGAGGGCGTGGCGCTCGCCTGCGAGAAACCGTTGCGACATTCCCTCTACAACATCGGATCGGGCCTATTGGGCAGCACACACAATGTCGCCGCCGCCATTGCCGCGGCATTCCCTTCGGTCAAGGTCGACATACACGCCGCGCCCATCGTCGGCCCGTTCTGGCGGCACGAACAGATTCTCGATTTGAGCAGATCGCGACAGGATCTGGGGTTTAGTCCCCAATACGATCTGCGCGCCGGCATAGGGGATTTTGTACTGGATCTATCCCGGTGCAGGGAATAGGCCAGGGTTTTACCCGGTAATTGGGGGATCGTAGGCGGTTGGTTTTATCCATAATTTGCCCTGTTGCCGGCAAATGGCCGGCGCGGGGAGCATCCATGCAGTTTTTCGCGCAGACACCGTCCAATTCCGCCGCTAACGAAGCGGGCAACGGCGAGGAGCGTTACGTCCTGCGCACACGCCGCGATGTGTTGCCAGTGTTTTCCGCTTTGGCCAAATGGCCCATCCCCATTTCAACGCGACTCATTCAGCTTGGCACCGCCCATGTTTCACGGCTGATCGCCGTCAATCCGGCCTTCGAAGAATTGGTGTTCGATGCCACTGGTTTGCCCGGCGTCGAGCGATTGGACGGCAGCGAGGGTTTGGTCGGCGAGGCGCAGATGGACGCGGTTTGGTTTCGGTTCGAGGCCGACCATGTCGAGGCGGTGCGCGGGTATGTGCAGCCGGCATTTCGCGCGCGGCTACCCAAGATACTCTCGCGCATGCAAAGGCGCGATTCGATTCGTTATCCGGTTCCAGCGATGAATCCACCGGTTTGCGATTTTCGCCTGGGGGAGTCTTCAGTGCGGTTGCGCTCGATCGACATATCGTTGAGCGGAATCGCATTGCTGGTCGAGGATTCCAAGGCAAATTTGTCGTTGCAGACGACGCTGGCGGATTGCCTTTTGCACCTGCCTGGCATTGGCGCTATTTCGACCGATTTGTTCGTGGCCTACCTGGCGCCATTTGGCGAAAGCGACCAGAGGCGCCTGGGGTGCCGCTTCTCCAACGTCAAAGCAACATCGCTGTCTCACCTACATCGCTATGTGCAGCGCCTGGAGCGCGAACGGCTGTCCATGCTGGAGACGCAATTGCCAGCGGGTTCCCTGTGAGTGAGAACCAGACGTTCAGGATCGAATCGAAGCGGCCATAGTCAGTTTTTCTCCTGCATCGGAAAAACCAGCATGGTAGTGGTGCCATGGGCATAGAGTTTCCCCGCCGCGTCGACAATTTTTCCTTCGGCGGTGGCCACCCGTTTCCCTGGATGCACCACGCGGCCCTCGCAACGCAATTTACCGGTGGCGGCGGTGATGGCACGCACAAAGTTGGCTTTCATCTCGAGCGTAGTCGCGGCAAATCCTGCCGGCATGGTGGATTGCACCGCGCCACCCATGCAGTTATCCAGCAATGTGGCGGCCAATCCACCGTGAGCGGTACCAAGAAGGTTGTAATGGTGTTCGCCCGGCGTGCATTCGACCACGATGAAGCCATCGCCGACTTCGACGGTGATAAATCCCATTAGTTGCGACATGGGCGAACGCGGAATCGTTCCCGCGATACCTGCCTCGATATATTCTCGTCCGCCCATATGTTGTGCCGTGTGGCGGTTCATCGAGGCATCCCAGCTAATCGTCAGTGTGCGTGATTCCAATCTTCTATCCTTATATTTTAGGGGAGCAACGAGGGGGCGAAAGCCCCCTGGTTCGTATTCCTATATTTTAGGGGAGCAACGAGGGGGCGAAAGCCCCCTGGTTCTCCTCTACATATTCGGGTAATTCGGCCCGCCACTGCCCTCCGGAGTCACCCATACGATGTTTTGCGTTGGATCTTTGATATCACAGGTCTTGCAGTGCACACAATTCTGTGCGTTGATTTGCAGGCGGTCGCTATCGTCTTCGTTTTTCACGAATTCGTACACGCCTGCGGGGCAATAACGCGCCTCCGGGCCAGCGTACCTGGCAAGATTCACCGCGACGGGCACCGATGCATCGCGCAAGGTCAAATGAATCGGCTGATCTTCCTCGTGATTGGTATTGGAGATGAAAACCGAGGAGAGGCGATCAAAGCTTATTTTTCCATCGGGCTTCGGGTAGTCGATAGGTTGGCATTGTGCTGCTGGTCTTAGCGTTTCATGATCAGCATGTTGATGGTGCAAGGTCCAAGGGAATTTCCCTCCCAAGACCAACTGTTCGATGCCCACCATCACCGACCCGGCATACAGGCCCTTGGACATCCACTGCTTGAAATTGCGCGCCTGCCACAATTCTTCGAAGAGCCACGATTTTTGGAACGCCGCGGGATAGGCGCTAAGTTCGTCGTGTGCTCGTTCTGCACCCAAGGCTTCCACGGCGGCTTCGGCGGCCAGCATCCCCGATTTGATCGCGGCATGGCTACCTTTGATGCGCGAGGCATTGAGAAAACCGGCGTCATCGCCGGCGAGACACCCTCCGGGAAAGGTGAGCTTGGGCAAAGACATAATGCCGCCCGCCGCAATGGCACGTGCGCCATAGGCAATGCGTTTGCCGCCTTCGAAATAGCTCTTGATGGCCGGGTGTGTTTTGTAGCGCTGAAATTCTTCGAAGGGGCTGAGATAAGGATTCTGGTAACCAAGACCCACTACAAATCCGACCGACACTTGGTTGTTATCCATGTGGTAGAGAAACGAGCCGCCATAGGTATCCGATTGCAACGGCCAGCCCGCGGTGTGAACCACCAAGCCCGGTTGATGTTTGGCGGGGTCGATCTCCCATAATTCTTTCAGCCCGATGCCGTGGACTTGCGTGTCGCATGTTTTGCGAAGTTCGAATTTGTCCATCAATTGGCGGCCCAAATGTCCGCGGCAACCTTCGGCAAAAATTGTGTACTTCGCATGCAATTCAATGCCGGGGGCGTGACGTGCACTGGGTTTGCCATCGCGGCCCAGCCCCATGTCGCCGGTGGCAACGCCACGCACCGCGCCGTTTTCGTTGAACAAAATTTCGGCGGCGGCAAAGCCTGGGTAGATTTCCACGCCCAGTTCTTCCGCTTTCTTACCCAACCAACGGCACACATTGGCCAAACTCACCACGTAATTGCCGTGATTCTTGAAACACTCTGGCAACAGCGCATTGGGCACGCGCGTCGAGCCGGATTCGGTGAGGAACAGGAAGCGATCTTCGCTGACGGCCACATTCAGCGGCGCGTCTTGCTCCTGCCAATCGGGAAGCAACTCGGTGATGGCGCGAGGATCCATCACCGCGCCTGAGAGAATATGCGCGCCGATTTCGGAGCCTTTTTCCAATACGCAGACGCTGACTTCCAGGCCACGCTCGGCGGCAAGCTGGCGCGCGCGAATGGCGGTGGCGAGGCCGGCGGGCCCGCCGCCTACGATGACTAAGTCGTATTCCATGACATCGCGATCAGCCATGAATGGTTCCTATACGGTGGCGGGTGGATGCATCTCGCGAAGCTGCGAGCGATGCAACGATTTGCGCGGTGGAGAATTTTTGCGCGGTAGAGAATTCATGCGCGATTATATAATGTGCGCCAACGCTCTTTTTAGGTGACGCTCTCATGAAAAAAGTATTTCCCAATGCCAAGGCCGCGCTGGATGGCTTATTGCAAGACGGCATGTCGATTGCCGCCGGCGGTTTCGGTCTATGCGGCATTCCCGAAAATCTGATTACCGGTTTGGTGGAAAGTGGTGTGAAGAATCTCACCATCGTCGGCAATAACGCCGGGGTGGATGATTTTGGCATGGGGTTATTGCTGCGCTCGCGCCAAGTTAAAAAGGTGATTGCCTCCTATGTTGGCGAGAACAAGGAATTCGAGCGCCAGGTGTTGGCCGGCGAACTCGATCTCACCTTGACGCCGCAAGGCACCTTGGCCGAGAAGTTGCGTGCTGGTGGCGCCGGCATTCCGGCGTTTTATACCCGTACTGGCTACGGCACGAAGTTGACCGAGGGCAAAGAAACAAAAATGTTTGATGGTGAGCACTTTGTCATGGAAGAGTCGATACGCGCCGATCTCTCGATAGTTAAGGCTTGGAAAGGCGACAAAGCGGGCAATCTTGTCTATAACAAAACGGCGATGAATTTCAATCCCATGATTGCCGCCTGTGGACGGGTGACGATTGCCGAAGTCGAAGAGTTGGTTGAGATCGGCGAGCTTGATCCGGATGGCATCGACACCCCAGGCGTGTATGTGGATCGCATTATTCAAGGCCCGGCCTACGAGAAACGCATCGAGTTCCGTACCGTGTCGGGCCAGGCAGCGTCGAAAAAGGAGTCACCGATGCGCGTGATGATCGCGCAGCGCGCCGCCCAAGAATTGAAGGACGGGTTCTATGTAAATTTGGGCATCGGCATGCCCACTCTGGTGGCCAACTACATTCCGGCGGGTGTGAACGTCACTTTGCAATCGGAGAACGGGCTATTGGGCATTGGCCCCTTCCCCAGTGAGGACAAGCTCGACCCCGATCTCATCAACGCCGGCAAACAAACGGTCACCACCATTCCCGGTTCGAGCTTTTTCTCCAGCGCCGAATCGTTCGCCATGATTCGTGGAGGGCACATTGACCTCGCGATTCTGGGCGGATTAGAAGTGGCGCAAAACGGTGACCTGGCCAATTGGATGGTGCCCGGCGCCATGGTGAAGGGCCCGGGTGGCGCCATGGACTTGGTGGCCGGCGTGCGGCGCGTTATCGTGCTGATGGAGCACACCTCTAAAGATGGCAGCCCCAAGATCTTGAAGGACTGCAAACTGCCGGTGACCGCCAAGGGTGTGGTGTCGATGATCATCACCGACCTGTGCGTGTTCGAAGTGGAAAAAGGCAAGGGTCTTGCGTTGAAGGAGCTGCATCCCGGGGTGACGCTGGATCAGGTTAAGGCCAAAACCGGGTGCGAATTCAGGCTTGCATTGGGCTGAAATCTCGGCCGATTTGCCAGGGGCTATGAGCCCCTGGGGTAATGACAGCAATCAATTTCGACCGCCATCAACTTCGACCACCATCAATTCAGCGAAATTTTTCCCTGTTCGATAATGGTTTTGTAGCGCGCCGATTCGGCGCGCACGAATGCCGCAGTCTCCGCCGGCGTCATGCCTACCGGGTTATGTCCGAACTCGCTGATTTTTTTGCGCGCTTCCGGGTCGGCGAGCGCGGTGCGAAATTCCGCCGACAGGCGATTGAGAATCGGTGCGGGGGTACCTTTGGGCGCGGCAAGCAACCACCAATTTGACATCACCAACTGCGGAAACCCTGCTTCGACCGTGGTGGGTAAATCGGGAAACTCCATCTGTTTGTTGCGGCCCATTACGGCGATCGGACGCAGTTTGCCCGCTCTGATTTGCGGCAGCAACGCCGTCATTGAGGCAAATGTGACTTGCACATCGCCCGCGAGCAAGGCCTGCACCATGGGCGGCGTGCCCTTGTAGGGAATATGCACCATGGAGTTGCCGGTGATCTGACTGAACGCCGCGCCAATCAAGTGCGTCGGCGAGCCCGAACCCTGCGAGCCGTAATTGTATTTTCCTGGGTTGGCGCGCACGTAATCGGCCAGTTCCTTCAATGATTTTGCCGGCACATTGGCGCCTACAGTCGCGAAGGGCCAGACATCGGCCAGCACGCTGATGTGATCGAAGCTATTGATGGGGTCGTAGGTCATGTCCTTGAATAGGTGCGAAGCAACCGCGAAAGTCGCGGTGGGCGCGAGTACCAGGGTGTAGCCATCGGGCGCCGCGCGCGCCGCTTCTCCCGCGCCGATATTGCCGTCCGCGCCGGGTTTGGGTTCGACAATGAACCGCTGGCCGATACGGCTCTCCACGCCAGGAGCTAGAGTGCGAAAAATCAGCTCGGCCACGCTCCCGGCGGCAAACGGGATTATCAAGCGGACGGGCTTGACCGGATAGTCCTGGGCCGCGCATGTTCCGCTAGCAATTACAAACATTATTACTATTCCTATCTTATGTAACATACAGTTTCCTTAAATTATTAACCAACTATGAGATAAATAGAGGGTTTGAATCCCCTCAAACACACCGCTTCAAGCAAGCAACTTTTTCTGTATGCCACGATAGCGCGCTTCGATTGCCGCTTGATCGAAGTGCCTGCCATCGCGCACCACCCATTTGCCGCCCACCATCACTTGTTTGATCGCGCCGCCGGCGCAATTGAATAGGTAGGCATCCATCAGCGTTTCGCCATGGCGATCAGCCAGGTCCACATGCGTGTCATCGAGCACCACCAGATCGGCGCGCAGGCCGGGCGCGATGGCGCCCATTTTTCGGCCCAGTGCCTGCGCGCCGCCGCTGGCCGCGCCGCGCCACAGGTTGGTGCCAACCGAAGGGTGCGATGGCGTCGCGGTGATATTACGGCGGCGAAGAGATAGCCTTTGTACATATTCCAACCAGCGTAACTCCTCGACTGGCGAGCGCGACACATTGCTGTCGGTACCAATGGCATAACGCCCACCTTTTTCGCGATAGCGCAAAAATGGAAAAATGCCATCACCCAGATTACCCTCGGTGGTGGGGCACAGACCGGTGACCGCGCCGGAATGCGCCAGGTGTTCGGCTTCGGTCATTGACACATGGGTGCAATGCACCAGGCACCAGCGCTCATCGACTGGCATATTGTCCAATAACCATTGCACCGGGCGCTGATCGCTCCAGGAAAGGCAATCGTTGACTTCCTTCACCTGCTCGGCCACATGCATATGAATCGGCGCGTGGGGGTCGATGGCTTCCAGCCCGGCCAGCAGATCGCGCAGCATCGCCGGGCTTACCGCGCGCAGCGAATGCGGTGCAACGCCCAGGCGAAAGTCGTCTTTTGCGGGAAACGCAGCGCGTAATTCTTGCAACATGGAAAGAATTAATTCTGGTGAGGAAGCAAACCGCTTTTGCCCAGACTCGATGGGCGCCGCGCCAAAGTTGCCGTAGGCATATAAAGAGGGGAGCAGGGTGATCGCCATGCCGGTGGATTGCGCCGCGCGGCCCATCGCCTGCGCCATCTCCGAGCGTCGCGCGTAAGGTTTGCCCTCCGGGCTGTGATGCAGGTAGTGAAATTCGGCCACCGCCGTATAGCCGTTTTTCAACATCTCGACATACAACTGCGCGGCAATGGCCAGTGCATCCTCAGGACCGATGCGTTTGATGAACGAATACATCACTTCGCGCCAGGTCCAAAAACTATCTTCGGGCGAACCCATACGTTCGGCCAAGCCCGCCATGGCACGCTGGAAGGCGTGTGTGTGGACGCTGGGCATGCCGGGGATCACCGCGCCGCCCAGGTATTCGGCGGCGCTATTGGCTTTGCCGCTTTTGACCGAGACGATATTGCCATCATCGGCGACTTCTATCGACACATCGCGCGCCCAACCATTGTCAAGCAACGCTTCGGGAGAAAAATAAGTTTTCATGAATACCGCAGTCAATGCATCGGATGTTGTCGCCTATGATAGCTAAAGCCTTGCCCGCATGAAGCGCCGACTGATCTTTTGAAAACGCGCAATGCAGAACCACGCCGCGGAATTCAGGTGATTGACCATCGCAGCGGTGACGTGGTGCACTGGGTGCGCATCGAAGGCGTGGTGGAGGAACTCTACGACGTGGTGGCGCTGCCCGGCGCGCGCCGGCCCATGGCGCTGGGATTCAAGACCGATGCGATCAGCCGGGTGTTGAATATGGAGGAGTAGCGGCTCGAACCGGAGTCAGAATGAAAGTTCGCCGGCATTTTGATTTGCGCAGATCATGTCTTATGATGATCGAGAAGGAGGAGTGACCATGGGACTGGCGAAACGCGACACTGCCCACCATACCTACGGCGACTATTTAGACTGGCCGGAGGACGTCCGCTACGAACTGATCGATGGCGTTGCCTATCTCATGGCGCCAGCGCCGACCGTGCGCCATCAGGAAATTGCCGGGGAGATTTTCCGCCAGATCGCCAACGCCTTGGAAGACAAACCTTGCCGCGTATTGATCGCTCCGGTGGACGTGTTGCTGCCCAAGACAAACGAAGCGGACGCGCGCGTCGATACCGTGGTGCAGCCCGATTTAATGGTTGTATGCGACCAGTCGAAAATCGGCGAGAGGCGGGTGCGCGGCGCGCCGGATTTCATCGTCGAAGTGCTGTCTCCCGCCACTGCGAGCCACGACATGGTCATCAAACGCCGCCTCTACGAGCGGCATGGCGTGCGCGAATACTGGCTGATTCATCCCCTGGACAGGGTGCTTACCATGTATCGGCTGGAGCGCGGCGAATTCGGCAAGCCCGATATTGTTGAACTCAAGGGTGCGACACCTATCCAGGCGCTGCCTGGCTTGGCAATCGAATGGGATCGACTGATAGCGCGGCTGCCGGCGGCGGATTACTGAATGGCAAGCCCACGATTCGCGGCATGCGCGTCACCGTGGGAATGATCGTTCGCCAGATTGGAGCAGGCCATACTGTCGAGAACGTGTTGGCGGACTATCCCTATCTTGAGCGCGAGGATATCCAGCAGGCGCTTCGCTATGCCGCTTGGCGCATCGATGAGACGGAGCTGATGCTCACGGCCGAATGAAAATTCTCGTCGACATGAATCTCTCGCCACGTTGGGTGCAGATGATTCGGGCAGCAGGCATCGATGCGGAACATTGGTCGGATCTTGGCAGCCCCGCAAAACCTTGATCCAACTGGTATCGCGGTAACCGTGATCGAATCGATTTCGCGATGCGCTGCGCAATTGGCGAAAGGTGCCATCGTGACGGTGGAGCCGAAACGGTCACGGGTTCGCCTTCTGCCGCTAAAGCCTGATCTGGAAAATTGATTCGTCCAGGAGTGATACGTCGCTGCGCTGTGCGCCGTTTCAGTCTTGGGCAAGCAGGTTTCGGATGGGAGGTGCCCCAAAACCCGCGCCCCGTTTGCCTTTCCGGCCTTTTTGACCGAGATACCCTCGTGCCCTTCGTCGCTTCGGGCAGCCACGAAAATCGGAGCAAATGGTTTCTGTGATTCCCAATTGGCGTGTTATTTCGATTCGTGGCAATTGGGTTCTGGGGCGTAGAATTACCCGCACACTGGGGACCCTTCGGGCCGCAGGTATCGAGGCGAAGTCGAATTCTTTGGTGACGAATTGCACGCGATTAAGGGGGAGGCAACATGAGGTACATGCGCATTACCGTTGACGCGCAACAAATGGGTGGAACACCTTGCGTTCGCGGCTTGCGCATACCTGTCGCGACGGTAGTTGGTATGGTGGCCGATGGCATATCCGCAGATCAAATTCTACGTGCGTATCTGGACCTGACCGAGCCCGATATCCAGGAAGCGCTGCGTTATGTCGCCGAAGCGGTTCGCGAGCGGGAGTTGCCGCTTGCTGCAGTGCGATAAAGTATCGATGCACGCCAACTTAGCGGCTTCGCGGCGCAGAATTTAGCCTTGCGAGTGATTTCCAAACGACCGTTGCGGGAATTCTGGGAACTTCATCCGGAATCGAAATCAATTCTCGAAGACTGGTTTGGTAGGGCCACTAAGTGTCAGGCTGAGACATTTCCCGCGTTGGGGCAAACTTTTAACGCGGCCGATTATGTGGACGGATTCACCATATTCGATATCGGCGGAAATCGGTATCGGATCGTAGCCGCGATTCATTACGATAAGCAGCGTCTATACGTCCGCGGGGTCATGACGCACGCCGAATACGATAAAAACAAATGGAGGAAAAAATGAGCGCTGTAGTCGATATAGATCGTCTGGTGCCGGCCTGGCAGACATTGCAATCCGTTGCCTCGGTTACGCACATAGATTCCGAAACAAAATATCAGGAAGCGACCGAATTGCTCAATAGCCTGCTGGACGTTGTACGCGATGACGCGCAGCATCCGCTGTATTCCCTGGTATCGGTGGTAGGCGACTTGATCGAGGCCTATGAGATCGACCACGAGCCCATTGCGCAATAGCGGGTGTCTGGGCACCCGCGCCCCGCCTGCCTTTCCAGCCCATTAGCATCGAAAAACGCGGTCGCTCGCCAATCTACCCAATAAAAAAGTGTGAATACCGCACACTTTTTTCGTGACTTATTCCCCTCCTTTTTAAAATCATTCGAATACCATACGCAGGCGAGAGGGCGCTGGGTATAACAAGTAGAACCTTGATCGCATAAGGGGAGACGAGATTGGCTGAAATCCTGTTTGTCGATCAAAGAGTACGGGGCATCGAGACACTGTTGTCGCGAATTGATGCCGATGTCCAAGTGGTACTGCTCGCTGAAACCGCCGATGGCATCGAGCAAATCGCCGCCGCCCTGCAAAGCGTCTCGGGCCTCCAGACCATCCACATCCTCTCCCACGGCGCCGCCGGCACGCTACTGCTAGGCGCGACGCAACTCAACAGCGACAACATCGACGCCTACCGCAGTCAACTCGTGCAAATCGGTGCCGCGCTCAGTGAAAAAGGCGACCTGCTTCTCTACGGCTGCGACGTGGCGCAAGGCACACAAGGCCGCGCGTTCATCGAGACCCTCGCGAAGTACACCGGCGCGGACGTGGCGGCATCGAACAACCTCACCGGCCTGGGCGGCGATTGGCGGCTGGAAGAAACCACGGGTGAAGTGGAAAGCCTCGCCATCGACGGCACCGGCTACGCCGCCACGCTTGCCGTCGTCAATGGCACTAGCGCCTCGGAAAGCCTCACCGGCACCGCCAGTGCCGATACCCTCACTGGTTTAGCAGGTAACGACACGCTAGATGGTGGCGCGGGTACCGACATCGCGTCCTTCGCTGGGCCTATGACTGGTTATAGCTTTGCGACTAACGCGAACAACCAGATCACCGTTACCGATACCAATACCTCGAATGGCGACGAGGGCACTGACACGCTCCTCAATATCGAGCAGGCCAGTTTTGCGGATGGAACGTTGAATCTGCGCGCCTATGGCGAAACGCGGGTCAATACCACCACATCGAGCGATCAGCAAGCCCCTGCCGTAACTGTGCTTTCGGGCGGTGGCTACGTCGTGGTATGGATGTCGTCTGGTCAAGACGGTAGCGGCAACGGTATCTACGCCCAACGCTATGACGCGAGCGGCGCGGCAGTAGGAGTAGAAACGAGGATTAACTCGACTACGGCAAATGACCAGGAACATCCTGCCCTCGTCGCATTAAAGGACGGTGGCTACCTAGCGATGTGGTATTCGAACAACCAGGACGGGAGCTTCTGGGGCGTCTACGCCCAACGCTACGATGCGAACGGCGCGGCGGTAGGTGGAGAGACGCGGATCAATAATACAACAGCGGATTATCAGGGTATTGCCCGTGCCGCCGCGCTTTCAGATGGTGGTTACGTGGTGTCCTGGCAATCGTTAAACCAAGACGGCGACTCCTGGGGCGTCTATTCCCAGCGCTATAACTCAAACGGTGCGGCGGTTGGTGGAGAGACGCGCATCAGTACCACCACAGCGGGGGAGCAGGGCGGGCTAGCCATAGCTGCTCTTTCCGACGGGGGCTACGTGGCGACGTGGACGTCGTACGGCCAGGACGGCGGTGTAGGTTTAGGTGGTATCTACGCCCAGCGCTATGACGCGAACGGTGCGGCGGTGGGCGGAGAGACGCGGATCAATACCACAACCGCCAATAGTCAACAATACTCAGCGATCTGCGTGCTTTCGGATGGGGGCTACGTTGCGACATGGACTTCATACGACGCGGCCGGCATTAACGGTGACATCTACTCACAACGCTTTGACTCAAGCGGAGCAGCGATAGGTGCCGAAACGCGGATCAATACAACCACAGCAGACAATCAATATAACGTTGCAATCGCCGCACTCTCGGATGGCGGCTACGTGGTTACCTGGTCATCGGGTAGCCAAGACGGTAGCGGCTTTGGCATTTACGCCCAGCGTTATTCAGCCAACGGCCTAGCAATCGGCGTTGAGACGCGCATAAACAGCTCGACAGCAAACGCGCAGGAATGGTCAGACATCGCGCCTCTATCGGACGGTGGCTACGTGGTGACGTGGCATTCGAATCTCCAGGATGGTAGCGGTTATGGCATCTACTCCCAGCGCTACGACGCCTCCGGAAATGTCTACAAGCTCAGTGGCGATGTCTCCGCCAACACCCTCACCTGGACCGGATCGATCGGCATCGTGCTCGATGGCGGGGGGGGGGGGGGGGGCGACACCCGCACCGGCGGCGCGGGAACGGACG
>JBJXEY010000199.1:0-6099 GCA_046153355.1 Burkholderiales bacterium
CCATATTGATTGGTGGCGGTTACCACCTTGGCCTGCAAGGCGCTCCGGGCGAAGCCCCGCGTAAAGCCTGGAACGAGGCCTCGTTTCGGCGCATGGCGCGTTTTGGGCAAGGCTGGTGCACCGCAAGCCAAATGGGGCCCGAAGAAGCCACCGCGGTGTTTCAGGAGGGTTTCGAGAAGGCGCGCGCAGCAGGGCACGCCATCGGACGCGACATCACCCAGGACAATTTCAGTATCGTACCGGTGTTGGGGCAAATATTGATCGCCGACACGCGCGAGCAAGCCATCGAAGAAGGCCGCAAGTCCTATGCCGCGCGCACGGCGAAAAGTTTTTTTCAAGTGCAATCCAACCCGGCCTTCGACACCTGGGTGGCCAATGGCGCCTTTGGTTCGCCCGCAGCCGTCGCCGAGTGGTTGGTGCCCTGGTTCAAGATTAAGAAAACCGTGCCTTGTCTTACCCAGCTGATCGTGCGTTTTTGTTCGCTGGATGACGTCACGCAAGCGCGGCGGTTTCATGAGGAGGTCATGCCGTTAATACGACGCGAGTTGGGCTAACAGGACGAAGAAACCGAATCCTCCAAGGTGATCGGCGTGGTGGTTAGCAAACGACTTCGCGGCAGGCACCGACCCAAGCTAAACTGCCGACCGCTTCCGCGCTGCGCGCCGATATTCACCGCATGAAACCAACGTTTTTTAATCGAGGTTACCGATGTCGATTCGTTACATAAAAGTCATATGCCTAGCTTTTGTATGCCTGGCTCCGAGTCTTGCCATGGCACAAGCGATGTTCTCCCTGTTCGTGGGCACACGCGAAGAAGTCGCCGCGCGGATGATCGATCTAGCGAAGCTCAAAAAAGGCGACGTGGTCGTCGATCTGGGCGCGGGCGATGGGCGCCTGGTAATCGGCTCGGCGAAAGCCAATCCAGGGGTCACCGGCTTAGGTGTGGACCTAAATCCAAAGCTGGTCATGGAAGCCAAAGCGCGCGCCTGGGTGGAAGGCGTGGATAAGCAGGTCACGTTTCTGCAAAAGAACGTTTTCGACACCGACCTTTCCAAGGTCGATGTGATTTACATGTGGCTATTCCCGGAATTACAACGCTTGTTGCGGCCCAAGATCCTTGCCGAAGCGCGGCCGGGAACGCGCATCGTCACGCAGATGTTCGACATGGGCACCTGGCAGGCCGATGCGGTCGATTCCGAGCAAGCCAGTGTGCGCATGTGGGTTGTGCCGGCCAATATCGCGGGTAATTGGACTTGGGATTTGAAACTACCAGGCACAAAGAAAAATACTTACACCGCGATTATCGAGCAGGCCTTTCAGAACGCCGATGCCGTGGTGCGCGTAGATAACACCCGCCGCGCGGTGCGCGAGTTCAAGGTGAATGGCGATCAAATATCGTTCACGCTGAATATTCCCCTACCCGGCATGGAAGGCAGCCAGGAGCATGAGTTCGTTGGCAAGGCAAAAGGCAATGTCATCGAGGGCAAAGCGCGCTTACATCGTCCGGTAAAGGGTGACGGCGAAAAATTCGATGTGGCCGCGTACCCCTGGCGCGCGACACGTAGCGCCGCGACAAATTACTTTAAGCCGACCGGGTTGGAGCCGGTGCGTTGATGGATCGCAATCGCCCTATAGCGAAGGGATAATTTTCAACGCCGGAAACCACGTCCCAAGCAGCGTTTCCGGCCAGGCCATGTTGAGCGTCTGGTCGAAAATAAAATAAAAGAACGCAACGAGCACCACGACTTGCGGAACGACCAGCCTCCAGGGCTCGCGATTCTCCAGCCTCATATAGGCCACAACAAACACCAGCACCGCCGGTATCAGGCCAAATACCGCGGTGCTGGCCATGAAGCCGGCCAGCCACGCAAAGAAAATCGCGCCTCGGGTGACGACGATGCGTAGCGGCAGATCGCCCGTGGAGGAGGCCAGATCCATGTGGATCGTCTGCGCCACGCGTGATTGGACCAATTGCCCAAGATCCAACACTGGCGCGGGTTTGCGGAACATTGCATTGGCCGCGCTGGCAAGCAAAAACAATAAACTTGCGCTGCCCACGATGGTTGGCACGATACGCGCCGAGGCGTTCCAACCCGAGGCTTGCCACAACATGGTTGCCACCGCGGCAATGAGAACGGCGTAGAAGATCTGCGAAGCGTGCCAGGTCGGTGCACCGAAGCCGCTCAACATGCCGCGCAAACCGCCCTGCGCACGATAGTCGGCGAGCAGTGGCCGCATCAAGCCGAACAACGCCAACGCAAATAACACCATCACCAGTGGCCGCGTCAACCAATCCCAGCCATAACGCTCCACCGAGATAAACATATAACGCTCGAAAATATCGCCCAGCACAAAACCCAGGAGCAACGGCGGGCGCGGCCATTTCATCTGTTTCATGATCCAACCCAGGGCACCGAATAACAGCAACACAAACAGATCGCCCCATTGGCGCGTGCCGCTGAAGGCGCCCACATAGACGATGGACAACACCGTAGGAAGGATCAAGGTGTAGCGCAGCGTGGCGAGCAAAGCGAATTTCACGCTGAATAAATAGCAAAGACCGGCGCCAACGATATTCGCCAGTGCAATGCTCCACACCATCGAATAGGTGACATGCAAATGTTTGGTGAGCATGTCGGGGCCGGGGATCATGCCGTGTACGGCGAACGCGCCGATCAACACCGCCATACCGGCGCTGCCGGGCACACCGAATGCCACCGTAGGCACCAACGCGCCGCCTTCCTTGGCATTGTTGGCGCTCTCCGAGGCGATCACGCCACGCACGTCGCCAGTGCCAAAAGTCTGTTGTGCGCCTTTCTCGGTTCGCACCGCATGGCCATAGGCGAGCCAATCGATGATGGCGCCGCCAATGCCTGGAATCGCGCCGAAGAACGACCCTATCCACGAGCAACGCACAATCAACCACCAGTGGCGAAAGCAGTCTTTGGCGCCCTCCCAGCGGCCACCTTTCACTTCGAACATTTTGCCGCTGATGGCGGTGCGCGAGATGGCAAGGTCGCATAGTTCAGGCAGGGCAAATAGACCCAACACCACCGGAATCAATGGCACACCCTCCCAGAGATAAACACTATCCAAGGTCCAACGCTGGGTACCACTTTGCGGATCGGTGCCCACCATGGCCAGCATCAAGCCAAAACAACCCACCGCGAGCCCGCGCAGGGGCGTGTTGCCTGAGAGCACCGCGACCATGGATATACCGAATACCGCTAATGCCAATAATTCCGGCGAGCCGACCGATAACACCAAGGGACGAATCAACGGCAATGAGACCGCCATCAGCGCCGCGCCAAACAAGCCTCCCATCAGCGAAGACATGTAAGCCGCCGACAAGGCGCGGCCGGCCTCGCCTCGACGTGCCATCGGTAAACCATCGAGGACCGTGGCTGCGGAACCCGCGCCGCCGGGGATGCCGAAAAGAATCGCCGGGATGGGGTCGCCGGTGGCGGTGGTCGAGGCCAGGCCTAGGAGAAAAGCAAATGCCGTGACTGGGTCCATCCCAAAAGTGAATGGAATAAGAATAGCGGTTCCCGCTACGCCTCCAATTCCTGGAAGAATTCCAAGAATTAATCCCAACAACGCACCAAGAAACAGAAACCCCAGGCGCGTCGGATCGGACATCGCCACCAACGCCTGCCAGGCGGCATCCAACATGCTTGCGTCCATTGAAATTCCCTAGGCGGTAACAGATCGGCAGAGTGTAAGGCTCGGCGGACTTCCGCGACCAAAGGCTGTGATCAGTTCCTTCCTCCCTTTATTCACCCTCTTAACACATAGGAGCATTGCCATGTCAGCTCGTCTTAATACCCCTTCCCTACGTCAGCAACCTGCGGCCTTGGCCGCTGTTTTCGCTGTCTTTTTACCGGTACTGACAGCACCAGCCCACGCCCAGGTCGATCCGACTCGTATGATCGACGCCTTCGAAGCGACCAACGGTAAATTTGTTGGCGCGCGACGCTCTGGCGCCAAGGGCGTGTGCGCGGTCGGCGAGTTCGTCGGCAACGCGGAGGGCCGCGCTTTGTCCACCGCTTCGGCATTTAGCGGCAAACCGGTGCCCGTGGTGGCGCGTTTTTCCGTTGGCGGCGCCAACCCCAATGCGCCAGACAATACCAAGTCGCCGCGCGGTTTGGCGCTGGCGTTCGCCTTGCCTGGCGGTGAGACATGGCAAATGGCAAATCTTTCAACACCGGTGTTCGGCGTGGCCTCGCCCGAGCAATTCTTGGGCCTGTTGGAATCGCGCCGTCCCGACCCGGCCACTAAACAAGCCGACCCCTCGAAGGTGAAAGCTTTTAACGACGCTAACCCCGAAGTGCTATTGCAGGGCCGCTACTTGGCCTCGCAACCGGTGCCAGCCAGTTACGCCAAAGTGAACTATTGGGGCGTCAACGCCTTTGCTTTTGTCGACGCCAAGGGCGGACGCCAATTCGCCAAATGGTTATTCGAACCGGTCGGCGGTACGCAGGGTCTGAGCGACGAGGAAGCCAAGGCCAAGCCCACCGAGTTTCTTATTGAGGAGTTGCGCCAGCGCGTGGCAGCAGGCGCGGTGGAATTCAATTTCAACTTGCAGCTCGCCCAACCTGGCGACAATGTCAATAGCGCCGTGGTGCCGCTGCCCGAAGATCGCAAAAAGGTGACGGTTGGCAAATTGACGATCCGGCAAGTCGAAGCCGTTGGCAGAGGTGCCTGCATCAACATGACATTCAACCCCGTGGCGCTGCCAAAAGGCGTCGAGCCTTCGGCCGATCCGATTCTTTTGGCCCGCGCGGCGCCCTATGCCGTTTCGCTCGGGCGACGCTTGAGCGAAAACGCGAAGTAAGGAGGCGGCGACTGCGCTGCGAGAGGGCTCTTCGCCAAGCGTCGGACTAGCGGCACTTGGCGTAATCGAAAAGCGAAGAAACGTTACGGATCGGCAGCCTGGGTGAACTGACGGTCAAATCAACCGCAAATAGCGCTTGAAATGGTGCGCCAATTTTGGCACACTATTTCCGATGATTGACCGCACAAAAAAATTGCCGGCGCGATTCTATATGACTCCCATGGGCAGTACGCCTGTTCGCGAATGGATTTTGGAAATGTCGAAGGCCGACCGTCATACGATCGGCAAGGACATTCAGAAGGTTGTATGCGGGTCACCAATCGCGGATGGCCGATCGGCCGTCCGCATTGCGCACCGCTTGGGAATGGCTTGTGGGAGGTCCGCAGCAGCCTTGAGAACAATCGAATTGCGCGGGTAATTTTCTGCATGGGTGACGGTCACATGATCTTATTGAACGGCGTTGTCAAAAAGACGCAAAAGATATCGAAAACGGACTTGGATTTAGCTCTAAAACGCAAACAAGAGGTGACGTGATGACAAAATCCAAAAAGGGCAGTGTGAGTTCGGAGACTTTCGATGAGTTCCTCGCGGAACAAGGGATGTTGGAAGCGTGCGAGGATCACGCAATCAAGGAAATTATCGCCGAACAGCTTGCCGCCGCAATGAAGGAACGGGGACTGACGAAGAGCGCCATGGCCATTCGCATGAAAACCAGCAGGCGTCAACTTGATCGGTTGTTCGACCCATCTATTCAATCGGTGACTCTCGACACTTTGCGCCGAGCGGCGATGGCAGTCGGCCGGTCGCTTCGCATCGAACTCGTATAACCGATTTAGCGCACCAATCTAGTTCTTCGCGCCCAAAAAGTGTTGCCGCAGCGTCGGCATCACCTCAGTTGCTAAGCGGCGCACCTTGAAGTCGCCAATGTTGATTTCCTGCAATCCCATTGCGGACATCTTTTTCCTCCAGCGCAAAAAAACCGGCGAAGCCTGTCACCGTTGCTTAGCGTCGTTTTCTATCGTCGCGATCCATCCCCTCGATACATCACCGTTACAATCTGCCCTTCCCCCACAATGACTGATCTTTTCCATGAGTGCTATTCCAAAGCCAACTACCACCCGCATCGATGAACCCAGCGATATCGATCCTAATGTCGGTTGGGGCTCGGACATTGCCGCGCAGATGTTGCGACGCTTGGAGATTCCTTACATTTCGCTCAATCCCGGTGCAAGTTATCGCGGGCTGCATGACAGCCTGGTGAATCA
>JBJXEY010000223.1:0-3360 GCA_046153355.1 Burkholderiales bacterium
CAGCAGCAATGTGTGGATTTATACACCTCATGGATGGTTCGTTTCGGGGAGTGCGACGCCACCGCTGCCGCCCAATATTACGGCTCCTGTTATCACAAGCGTTGTGGCGGCGCCAAATGTGCTTTAACTCGCCGCTGGCGATATGATTGCGGTTCGGTCGACGGTTATCGCGACGGACGGGGCGGATCCCGCGCCCAAGTGCAAGATCACCTGCATCACGAGCAACCAGTTGGTTACTGGCGACTGGCAGATCACCGGAAACTGACCGGGAATATCCGCGCCAAACGCTCCCCGCGGGTCACGCGTGTCTACACGATAGCGGTTCAGTGCGCCGATGTTTCCGGCGACGTTATCATTGGGACTGTCAGTGTGACCGTACTCTAGGGGCCTGGCCATCGGCGGATGAAGCGGCCTGAAAGTGTCCGGCCAATGGCAAGCCTCGAACATAGCCCGCCCGAGAGAATTTATTTGTATCCGATCGGATGTGGTGTGCGCCCATTCTGGGCCGCGGGCCAGGATCATTCGCTTGGCGATACCTGGATGCGCGTAAAGACCGCCTGAGGAATGCTTACGATCCCCAGCCAAAGGTCTCTTCATGCAGATGGTGCGGCGGTGGGTGGGCACGCGCATGCGTTGCTGGCGGCAAGGACTTTGGTGCGATTTTTGCGATACCCCGCGAGTTATTGGGTCCGGCGGGGCTTATTGATCTTGTGCCTGAGCAAGAACAATAGCAATTTGGGCCGCCGGCATTTGCACACCACAGCATAAAATCTAATGACAACTTGGCACACCGCATCAACTTCGAGCGGGCAAGCATCAATTTCTTGGCGCCGGTATTTCATGATATTGGTGCAATTGGGTTTGTTGCTGCTGCTCATGCGCCAGTTTCAGATAGAGTCCGCGGCCTTTCTGCGCTTGGCCGCGTTGGCCTTCGGCGGATTCGCCGTGTACGCCTTGCTGCCGCTGCGCTTCCGCCTGCCTTGCTTCGTGGTTCTCAGCCTGGCGGGGACGTGCATTGTCCTGGGTTATCAAAACGCGGCTTGGCTACTCGCGCTCGGCGGATTGCTAATTGGCATCTGCCACATTCCGGTTTCATTTGTCCTGCGTGGCCTCTTGCTTGTTACGGTGGGGGTTGTGCTGGCGGCGCAACGCGCCAATGTCGTGCCGTTTCCGTGGTCAGACGCGATATGGCCAGTCCTCGGATCGATGTTCATGTTTCGGCTTCTGGTCTACTTTTACGATATCAGGCACGAGAAGGTTCCGGGCACACCCATGCAGGCGGTTGCCTATTTCTTCATGCTACCCAATGTGTGTTTCCCGCTGTTCCCGGTGGTCGACTACAAAGCATTCCGGCGTGCCTTCTTCGACGACGATGCCTATCGTACCTACCAGGTGGGCATCGACTGGATGGTGCGCGGGATAATCCACCTGATCCTCTACCGCATCGTCTACTACTACCTGGTGCTGGCGCCTAACGAGGTGGTGGGTCCGGCGGAGTTCGTGCAGTACATGGTGGCCAATTTCATGTTGTATTTGCGCGTTTCGGGATTGTTTCATCTTATCGTCGGCATGCTCTACCTGTTCGGCTTCCGCATGCCGGAAACCCACAACCGTTACTTGCTTGCCGCGAGCTTCACGGACTTCTGGCGCCGCATCAATATTTATTGGAAAGACTTCATGCAGAAAGTCTTCTACTACCCGGCGGTGTTCAAGCTGAAAAAGTTCGGCACCACCTGGGCGCTGGTGATCGCGACGCTCTATGTGTTTTTCATGACGTGGTTTCTGCATGCCTATCAATGGTTTTGGTTGCGCGGAAGCGTGTTATTCGTGGCGCAGGACATTTTGTTCTGGACCATCCTGGGCGTGCTAGTAGTGCTCAATTCCCTGTATGAAATCAAGCACGGACGCGTTCGCACCTTGGCGAAAACGCAGCGTACACCGATGCAGTTCACACTTTCGGCGTTGAAGACCTACGCCACCTTCTGGTTTATCTGCGTGCTCTGGTCCTTTTGGACGGCGGAGTCCCCCAGCCAATGGGCCTCATTATGGGAGGCGCTTGGCGGTCGCTATACCTGGCACGTCCTGATCTGGCCGCTCATCGTCCTCGCGGTCATTGTGATAGGTATTATCCCTTCCGGCACGCTACGTAACACCAAGCTCTCCGGGCAGAGTGACGGAGACTGGGCCAGAACTCGCGCCCTGACGGTCATCGCTTTGTTCGCGTTGATAGGCGTGAGCATAGAGAGAGTCGCCGTTACTTTAGGACCCGAGGCGGGCACATTCATCCATTCCCTGAGATCCGGGAAGCTCAGCCGCATCGATGTCGCGAAGATGGAGCAAGGGTATTACCAAAACCTCTTGTCAGTGGATCGATTCAATTCGCAGCTGTGGGAGGTCTATACCAATAAGCCCGCGACTTGGTTGGATACCGAATTCGCCAACTTAAAGTATTTTTCCGATGGGTTTGTGCAAACCGAACTAAAGCCTTCGTTCTCTTCCGTGACGCGACACGGAACCATCACAATCAATCGGTGGGGAATGCGCGATCGAGATTATGAAAAAGCACGCGCGCCAGATACTTTCCGCGCTGTCATTCTTGGTCCGTCCACTGTCATGGGCTGGGGCGTCGATGATGCAGGTACATTCGAGGCGCTGATCGAGACCCGCTTGAACCAGGAGTTGCCCGTGGTGGGAATTCGCCGGTACGAGATCCTCAACTTCGGCGTGCCCGGTTATCAGCCTCCGCAACAGGTGCCGAACTATGAGAAATCGCTTAAGTTCTCGCCGGACGCCCTAATTTATGTGGCCACGGGAAGAGAGCTTTCGCGCGCCACGAGCTACCTGGCTGAGGTGCTGGGAAAAAATATCGATATTCCCTACCCCGAACTCCAGGCCATCGTTGACGAGGCAGGGCTTAGGCCAGGAATGAACGAAATCCAGATCGAGAAGGGGCTGGCACCGATGAAGGAGCGAATCTTGGCGTTCACCTACCAACAGATTGCCCGCATGTCGCGCAGCAATGGTGTGGTGCCTATCTGGGTGTTCCTACCCCAGGCGCGAGACGGTACATGGAAGGAAGAAACACCCGATTCGATTCGAATCGCCCAAGACTCAGGCTTTACAACAATCGATTTAAGTAATGTTTATGACGGAAACCCGTTGGCGGATGTGCAATTGGCGCAGTGGGATACTCACCCGAACGCACGAGGGCACCAAGTCGTTGCCGAGAGGTTGTATGCGGAACTCATGAGCCGCCGAGAAACCGTCTTTCAAACCAAGAGCATCGTGCCGGCGAAGAACTGAAGTCTTTACATTGAAATGGAGTACCAATGAACAGTGACGAACTCAAGACGGTAATCC
>JBJXEY010000233.1:0-15899 GCA_046153355.1 Burkholderiales bacterium
CGATTAACCACTCGCGTTGAACCCGCTCTGCGACAACGCAAAATCCATATTGATGGCGAACGCCGTTGTCGACCAGCATCACTTCAAATTCACTCTCGCCTCCAAGTGATCGTCTATCGAAAAGGAATGGCTTGACAAGAATTCGCGTGCCTTCTTGCGAGCCCGCAGATCCGAGAATGAATGCCTGAACGAACTGTAGGGCAAGAAGCAAGTTGGACTTACCCGCGGCGTTGGGCCCATAGATAACGGACGAACGCAGCACTCGCGGAAACGCCGACTGCCCGGACTCGAAGGTATGCGTCGAATGCCATTCGGTTGCCGCGCTCGCGGTCATCCTGAGAATTTGCGTTTCCCTGAACGAGCGGAAATTGGAGACACGGAATTCGATTAACATGTTTAGGCATCTAATGTAATTAGAGTGCGTTATTTACATGATTTTTGTAACAAATGCAATTTAAATGCTATTTATCTAGATTTATCGAACCCTACATTGACCTCACGCCGATTCGCGATATTTCACTTGACCAGACTACCCAGTCTTTCCGGTCGCGTCCGAATTGGAAAGCTCGCTTTTTGCGGCCCGCTTCTGGATTGACCTCCTTTGTAACAAGCAACGGCTTAAACGGTGACCACGATTTTTTGGTACAGCCCGCCAAACGAAGTTTCCTTGCTGATAGCGGCAGGCTTGAATCCTCGCGGGAACCAGCTTGCGATGTCGGCGCGCCACAGATCCAAGGCAAACGGCTCTAGCCACCCAAGCACCGGTCGAAACAAATAGCGCAACGGATGCCACCAACCCGGACGATGGTAATCAACGATCACCAACCTGCCGCCGGGCTTGAGTACACGCAACGCCTCGGCAAGCGTCTTTTCCCTGACCGCCTCGGGTTGCTCGTGCAGGAGAAAAAACAGTACCGCCTGGTCGTAGACCGCGTCATCAAAGCGCAGGTCGGTGGCATCGCACTGCACCGCGCGTACCGGCGCGCCGGGGGGAAGCTTGCTCTGCAAATTCACCAGTTGGATAGGCAGCACATCGACCACATCGAGCGATCCCGCTTTATCGATACGCCGCGCCAGACGGGTGGTGAAATCGCCGTATACGCAGGCAATCTGCAACGTGCGCCCGGAAAGCCTCTGCCCCAAGGCATCTAGCGCCTCGTCGCGCAGGCGCGCGAAGTTTCCCCAAAGAATCAGATTGACCAGCCATTGACGCTCGAACAAGGCCACCGCGCTGGGATGGATATAGGCCCACCAATAAGTTTTCTCGAGATAGGCCGGGATTTCCGGCCAAGCCATGTCGAGTCGTTCGGTCGCGCCTGGTTCGCTGGGAGGTGTCATGAGATGGAATGTGACGCACAAATTGCCCGCGTCAATTGCGCCATGTCAAACCTTGGCGTTGGAACGGAACAACCAACGCTCCAGCGCCAACGCGGCCAGGCTGCACAGCGCAACGGCGAAAAACAAGGGCCTGGGTGTGCCATCGAACAGCAAAGACACCAGCAAGCCCACTACCGCGCCACCGACTTGATAGGCCATGGCCTGCAGCGACGCGGCCGCGCCGGCGATCAAGGGAAACCGCGACATCGCCGCGGCAGTGGCATTGGGCATGATCAATCCGTTGCCCAACATCACCAGCGCCATCGCCGGGGCGAGCCACGCGCCGCTGCGAACCTCGAATAGGCCCAATAGCGCCAGCAGCGCGCCGCCCACGCCGGCGAATTGGGCACCCGCGTGCAGCATCGCCACGATGCCGTGGCGCAGTACCAGCCGATTGGCGATTTGAACGCCCGCGATGTGGCCGAGCATGACCAGGGCGAACAATAAGGCGTACTGGGCAGGCGTATAGCCTAAGACCGGTACCAGCACCAGCGCCGAATTGGTCACAAAAACGAACACGCCCAGTTGCGAGGCAAGCGCGAGCACCGTCGGCGCGAGGAACGCGCGTTGCGACAGCAATAGCGCGAAATTGGCCGCGACTCGCGCAGGGGCTATTGCCTGTCGCTCCTCGGGCGCGGTCTCGGGCAGTCGCCAGGCCACACCGGCGAATAACAACGCCCCCCAGGCGGCGAGCATCCAGAATATCGATGCCCAGCCCGCGACCGTCACCAGCGCTCCCCCCAGGAGCGGACCGATTATGGTGGCCACCGCGAATGCAAGCGTGATGCGCGCGAGCAGGCGCGCGGCGAGTTCGTCCGCCGCCAGGTCGCGCACAATTGTGCGGGCGAGCACCGGGCCGCACACGGCCGCCGCGCCCTGCACGAAACGAAGCACGACAAATGTCGACAGCGAATAGGCAAGCGTCGCCGCCAAGGCCGACAACACCGCCGCCGCCACATATGCGCCCAACGCGCAAATGAGCACCGGGCGCCGGCCGAAGCGGTCCGCCAAGGGGCCATATAACAACTGACTCGTGGCGACCCCGACCAAATAGGCGCTGACGGTGGCCTGCACCTCGGTCGCGGACGCCAAGAAACTTTCCTGAATGGCGGGCAACGCGGGCAAGGTACTGTCCAGCGCCAGTGGCAGAATCGACATGACGCCGCCGAGCAACACTTGCAAGGCGGGCGAATTGGGATTGGCCCCGCCGGGGAGGGCACCCCGCCTAGGAACGCCGTCTGAAGGTAGGGGCAGGTGTGCATAGGGCATGTCGCATTTTGCGAGGGTGTCGGCGCCACCTGTTGATTCAGGTCAATTCGCCGGGGCAAATTACGCGGTAGCTTGACAGGCGGAAGGTTTGTGATCGCGGCGAAAGCGGGTATTTGCATCACGCATTTCCGCGAAAAACGAACCGCCGATCCGAGTCCAACCAGGAGGGATTTCATGGGCAATTTCTCGATTATCGATTGGCGCGCTCTCTTTTTCGATGGCCCAGGGACGCGATTGGCCGCGACGGCTTGCGTGCTCGCCGTCTTGGCGGCCAGCGGATCGGCGAGCGCCCAGCGCCGCGAACAATCCGGCAAGGAAGTGGTCGATAAAGCGTGCGCCGCCTGCCACGCCAAAGGCGCGAGCAGCGCGCCAAGGATAGGCGACGAAAAGGCTTGGTCGAAGCGCGCTTCCCAAGGACTTACCGCGCTCACGGAGAATGCCTTGAGAGGCATTCGCAGCATGCCCGCTCACGGCGGCGACAAGGCGTTGAGCGACCTCGATATCGAGCGGGCGATTATTTACATGGTTAACCAATCGGGTGGGCGGTGGGTCGAACCGATGGGCGGCGCCACCCCGGCGGTCATCCGCGGCGGTGAGCGTATTGTGCAAACGCAATGTTCGAAGTGTCACCAGGACGGCGCCAATGGAGCGCCCAAAATCGGTGATCGCGCCAAGTGGGTACCGCGCTTGAGCAAAGGATTGGATAACTTGGTGAAGTCCGCGATAAATGGCCACGGCCCCATGCCGGCGCGCGGCGGGGTCGCCGACTTGAGCGATGTGGAGATTCGCAGCGCCATCGTCTATATGTTCAATTACGGGATTAATCCGGCGCCGATCGCTTCGCGCCAATCGGCGGCGCCCGACCCCTATCACAAGCTGATCGCCGATACCGATATCTATCTGGGCATACGACCGGTGGAGGCAATCCCCGCCGCGCAACGGCAAGGCAAAGTCCCAAGCGGCCAAGGTTATTACCACGTGAATATTTCACTGTTCGACGCCAAGACCAAGTCCGCCGTCACCGATGCGAAAGTCACGCTGCGGGTCGCCGATCCGATAAGCGGAGAGACCAAGGCGCTTGAAATGATTTCGGCCAACAACACCATCAGCTTTGGGAGCTATTTCCGCATGCTGGGCAACAATGCTTACACCATCACCGCGCAGATCCAGCGCCCCGGCGCAAGCGGGACAACCGAGGCGAAGTTCGAATACAAGCCGCGCTGAGTCAAGGTGAAATTGATCTAAATCAATTCGCTTGTGGTTATCGCTGGCACCCTACGCACGAACCACGGAGGCAGACATGGAAAAGCACAAGACCCGGCGCATTGCCTTGCTCGTTTCGGTCGTCGTATTGCTCGCGGTAGCTTGCGCCACGCAATTGAGCACTTCCGAACCCCAGCGCGAACCCCTGGCCCGCATCGAGCTGGGCGTGGGGCATTTCAACCGCGACGGCAAAGCTTTTCATTATTGGGATAAGGAAAAGGAGATACCCGGCGTGTGCGCGCGTTGCCATTCGGCCGTCGGCGTGCCCGAGTACCTTCGCACCGGAAAAACCGCGCCGGCTCCACACGTCAAGAATGGCTATGCCTGCACCAACTGCCATGCCGACATGCTGACTTACGATCGCCACAAGGTCGATAAGGTGACGTTTGCCAGCGGCTTGACCGTGGATAGCGGCAATAACAATTCGAATTTGTGCATGACCTGCCACCAGGGGCGCGAATCCACCGTCAGCCTCAACAAGGCGATCTCCGGGCAACCTCTAGACACGGTCAATCCAAAATTGAATTTCGTGCACGTGCATTATTTCCCTGCGGGGGCGACGGTATTTGGCACCCAGGCCAAGGTCGGCTACGAATACACGGGCAAAACCTATGCTGGGCGCTTTGGTCACGTCGAGGGCATGAACGCCTGTACCAACTGCCATGACCCGCACTCGGGCGAAGTGCATGTCGCGAAATGCGGCACCTGCCACGATGGCGTGAAAACGCTTGCCGATACCCGGCGCATTCGCATGAGTTCGGTGGCCGACTGGGATGGCAACGGGCGTGTCGAGGGCATACCGCGGGAAATCGACAATATGAAACTTGATTTGTACGCCGCCATCCAACAATACGCCCGCTCGGTCGGCGGCTCGGCCATTGCCTTCACGTCGGATGGATTTCCCTACTGGCACACCGATCTCAACGGCAATGGCCGTGTCGATGCGGAAGAGTTCCGGCCCAACAACAACTACAAGGCCTATACGCCGCGCCTCTCGCAAGCGATCTACAACTACAGCTTCGCGCTACGCGACCCCGGCGCCGCCTATCACAATGGCGTCTACGTGGCGCAATTGCTGTACGACTCGCTGGAGAGTTTGGCCGCGAGTGGCAAAGTCGAGATCGACATGAAGAACAAAACGCGCCCAACGCGTTGATCGGGAAAATCTCCATGACAACCGAACCGCCGCTTCACCGCCATTTTCTTCACTATTCGGAGCTGCCCTATAGCATGCGGGTGCTATATACCGCGACCATGATGATTCTGGGCATGGCCTATTTGTTCGCAGGCATCTACTTATTCCACACCTACGCCGGCAAGGATGGCAATCCGCGTTCGCTTTCCTATGACGATCTAGTGGTCGCCTATTCGGGAAGCGGCAAAGGGTCGCGGCTGGAGACGGCGTTGGCCAGCGGCATGTCCGAGATGCTGCCCGCGGAGGAACGCGACAGCATCATCGCCTGGGTGCGCAAGGGCGCGGACCCGGTCGAACACGCGAAGACCATCAAACCACTGATGGAGACGCGCTGCATTGCCTGCCACGACGGCAAAAGCAATCCGCACCTGACCAATCTATCTACCTACGAGAGCATGAAGAAGATCCTCGATCGCGATACCGGCGCCAATATTTTCACCCTGGTGCGCGTATCGCATATTCATCTATTTGGCGTGACCTTCATTTTCTTTTTGATGGGACTCATCTTCGCCCACGCCTACGTGAGGCCGGTGTGGTTGAAGTGCACCCTCATGGCCCTACCCTTTGCCTGCATCGCCACCGATGTCAGTTCATGGTATCTGGTGAAGTTGTTCCATCCATTTGCCTATCTCACGATGGCGGCGGGCGCGTTGATGGCGGCAAGTTTCACCGCCATGTGGGTTATCGCCATGTATCAGTTGTGGTTTGCGAAAATTCCCGCGGCGGTTCGCGAGCGACGCGGGACGATCGACACGCTGGTGGGCTAAACGCAATCGGCGTCAAGGCCGATTACTTCGGCCCTGGCGATAACATCCACGCAACCATGGTCTTGAGATCCTCCTCCGAAATATCCTTATTCACCGGCGCCATGGGTACATTGCCCCAGATGCCCTTCGAGCCACCGCGCATTCTTGCCATGACCGCCGCCTGAGCCCCAGCAGCGCCTTTGTACTTGGCGGCGATATCGCGAACCGACGGCCCCATGGATTTCTCCTCCATCTTGTGGCAGACAAGACAGCGTTTGCTCTCGGCAAGACTTCTCGCCGCATCGGCGCTGCTTTGCGCCCACGCGACCGGCCCTGCCAGCGCCAACATGACAGGTAGTACAAAACGCAATCTGGTCACTTCGAACATTTTTCTTGTCATGATTCGCTTCCCTTGAAATTAATGACTCATCAGCACCGGCACCGTCATCGAATCAAACAGCGTTCGTGTCGCACCACCCAGTAGATGCTCCTTGGCGCGCGAATGGCCGTAGGCGCCCATGACAATGAGATCCGCGCCCCAATCGGCGGTGCGCGACAAGATCGCGGCGCCTACATCGCCATCGATACTGCGTTGTTGGGAGACACTGGCATTCACCCCATGACGCGCGAGAAAAAGCGATAGATCGGCGCCCGGCACTTCGCCATGCGCATGCCTGTGCTTCTCTATATCGAACACCACCACCGACACCTCTTTTGAGCGCGCGAGCAATGGCAAGGCGTCCGTGGCGGCGCGCATTGCCTGCGGCGAGCCATCCCAGGCAAGCAAGACACGTTCGCCCAAGGTATCGAAGCGCCCGGCATATGGCACCATCAGCAAGGGCCGTGACACCAGCAACACCAGATCCTGGGCAAACTGCGCGCCCACCCGGCTGTCGAATTCCGCATTGGGATCGTGTTGACCTATGATCGCCAGGTCGGCGTAACGCGCGCTCAAGGACACCGCACCCAAGGCGCCGCTTCCATCCTCGCGCCATTCGCCGCGGACATCGGGATACCGCGCCGCTGCCTGCTCGAATTCCTGTTGCGTCTGAGTGCGCAGCAGCGCGTATTGTTGTTCGGTCGCCTCGGTGAGCGCGCCGCTCCAATTGGCTTCGACGTAACGCGGCATGGGCCAGGCATTGATCGCGAACAAGCCCACTAAATGGCTCGCGGTACGCGCCGCGAGACGCATCGCGATCTCCAGCCGCGCCGCGCGCCTGGGATGGGCATCCAAATGAACCACAATGGTTTTGTATTCCATATCGCTATCCCTCTTCTGTCGGCGTCCGTCTTCCAATAACGGCAACGGCATTAATTTATCGGCTAAAGGCGCCGACACATTGACCATCGTCAATGCAGCATAAAAAAACCCGCGGAATGATCACGCGGGTGGGGGTGAGGACACCGTGCCGGGCGTTCATGAAAACCGGCACGGTTTGAGGGAGGTCCTCATCCATCGCGGCATCTGGGGGGAGACCGCGAGTCGCGAAACGGTTTCCCGATTCGCTTGCTACTTGCCTGCGGGATTTGTCGCATGCCATGAACGGTTTCAATGTAGAGCTTCGGCGCGGCGCCGAGTTGATATAGATCAAATGTGCGCATAAGGGCGGGCATTGCCGAATTTATTGATCAAAATCAATTCAATTTGATCTTCGTACCCTTAGATTCGACGCGTCATCGCACAAGGAGCCCCATCATGACGCTACCAATCCATCGCGCGCTTTTCGTCCTCGTTCCCGTCGCGCTGCTTCTTAACGCCTGCGACGGCGGCAAGCCATCCGATCCCTACGATGTTCGCAAGATGGAGTTCAAATCGCCGGCGGCTAAGGTCGGCGGCGAACGCGGCAAGGGCGCCTACGCTACGGGCGCTTCGCTGAGCATGGGCGCGCAGTTGAAACCCTTGGACTCGGCGCAAGTGAAGGAAGTGCGTCTGGACACCACGCACAAGGTGATCGAGATCGCACCGGGGGTGAAATACGGCGCCTGGACCTTTGGCGATCAGGTACCAGGCCCAACGGTGCGCGCGCGTGTCGGCGACAAAATTCGTTTTGTCATGACCAATCGCAGCGACGAAGCGGTGCCGGCATTGCGCATGGTGGCGGCGCCGATGATGCACTCGATGGATTTTCACGCCGCGATGGTTTCACCCCAGGATAAATACCGTTCCATCGCACCCGGACAAACCATCACCTTCGAATTCACCCTCAATTACCCGGGCATTTTCATGTATCACTGCGGCACGCCGATGATCCTGGAACACATCGCCTCGGGCATGTACGGCGCGGTGATCGTCGAGCCGCGCGGCGGCTTTCCCACCAAGGCGGATCGCGAATATGTTGTGATCCAAAGCGAGTTCTACGCCAAGCCCGATCCCGGAAAAACCAAAATCGATGGCGCGCCACTGTACGTGCTGGATGCCGAGAAACTGCGCGCCGCCACCCCCACCCACACGGTGTTCAACGGCGTGCATAACGGCCTGGTACGCAGCCCCTTGCCCGCGAAGGTAGGCGAACGCGTGCGTCTTTTCGTTCTCAACGTCGGCCCAAGCAAGACTTCGAGTTTTCACGTGGTGGGGACCATCTTTGATCGCGTCTGGTTCGAGGGCAATCCAGACAACCAATTTCGCGGCATGCAAACGGTGTTATTGGGTTCATCGAACAGCGCCATCGTCGAATTCGTCATTCCCGAAGCCGGTTCCTACATCATGGTAGATCACCATTTCGCCAACGCTTCACAAGGGGCCATCGGATTGATTTCAACCGAGGCAAAGACATCGCCCGCGGATCTGGAGCACCACAACATGCCGGCCACCTCCGGCACCCCCACCGACCCGGATACAGTGCAAGGCAAGTTGGCATTCGAGAGCAAATGCCTCGCATGCCACTCGGTAGGCCAGGGTAAAAAGCTTGGGCCCGACGTGGCCGGCGTCACCAAGCGTCGCACGGATGAATGGTTGACCCGCTGGATGAAGGCGCCTGAGAAAATGCTCGAGTCCGACCCCGTGGCCAAAGCCATGTTGAAGGAATACAACAATGTGCCGATGCCCAATCAAAACCTGTCGGATGCCGAGGTCAAGCAATACATCAAATACTTTCACTGGATAGACGCGCAGGCTCCTGGTTCGGCTAAAGCGGAGATGGCGGGGCACTAATCCGGCGCGCAAAAATAGCTGTATAGATCCACCGCAAGGTGGATCGGTCTCGTTCATCGTTCGCGAGATCTGCGTTGAAGTCAGGAACGCGGTATTCCCTCTCGCTAACGCGCCGCAAGACTTCACCCCCACTGTGCCCGCTGCGCGGGACGAACTGCTTTCCTTGTGACAACCTATTCCAGTTGTGGCTCAATAGCCGGTCTCAAGGAGGGTTCAATGAATAAGTTGTTGGTAAGGCTGGTCAGCATCATTTTCTTGTGCGCGGCGAGCGCAAATGCCCAAGATAGTTTCCCCAACCGCCCGATCCGCCTGGTGGTGGGCTTTCCGCCCGGCGGTTCGACGGACATCAGCGCGCGAGTGCTGGCGCAAAGACTGGGCGCGTCGCTCGGTCAACCGGTGATTGTCGAAAACCGCGCCGGCGCAGGTGGACACGTCGCCACACTTGCCGTGGCGGGTGCGCAGCCCGATGGGCATACGCTGCTTTGGGCGAACAGTTCGCAGGTGGTTCTGCCTGCGGTGTTTAAACAGGACCCGAATTTCGACCCGTTGCGCGATCTCACGGCGGTCACCGCAGCAACCAAGGTTGATTCCCTGTTGGTGGTTTCCGCAGCCAGCGGCATCACGTCCTTCAAGCAGTTCGTATCTCTATTACAGGATAAGGCGCAGAAAAAGGCCTACGGTACGCAAGGCGCTGGTACACCGGGGCACATCATGAATGCCTGGGTGGCCACCCGCTCAAATGCCGCCAACACTATCGCGGTGCATTACAAGGGGGCCACCAACAGCGAAGCCGACTTTCTCTCCGGCCAGATCACTTACCGCTTCGATACCGTGACGACGTTAAAACGACTGGGCAACAAGTTAAATTGCCTCGCCTCCTTGACCGAGAAGCGACTTCCCGACGCGCCCGACTGCCCCACCTTCGCCGAGGTCGGCATGCCGCTTGATATCGACTGGACGCTTTGGAACTCGGTGCATGCGCCTGGACGTATGTCGAAGCCCCTTGTGGATCGCCTGTATGGTGCGGTGGCGAAAATTCTGGCGGATGCGGAGTTCGCCAAGGAACTCGCCAAATTCGGCATCACGCCTTTGCTGGGATATACGCCGGAGAAAACACGCGCCCTGCAGGAGCAGCAGATGCGCGAGTGGAGCGAGGCGGTGAAACGCATGGGCATCACCACGGCTGAATAAAGCAGCAAAATGAATGCAGCGAAATGAACGGAGACAATTAACATGACACTCGAAGAAAACCAACTGCTCACCCAAGTCGGCCCCGGCACGCCCGGCGGCGAGTTGCTGCGCCGCTACTGGCACCCAATCATGGGAAGCTCGGCAGTGAAACGCAAACAAGTAATGTCAGTGCGGCTCATGGGAGAAGATTTAGTTCTCTTTCGTGGCGCTAACGGCAAGCTTGGGCTGCTCGAACCGCTATGCGCGCATCGCCGGGTCGATCTCTCAACCGGGTACGTGGTCGATCATGGATTGAAGTGTGCTTATCACGGCTGGACCTTCGACACGACCGGGCAATGTATCGAGCAGCCGGGCGAGCCCGCGGACAGCCGCCTCAAAGAGCGCGTAAAAATAAAGAACTACCTCGCCGAAGAGATCGGCGGGCTGATCTTCGCCTACATGGGCCCGTTGCCCGCGCCGCTCTTGCCGCGTTGGGACTTTCTGGTCGATGACGGCATGTTGCGACAGGCCGGTTACGTGATCGCCCCGTTCAATTGGCTACAAGGCATCGAAAACAGTTACGACGCGGTGCATGCCGAACTCCTGCATGGTCAATACTTCAAGCATGCGCTGGATAAACGCGGCAATCCAACCGACCCCAAGTACGAGATCAATGTCGCGCCGATGACGCGCAAACACCAGGAGATCCGTTACGACCCCACCGGCTACGGCTTCATCCGGCGGGTGATCCTCGAGGGCGACAGCAAAAGCGCTGATATGTTCAACGTCGGGCATGGCAAGGTTTTTCCTAATCTCACCACAGTGAATGGCGGTGGCACCTGCACCAGCACCTTTCAGGTTCCCGTCGATGACACGCATACCTTGTACCTCGGACATCGCGCCTACCGCTTTCCCGAGTGGGTCAAGACGCCCAAGCAGGAGGAGGTACCGTGGTTTCCGATTCCCCTCAAGGACGAAAAGGGAAACTGGATCGACGATGACATCGTTGGGCAGGATTTGATGATCATGATCGCTCAAGGGCCGGTACTGGATCGCTCCAAGGAAGTGCTTGGCACGACCGACGTCGGCGTGGTGCAGTTCCGCCGCTTCTTGAAAGAGCAGATTCTTAAGGTGCAAGAGGGCGGTGAGCCGATCAACCTGTATCGCGACCCGGCGAACAACAAGCGCCTTGAGTTACCGCATTCCAAAAATTTTTACGACCGCGGCGTATTCGGCGATCGCAAGGCATTCAGCTACCGGCGCGGCTCGGCGACCGGCGCGCTTGGACTGCACAACAGCCCCATCAACGACCAAATCGAGGATCTGTACGAGAAGGCCGCGCGTGAAGCGCCGCTCATTAACGGAAAAGAAGCCGCGTAATGTTCAAAATTATTGTTGGACTCAAGCGGCACCCGAGCCTCACCCCCACGCAATTTCGCGAGGCATGGCAGGCGCATGGCGAGCGTGTCAAACAGCACCCGCTCACTAGCAAGTACCTGAAAAAATACGTGCAGAACTACGCCCTGCCCGAGGAATACGCAAAGGGCGAACCGCCCTTCGATGGTGTTGTCGAGGAATGGTTCGAGAGCGCAGAGGCCTATCGCGAATTCAGCAGCAACCCGGAGTACACCGGATTTCTGCGCGCGAAAATCAGTGAATTCACCGATAACACCAAGCGCAGCAGAATTCATGTGGATGAGGAGGTGGTGCTATGACGACTAGCCTACGCTTGAAGCGCACCGTGAAGATGGCGGGCGCGCTACCGATTCTGATACTGGCGCTGTTGCAGTTGAGCGAGGCTGCCATGGCCCAGGCGCCCGCAGGTGCGGCACAGGCCGCGGGTACGGCGACGCCAGCCTATCCGGCAAAGCCGGTGCGCATCATCGTGCCGGTCGCCGCGGGCGGTCTGCAGGACACGTTCGCGCGAGCGATAGCACAGGAACTCGCCAAGTCCTGGGGGCAGACAGCCCTCGTCGAGAGCCGCCCTGGCGCCAATGGCATTATCGCCGTCGAATCCGTAGCCAAAGCCGCACCCGACGGCTACACCATTCTCATGGTGGATTCCGCCCCCGTGAACATCAACCCCATCCTCTACCGCAAGCTCAACTACGACATGGCCAGGGACTTCGCACCGGTAATCGGTCTCGCGGAGGCGGCCTTCATCGTGGTGGCCAATACGCAATTTGCCCCCAATACACTGCAGGAACTGTTCGCGCTCGCGCGCGGCAAACCGGGCCAGATCAACTATGCAAGCTACGGGCTGGGAAGTTCCAACCATCTGGAGACCGAGGCCCTTGGCAACCACGCCGGCGTGAAGTTCACCCACGTACCCTACAAAGGCGGTTCCGAATTGTTGCCCGCTCTGCTAGGCGGACAGATTCAGTTCGCCCTGGTTGGGGTGGCGCCGGTGTTGAATCACCTTCGGCAGGAGCGCCTCAAAGCCATTGTCTATGGCGCCGGGCGCCGCTCGGCGCTACTGCCGGCGGTGCCGACGATCGCCGAGTCGGGACAACCCGGCTGGGATGCGCGCAGCTGGTTTGGCTGGTTCGTGCCGGCGGGTACACCGCGAAACATCGTCGACCGTGTCTCCGCAAACGTGAGCGGCATCATCTCGAATCCAGAATTTCTGAATAAATTCATTGTCAGTGTCGGACTCGAATTGCTGAATCTCCCGCCGGAAAAATTCACGGAATATATGAAAGCCGATCGTGCCAAGTATCAGGAGAAGTTGAAAGACATCGCCGTGCGGCTGGATTGATCGTCTACATTCCAGACAAATTAAAGAACATAGATATGGAGAAATCATGATTGAAATGACACCGCTGATGCGCGATCTTCTGGCGAGCGCGGCCGACGATGGCGTGCCCTGTCTGGTCGGTACCGCCTCCAAAGACGGACATCCGCAAATCAGCCCGAAGGGAAGCCTCGCCGTGTTCGATGCGCACACACTCAGCTTTTGGGAACGAAGCTTCCGCTCGGCGGCGGCTGCCATCAGCGAAAATCCCCGCGTAGTGGTGTATTACCGCAACGCCGCCAAAACCGCAGAGATCCCCTATCGCTCTGCGGCCATGCGCTTTTACGGCTCGGCACGCATCGTTGATAGCGGTGCTGAGCGCGACCGTGCGTGGGAGCTAACCATTCCCTTCGAGCAGGAACGCGATCCGGAAAAGAAGGGGGTAGCCGTGCTGATCGATGTCGACCGTATCGAGGAGTTGTCGGGAGCCATCATCATGGCGCGCGATAAATAAGCGCAAGGCACGGACCATGGCGCGGCCAGCACATCAGTCGGCGCTCTGCGAGCCGGCGAAAAAGCTGTGGAAATTCCGCTACCATCGTAACAATAGGTCAACCAGGAGTTAGCCATGCACATTTGCAATATTAAGTTACCGGTCAATGCGTTTCTTCAGCCGGTCAATGCGTTTCTTCATCGTGGTGGCGCGTGGATTGCAGCGGCTCTGCTCGCGTCGGTGTCCACCCTGTGCGCCGCGCAAGGTTTCCCCAGCAAACAGGTCACACTCGTCGTGCCCAATCCGCCGGGCGGCTCCATCGATATTCAAGCGCGTTTGTACGCGGCGAAGCTGCAGGAGATTTGGAAACAGAACGTCATCGTCGAATACAAGGCGGGCGGGGGCACGCTAATCGGCATGGATTTCACCGCGAAATCGGCGCCCGATGGCCACACGCTGTGCATGGCAGTCACGCCGTTGGTTATCCTCCCGGCGCTGCAACCCAAGATGCCCTACGACACGGTGAAAGATCTGGCCGGCGTAACACTGACCGGGGTGTCTTCGATACTGATCGCGAGTTCGCCTACCCTTGCGGCCAACAATCTGGCGGAAGTGATCGCACTAGCGAAGAAATACCCCGGCAAACTCACGTACGGCACCCCCGGCGCGGGCAGTTCCATGCACCTGGCGGGCGAACTCTTGAAAAACATGGCGGGGGTGGATCTCTTGCATGTGCCCTTCAAGGGCGGCGCCCAGGCCTACCCTGAGTTGATGGCTGGCCGTATTGATCTTTTTCTCGATCCGGTATTCGGTATGTATCGTCACGTGCAGGCTGGCAAGGTCAAGGGCATCGCGGTCACCAGCCCTAAACCCGATCCTTCCGCGCCCGGCATCGCGCCAGTGGCGGCGACCCTGCCCGGTTTCAGCGCCCTCAGCATCAACGGCATCGTGGTGCCACGCGCCACACCGCGCGACATCGTCAGAAAGCTCAATGCCGATTTCATCACCGTGTTGAAAATGCCCGACATTGCCAAGCGGCTGGAGGAGTTCGGCCTGGAAGTGGTGGGCAACTCACCCGAGGAATTCGACGCCATGATCCGCAATGAAATTGATCGCTGGACCAAAGTCGCCAAGGCCTCCAACATCAAGCTGGATTGATAGCGGTCGGCTAAGAGCTAAAAGGACCCTGCTGTAGCTTTCAAGCCCAACGTTTTGAATACGTTCGCCGCGCTCGCGCGTTCGCGTTTGATGAAATCGGCGAACTCCTCTCGCGAGTTGCCGACGACAGGCATGCCCTGCTGCGCGAGAAACGCCTGAACCTTTTGCGATTGCAGCGCCTTGATGAATTCGCGATGCACGGCGCCGACAATGGGCTGCGGCGTTTTCGCCGGCATGAACACGCCAAACCACACATCGCCCAGGCCGGTATCGGGCACGTCTTCGGATAGCGCGGGAATTTCAGGAAACTCCTTGGAGCGTCGCGCCGCGGTCACCGACAACGCGATGGCCTTGCCCGCCTTGATCTGCGGCTGCGCGAAAGCGAGCCCGATGAACGTCACATGCGTCTCGCCCGCCACCATCGCCGGCCACGCCTGCCCGCCGCCTTTGTAGGGAATGCCCGTGATCTTCGTACCCGCATGATGCGCGATCCAGTTCATGTAGATCTCAGGAATCGTCGCCGCGCCCCACGTGCCCCAATTGAGCTTGCCGGGATTGCTCTTCGCGAAGGCGATAAGTTCTTTCATTGATTTGAACGGCGCGCTGGGATGCGCCACGATCAAGCCAGGCGCAAAGGTCATGTTGGTCACGGGAATGAAGTCGCTGTCTGGGTCGTAAGGCAGATTGGTGAAGAGCAATGGGTTGTAAAGAAAGGCATCTGGGATACCCGTACATACCGTCGTGCCATCGGGCGGCGACTTGGCGCAAGCCGACATACCGATGGTCGCACTTGCACCAGCGCGGTTCTCCACAATCATCGATTGGCCAGTGGATTCGCCGACGGCCTGCGTGACGTTGCGCAGCACCGTGTCCAACAGCGAACCTGCAGTTGCCGGAAAGATCACGCGCACCGGCTTGTTGGGCGGCCATTGCGCGTGACTCACGGCACATGCGCATGCCAATGTGAAGAGGAGAAATGCCCGGAAAGGCGCGTGGATACTGGGTTTCCACGAGGTGGCGTGATTCAGGTGCACTGCATTCATGAGCGTGGCTCCGTTAGCCGGGAGATGAATATTCAAAATTCCTCACGCAATGTAGCACGCGATTTTCGCCGGCGTTCGAATCGCTCTTATAAATGCAACAATCGGCGCGAACATTTCGCCGATTTGACCTGGCGCAAAGTCCCGTTGATTGGCGACGCTAGACTCAATTCGTTGCTTAATCAACGAAAGGAATATCCCATGAGCTATAAACGCATTCTGGTGCCTATCGACGGCAGCGCCACCTCCAACGCGGGCATCAAGGAAGCATTGAAACTCGCGCGCACCGAAGGCTCGCGATTG
>JBJXEY010000363.1:0-28000 GCA_046153355.1 Burkholderiales bacterium
GGCTGGTTTGCTGAGTTAGGCGGCGCCCCGAGCCTGCCATTGCTCTTCTACATCGCCTCCTATGCCGTAAGCGAAATCACCGACATTGGCGATGGCGAACTGGAATTTGCCGGCGCCGGGCGTGGCGACGCGAGTGCGCGCTCCCTGCAATCGCACTTCATGAATTTTTGCGCGGCCAGAGGCCATGACCTGTAAGCGCAATTTCATTGGCCAAATGAATTTCGTGTCGGTGCCGCCCACCGCGCGTTGTTCTATCTCTATCTCCCGAACATTGCCGGCTTTATCCAGGCGCGGCGTCACGCGCACGCTTGGCATGCCCGCGTGCTCAACCCAGGCCTTGGCCCAAACGCCAAGTTTCTCGCCCGAAGCTCGCTCAAGCGAGCGCACCAGATCGCTCCAGTTGGCGGCGCCATAGGCGTGACGTTTGAGAAACTCACGCACCCCATCGCGAAATTTATTCGCCCCAATGTAGAACTCCGCCTGGCGAAGCACCGCGGGTGCTTTGGCGTACACGATGTTCCCGTACGCTGATTTGGCGGCGGACAGATTGTTCATGGGTTGATGGATAGGCGTGGTGCCGCGTGTGACATCGGTACGATAGGCCGAGGTTTTTTGCGCGTGAAACGCCACCCAGGCGGGAAACTCAGGGAGCAGGGCTTCCATGGCCTTGGCCGCCATAAAATTGGCGAAACCTTCCTTCAACCACAAATCATCGAACCAGCGCATGGTGACCAGGTCGCCAAACCATTGGTGCGAGGTCTCGTGAAATAGAAGGCTCGCGCGGCGCAACAGATCGGCGGCGCCGGGTTCGAACGGAAATAGGATCGACTCTTCGCGCAGGAACGTGGCGCCCGCGTGCTCCATACCCCCATAGGCAAGCTCTGGTATGAGTACCAAATCGTATTTGGCGAAGGGAAACGGATGTGCGAAGTAATTCGCAAACCAGGTCATGGCCGCGCGATTGAGGGTGAGTAGGCCGGGGGCTTCGCGCGCGGTTCGTTCAGCCTGAGAGCGCCGGGCAAATAGGCGCGTGGGCGAGGCAGCGCCAGTTTCACTGAATTCGACAAACGGCCCTGCGGCGAAGGAAAACAAATAGCTGCTGATGGGTTCGGTGGCGGCGAAGCGCCATTGCAATTTACTGCCTTCGATTTGAGCACTTCGCAGTGGCGCGTTGGAAATAACCTTCCAATCGCTAGGCGTAGTGGCGTTCAAGGTGAAGCGCGCCTTCAGGTCGGGCTGATCGAAGCACGGGAACACCGTGCTCGCATCCGAGGGTACGAACAGGGTATAGAGATATTCGGCGCTATCTTCGCGATCGACATAGCGCGTAATGGCGTTGCCGCTCGCGCCGATGGGTGTGAGGAAGCGAAGGTTGACGCGATTCTCGCCACGCTCGAGTAGGGGGCCCGGGATAATCAGGTGATCGGCCTCGAAGCGCACGCCGAAAGCGGGCAAGCCGTTGATAAAAATTTCACGAATACGCTCTTCAACGCGGTCACCTCGCCAATCTAGGACAAGATCGTCTCGGTTATTCGCGGTGGTGAAGCGAATCTCCAGAAGTCCTTCGATCCTTGCTGCGCCCGCCTGGAGATCGAGGTCCAATGTGTATTGGATATTTCGATATTGTTGGGTGCGCCATCGGGCCAACTCCAGCGAAACGCCGGGCTCCAATCGTGGTGCCGCGGCGAGGCCTAAGTGAGGCAATAGCAGAGCGAGATAGAGGAAGAACTGCGCAAACAACCGCGCGCCAAGGTGTGCTCTCGTAGCGCGCAGGCTCAGGAGGATTTCGGACTGTGCATGCGCCATTCGGGCAATTGCGCACGCGCATCGCGCAATTCGCGCGTCATGCGCAGGGCCATTTCGCGGCCGCGGTAATAACCGGGCACGTAGGCGGTTTCAACGAAGCCGAGCGCGCGATAGAAGCGCCGCGCGGCCTGGTTACGCGAACGCAATTCCAAGTGAATGCTGGCGGTGCCGGCGACACGTGCGGATTTCAAAATCCATTCCATCAAACGCCGGCCAATGCCTTGACGTTGATGCGAGGGGCGCACTGCCAACAGCGACAAATGCGCATGTTCTTCGCCAAAAAAAACGATGGCAAAAGCCACCACACGCCCGCGCTCCGCGGCAACCAGGGTAATAGTGTTTTTTTCGCTCATCGAGCGGGTGACACGCTCTGGGCTCCATGACCAACCCAGGCCTGATTCAATCAGGTCGCGGGAGAGTCCCGCGATAATTTCCGCATCGCCGGGCCGTGCCGGGCGCAGTACTACGCTGTCTGATCGGTTCATATTGCCAGCCTGATGTGTATGAATGAAGCCGTTCGAAATTTGCTCGATACGGCAGCTTAGCACGGGCTTTGGTGAAATTGCCAGGTGGTCGCGACCGACGGCCGAGACAGGAATTTAACGGGGTCTTGACAGCGACGGCTAAAAAGGTTTGACCACCACCAAGATCACGATGGCGAGCAAAAAAACTACCGGTACTTCGTTGAACCAACGAAACCAGGTATGCGTTTTCGCGTTGCGGTCGGCGGCGAAATCGTGAAGCAATACGCCGCACCAGACATGGTAGGCGATGAGTAACACGACGATGGCCAACTTGGCATGAAGCCAGCCGCCCGAAAAACCGTATCCAAGGAAGAGCCACAGCCCGGATAAAACCGCCAGCACGGCGCTGGGCGTCATGATGCCGCGGTACAGTTTTCTCTCCATCACTTTGAAGCGCTCGCTACCTTCGTGATCAGTGGTCATGGCGTGATAGACGAATAAGCGCGGCAGATAGAAAAGAGCGGCGAACCAAGTGATTACAAATACGATGTGAAAGGCTTTAATCCACAGCATGACTATTCGCCCAATGTTGCAATCTAATTCAAAAACCGGCGGCGAAATAAAACCACGGCAGCATAGAAGCCAACTAATGCATAGGCAAGCAGCACCAGCACATTGAGCACGGGTGAGGCCGGGACTTCGCCAAATAACAACGGCCGCACCAGCGCGGTGGCGTGGGTGAGCGGCAGAAATAAAGCGAATATCTGTAACGGCTCCGGTAGCTGGGTGATAGGATAGAACACACCGCATAACATCGCCATGGGCGTGATGACGAGGGTGAAGTAGTACATGAAAAAATCGTAGCTCTTTGCCATGGCGGTGATGGCTAAAGCAAGCGCCCCAAAGGCAAGTCCGATTAAAGGAATCACCGCGAGTATCCATAACGAAGATAGCGATGTTGTCAGCCCCAAAGCCCACACCACCACCAGAATCGCCAATCCGGAGAGAAACGCTTTGCTGGCTGCCCAGATCAATTCCGCCAGGGCCACATCGTCCAAGGTGACGGGCGCGTTCATGATGGCCTCCCAGGTGCGTTGCACGTGCATGCGCGAGAACGCGGAGTACAGGGCTTCGAAGGTGGCGCTATTCATGGTGGAGAAGCACACCGTACCCGCGGCGAGAAACGCGATATAGGACACGCCGCCGACATCGGGCACCAAACTCCCCAGGCCGTAACCTAGGCCAAGCATGTAGATCATCGGGTCGGCGAAATTGCCCAGGATCGAGGGGATGGCGAGCTTGCGCCACACCAACAAATTTCTTCGCCACACCGGAATGAAGCGAAGACTAAGGGTAGGTAGCGCATAGCGAGAGCGACTCATTCGCGCAAATCCCGGCCGGTGAGTTTGAGAAACACATCCTCGAGATTGGCGTGTCGATGTAAATAACGCAGCGAACCCTCGTCCTCCAGGGTGGCGAGCAAGGGGCCCGGTTCGCGCGAGTAACAAAACGCGGTTTCGCCAATGAGTTCGATGCGATCCGCCAGTTGCCCGGCGTGATTCTTGGTCCAGTCTTGAACGCCATCGCCGTACACTTCTACTACCTGCGGTTCGATATGTTGGGCGACCAATTGACGTGGTGAGCCCTCCGCGATCACTTTGCCGGTATCCATGATGGCCAGGCGCGTGCACAGTCGCTCGGCCTCATCCATGAAATGCGTGGTGAGCAAAATAGTGCGGCCTTCACCCAGCAGTTGTTTCATGCGCTCCCAGATGAGATGGCGCGCCTGTGGGTCAAGGCCCGTAGTGGGCTCATCCATAAAAATGACTTCCGGGTCATTGACCAGTGCTCGCGCCAGGGTGAGGCGGCGTTTCATGCCGCCGGATAATTCCTGGATGCGCGCACCGGCGCGGCCGGAGAGTCCGGCGAATTCCAACAATTGCGGAATGCGCGCGCGAACCGCTTCCTTTTGCAGACCAAAGTAACGCCCATAGACTAGAAGGTTTTCCTCAACCGTAAAGTCTGGATCGAGGTTATCCATTTGCGGCACGACGCCGACGCGCACGCGCGCTTCGCGCGCTGCTTGCGGCACCGGCAGGCCGCGCAAACTCAATCGCCCCGAGTCGGGTTCGATGAGGCCAAGGCATAGTTTCAGCGTTGTGGTCTTGCCCGCGCCATTGGGGCCCAGCAGGCCATAACATTCGCCACGTTCAATGGCAAAACTCACCCCGCGCAGAACTTCAGTGCTGCCGTAGGTTTTGCGTAGGTTCTCGACCTCTAAGACGGCCATGCGCGCTTGACGATGCCGCGAATCACGTTCAGGCGGCGGTGAAAAAAATGATCCGCGCCGGGAATGACAACAACGGGAATATCTTGTGGCGCGGCCCAGGCGAGCACATTGACCAGAGGGACGGTTTCGTCGAGTTCGCCATGAATCAGAATCGTATCCTCGGGAACGTTTGCAGCGGCGTATTCGCGGTCGCCGCTGACTCGCCCTACCGCGGTACCTACCAACACCATGCGTTCGACTTCGATGCGCTGCGCTAGCCGTATCTGCACATAAGAGCCAAACGAGAATCCGGCCAAAACCGTTTTTCGATTGCCAAAACGTTGCGCCGCCCACGCGGCGATTTTTTGCAGATCATCGGTTTCGCCAATGCCTTTGTCGTGCTCGCCCTGGCTTTGCCCGACGCCGCGAAAATTTGGCCGCACGGCAACGTATCCGAGATCACGAAACGCCCAGGCCAGCGTTTGCGCCACCTTGTTATCCAACGCGCCGCCATACAACGGGTGCGGATGGGCGACCAAGGCCACGCCGCGTGGCGCCGCATTTGGCGGAAGATCCAGAACCGTTTCGATTTCCCCGGCCGCGCCGGGGATGAGCACACGCTCAACCGCCCCGCTCATAGACGTAAGCGGTCCACCACTCTGCCGTTTTTGATATGCTCTTCGAGGATTTCGTCGATGTCCGATTTATCGACGTAGGTGTACCAGACCTCCTCGGGATAGACCACCATCACGGGCCCGAGTTCGCAGCGATCCAAACAGCCGGCCTGATTGATGCGCGTCTTGCCGTCGCCCGACAAGCCCATGGCTTTGACCTTGCTTTTGGCGTAATCGCGCAATTCTTGCGCGCCATGGTCGTTGCAGCAGGCCTCGCCATTGTTGCGTTGATTGCAGCAGAAAAAAACGTGATGTTGGTAGTGGCTCAAGGGTATTCCTTCGTCAAATCGCTATCGAAGCGCGGGATTCTATCGCGTTGCCGCAGGTTTTAGCCCTTCTGCAAGCGCTCGGCGGCGTCGAGCGCAAAATAAGTGAGGATGCCATCGGCGCCGGCACGTTTGAAAGCCAGGAGCGCTTCCATCATGGCAAGCTCTTCATTGAGCCAACCACGGGCGGCGGCGGCTTTGAGCATCGAATATTCGCCGCTTACTTGATAGACAAAGGTCGGCGCTTTGAATTCTTCTTTTACGCGGCGCAGGATATCGAGGTATGGCATACCGGGCTTGACCATCACCATATCGGCGCCTTCTTGAAGGTCTAGACCCACTTCCCACAAGGCTTCATCGCTGTTGGCTGGGTCCATTTGATAGGTGAATTTGTTGCTTTTGCCCAAGGCGCTCGCCGAACCCACGGCATCGCGAAACGGGCCGTAGAAGGCGGAGGCGTATTTGGCGGAGTAGGCCATGATCTTGGTGTGGATATGCTCGCGCGCGTCCAGCGCGGCGCGAATGCGACCAATGCGGCCATCCATCATGTCCGAGGGCGCAACAATATCCACGCCAGCGGCAGCTTGGGCTAAGGCCTGGCGCTCCAGCAGCGAAAGCGTCTCGTCATTAAGTATGTAGCCGCTTGCATCCAAAACGCCGTCTTGCCCATGGCTGGTGTAAGGGTCGAGTGCCACGTCGGTCATGACCCCGAGCTGAGGAAAACGCTTTTTCAAGGCCGCCACCACGCGCGGGATCAACCCTTCGGGATTGGTGGCTTCAATGCCATCAGGGGTCTTTAACGCCGGATCGATGGCGGGAAACAAGGCCATCACCGGCACACCCAGTTTCAGACAACGTTCCGCTACGGGAAAAAGCTTATCCAGGGTGTAGCGGCTCACCCCGGGCATGGAGGTAACCGCCTGCGTCCGACGCATGCCGTCGATTACAAATACTGGGTAGATAAGATCGTTGGATGTAAGTACATGCTCACGCATTAAGCGGCGTGAAAACTCGTCGCGTCGCATGCGCCGCATGCGCACCGAGGGGAAAGTGCCGTAGATATTCATGACCTGTCCTTGTTTGCAATCAGGGTATTGAATGCCTTTACGTGTATCGATCACAAAGGCTTCGAGGCACACCGATACACGCGAAATTTCACTGAACCTTTTGTCATCGCGACAGTCTATCTAAAAGACGCGTTTTAATCGTCTCTCGCCATATCTCCCGATGGCGGGTGCCTTGGCTTGCGGGCGGCAGAATCGCGCAACATGAAATCGCCGCCGACATTGCGGAAAAGGCGGATCCCCTCCGTTTTTCCCATCGCGCCAAGGCTTCGTCCCCGGGCTTTACTCCCCTTTAGCCCGGGGCTTTTTACTTTTTGGTTTCCAAATGCCACTGCTGCGCCGATTGACACGGCCTGAATCCTTGGGATTTCTTTTCAGTGTCGTGGCGCTATTTACCGTTCTCGCCGTCTTTTGCATGGCCGGCTGGTCTTTGCCCGCTTCTATCGCCGTCCCCTGAGGCACGGCCGATTCGATTGGGATGGAAAGCCAAGTGGCAAAGGTTTTTTCCGCTTCTTCGATACCGGAACGTTTTAGGCTGGAAAAAAGTTGCGCCGTATAGTTGGGCGACAACGAGGTCAAGGAATGCCTTAGGGAAGCAAGGCGTGCCACGGCCTCGGTTCTGGCGAGCTTATCCGCCTTGGTCAATAACACGTGAATAGGGATGCCGGTGGGGCGCATGAATTCGATCATGCGTTGATCAAGTTCGGTGAGCGGATGGCGGATGTCCATCATCAAGGCCATGCCGCGAAGTTCCGTTCGGTTCTGTAAGTAACTTCCCAGCACCGCGTCCCATTTCGAACGTATTGCCCCTGGGACGCTGGCATAACCATAGCCAGGTAAATCCACCAGAAAACGTTCTGCGCCGAGCGAGAAAAAATTGATCATCTGCGTTCGCCCCGGCAATTTACTGACAAACGCCAAGCGCCGCCGCGTCGCCAGGGTATTAATGGCGCTGGATTTGCCCGCGTTGGAACGCCCAGCGAAGGCAATTTCACCGGCGCTATAGGGAAGTGGGTCTTCCAGGGTCGCGACACTCGCGGCGTAGGTCGCATTTTGAAACAAGGGCATGGGGTGATGGACCAGAAGAGGTGATGGGCCAGATGGGGTAATAGGCCAAGCTATAAGGATTCCATGCCAGGACCGACAAGCACTGCCCTCCCGGCACTAGCCTGCTAGAATATCAGCATTGCAAGCCACTGATTTTCTGGCTATGTCCAATAAACGCGGCCAATCCAGCGCCGTCGGCATTTAACTCAGGTTTCTATACATGTATTCAAAACAACATTTCAGCGTATGCGTGCTTCGTGCATTGACCATTTTTACCTTGACGGCCGGTGCCTCGATTGCGCTGGCCCAGTCCAAAGCGGCGAAACAGGATACCGAGAAGGGGCAAGCTATCGCGACCAAGGTTTGCGCGGCCTGTCATGGGGCGGACGGCAATAGCCCGGCCGCGATCAATCCCAAGCTTGCCGGCCAGTTCCCCGAGTATTTGGGCAAGCAATTGGAGAATTTCAAAGCCAATGTAGCACGCAAAAATCCGGTGATGATGGGCATGAGCGCCAACCTGTCGGCCGATGATATAAAAAGCGTTGCGGCTTTCTATGCAGCGCAAAAGCCCAAAGATGGCAGCGCGAAAAATGCCGACTCGGCCGCTTTGGGACGAAAAGTTTTCCGTGGCGGAGATGTAGGAAAAGGCTTGGCAGCGTGTGCATCCTGTCACGGTGCCACGGGCGCGGGCATGCCTTCGCAATATCCTCGTTTGGCGGGCCAACACGCCGAATACACCGAAGCGCAACTGCGCGCCTTCCGTGCCGGTGAACGCAGCAACGATGCTAACCGCATGATGCGCGGTGTCGCCGAAAAAATGAGCGATGCAGAGATCAAGGCAGTCGCTGATTACATCGCTGGGTTGCGTTAGTCCTTGTTGCGGCTCGCGTACTAACCCGTGCAAATATCTACCGCGATCAACGCATTCCCGTAATTGCGACGTGTGGTTACGTGGAACTACCCTGGTGCGATCCCTATTTCCGAGGGATCTAAACAATATTAGGGAATAGTGTTGAATATCGGCCCGTTAGCACTGTGATGCCCTGAGGGTTTGGTTCGTGGGCAGGGCGGGCGCTGTGATCCGGCGGTAATTTGGCTAACATCGCGAGCATGGACGAGCACCCGATCATTACCCACATACCTCGCTTGCGTCGCTACGCACGGACGCTCGCCAATGATCGCTATCTTGCCGACGATCTGATTCAGGACACCTTGGAGCGCGCCTGGAGCAAATACCACCTGTGGCGGCCGGGCAGCGACCTGCGGGCGTGGCTATTTGCGATTATGCATAACGTGTTCGTCAATCAAATGCGCGGTCGCCGCATGGATCTGGAGTTATTGACCGATGAGACGCCCACTGTCGCGATACGCGATACGCAATCCGATGGATTGGAGTTGGCGGATTTACGGCGTGCGCTCGGATCATTGTCGGTCGAGCATCGGGAGATATTGCTCTTGGTCGCGGTTGAGCAAATGAAATACGAGGAAATTGGCAATACTTTGGGTATACCCGTTGGAACGGTGATGTCACGCTTGTCGCGGGCGCGCGAGCGCTTACGTCAACACTTGGATGGCGGCGCCAATATTGTTTCGCTCAAGGTGATCAAATGAGCGAAATCCAGGACGACGAATTGCAGTGTTATGTGGATGGCGAGCTCGCCCCCGCGCGCCGCGCGGAGCTGGATGCGTACCTTGCGCATCATCCAGCGGAGGCAGAGCGGGTACGCATGATGGAGGCGACCAATGCCAATCTTCGCGCGCTGCTTGACCCTGAACTTGCCGAACCGGTGGCGGCGAGATTCTTAGCTCAACCGGAGCCGAAACCGAGGCGCTGGAAATTCATGGCGATGGCCGCCGGGTTGTTCGCAGTGGGTGTGCTGTCTGGTTGGATGGTGCGTGGCGCTTTTACGCCCCCCTCGCAGGCCTTGAGTTTGCCAAGACAGGCGGCGATCGCGCATGCGGTGTATGTGCCCGAAGTGCGGCATCCAGTTGAAGTGGAGGCCAAGGAAGAAGAGCACCTTGTACGCTGGTTATCCAAACGCCTGGGCACCGATCTCAAGTCGCCGAAGCTTACGAGCCTTGGTTATGACCTGGTGGGCGGCCGGCTGCTTTCCGGCCCGAATGGCCCGGTGGCACATTTCATGTTTCAGGATGCACGCGGTGGGCGTTTGACGCTTTACGTAAGCACCCAACGTGGCGAGTCGCGCGAAACGGCGTTCCGTTTCAGTCAGGAAGATCGCGTGTCGGTGTTCTATTGGATTGATGGGAAGAATGGCTACGCCTTGTCGGGCGAGATCGGTCGCGAGCAATTATTGGGTATCGCCAACGTGGTGTATCAGCAGCTCAACCCTTGAGCAGGTCTGCTTGCGTGATTGAGGCCTCGTGGCTTGTTGCCTTTTGGGGTTTGCGCCGTTTGCCCTGATTGGGAGACGTGTAAGGAATTCGGGCCTCGATCCGACTGAGATACCATTCGTCCACCATTGAAACGGAGAGCTTCGTATGTTGATCAAGCGCCCCAGTGATGTTCGGCCTTCCGAAATCACCCCACACGGTATTTATGTTCGCCGGCGCGAATTTGTTTCCGCGGCGGGCGCGCTTGCCTTAGGCGCGGTAACCGGCGTGGGTTCCGCGCCTGCCATCGCCCAAGAAGGGGCGAAACTAAAGGGCTTTACGAAAAGTAAGTTTTCAACCACGGAAAAAGCCAACACAATTAAAGATGTCTCGGGCTATGTGAACTATTACGAGTTCGGTACCGATAAGGCCGATCCGCCGCAATACGCCAAGCGTTTGAAAACGCAGCCTTGGACCGTGGTGGTAGAGGGCGCGGTAAGAAAACCGCGCACCTTTGGCATCGAAGAACTGATGAAAATTCAGATGGAAGAGCGCATTTACAGATTGCGTTGCGTCGAAGCTTGGTCGATGGTGGTTCCATGGATTGGATTTGAGTTCAATAAATTGGCCAATCTGGTCGAACCTACTAGCAGCGCGAAATTCGTTGAGTTTCATACCGCGTTGCAGCCGGAGAATATGCCGGGCGTGCGTTTGCCGGTGCTGGAATGGCCCTACATCGAAGGCTTGAGGATCGATGAGGCAATGCATCCATTGACCATCATGTCCACGGGCATGTATGACGAGGTGTTGCCCAATCAGAATGGTGCGCCGGTGAGATTGGTGGTGCCCTGGAAATACGGTTTCAAAAGCGGCAAGTCGATCGTTCGAATTCGCTTTGTTGAAAAGCAACCGCGCACCGCTTGGGAGAAAGCCAATTCCCAGGAATATGGGTTTTATTCCAACGTCAACCCGGATGTTGATCATCCGCGCTGGAGCCAGCGTACGGAGAAACGCCTGCCGGCGTTTTTCGCCAACCACAAGACGCAATTATTCAATGGTTATGGCGAGCAAGTTGCCAGCCTTTATACCGGGATGGACCTTCGCAAGAACTATTGATTGGGGCGCGCGATGCGTTTGTCGGAACGCGCGGTAACGGCGATCAAGGCCGCATTATTTGTGTTGGCCTTGTTGCCTTTGGCCTATCTGGTGGCGGGGGCGTTTTTCGTCCCCGAGTGGCTGGGTGTGAACCCGGCGGAATACATTACCCGTTCGACCGGCGATTGGACGTTGCGACTGCTGCTCGTCACGCTTGCGGTTACGCCGCTGCGGCGTTTGTCGGGCTGGGCGTGGGTACTGAGGTTTCGACGCATGCTCGGGCTGTTCGCGTTTTTCTACGCCTTGATACATATGTCGAGTTACGTCTCCTTCGATCATGTTTTCGATGTCGGCGAGATTATCAAGGACATTATCAAACGCCCATTTATCACGGTTGGCTTTGCCTGCTTGCTATTACTCATTCCATTGGCTGTCACCTCCACCAACGCCATGGTGCGGCGCATGGGTGCGAAGCGCTGGCAAGCCTTGCACCGCCTGGTCTACGTCATCGCGCCGTTGGGCGTGTTGCATTTCTGGTGGATGGTGAAACGCGATTTGACCGAGCCGATCATTTACGCGTCGTTATTAACGGTATTGTTGGGCTATCGAATCATAGTCAAATCGCGCGATAACAAGCCGCGCTCGACAGTGGCTGCGCGCGGCTGAGTCGTTGCGATCAACCGCCGTAGGTGCTTCGACTGTTGCTATCCTTCGTCATTAATGATCGCAGCGCTGCGGACTAGGCGCTAGCGGTCGTCGCTTGCGACTGACGGCGAGACAGGCGCAGCAGATCCCCGGTTTCAACTAATGAATATGCGGCGGGTACTACCACCAGGGTGAGTAGTGTCGAGGTAATCATTCCACCAATCACTGCCAGGGCCAGGGGGCCGTTAGTTTCCGATCCGGTGCCAAACCCCATCGCCGCCGGCGCCAGCGCCAGGATAATGGTGAGCGAGGTCATTAGAACCGGCCGTAATCGTATTGGACAGGCGTCGCGTAATGCGGCGTCCGTATCCAGGCCTTCGTCGCGGCGTTGATTGGTGAGGTCAACCAACAGAATCGAATTCTTGGCAACCAACCCGATCAACAATACCAATCCAATCATCGAATAAATATTTAAGGTTTGCGGAATGGAATTGATACCCATCGCATTCAAACCTTGGCTAACCGGCCCGGATAACCACAGCGCGAATACCCCGCCAATGATTGCTAATGGCACGGCGAGCATGATCACGAACGGCTGGCGGAAAGAATTGAATTGGCTTGCAAGAACCATATACAAAAGGATAAGGCCTACGGTGAAGGCGAATAGGATGAAGTTTTGCGTTTTACCCAGTTCCTTGGCTTCGCCCAGGAATTGCACCTGGTAGCCCGGCGGCAAGGTCGCGGCGGCGGCGCGAACTTTTTCGACCGCGTCGCCCAATGGCACGCTGGGTATGCCATAGAAACGCGCGGCATACTGCAAATCGAATCGCCCGATAACGGCGGGGCCGAGTATTTCCTTGAAGCCGGCAACACTATCTAAGCGGATCAATTGCTGTTGGCGATTGCGAAGATAAATTTTGGATAAATCCGCTTCTTGCGTGAATTGACCATCCTGGCCCTTGACGCGCACAAAATAACGCCGCCCGTCGCTTTGTTCGTCACTGAACTGGGCGATATCGATGCCACCGGACATCATGCTGATGGCCAGCGCCACGTCCTGCGATGTCAGGGCCAGCGCCTGCGTCCGGGTTCGATCTGGCGTCAATACCAACTGCGGTAAATCAAGTTGCAGATCGGTGTCCAGGCGGCCAATCGCAGGATCGGATTGCAACATTTGTTGCAGACGCAATGCTTGCACACCCATCTCCTTGAGATTGGGCCCATTGATGACAAACTGCAGCGGCTCGGTGCGCTCGCCCTGCACCAGACCGAACGAGCGGGCAAACACGCGCGCGCCGGCAATTTGCTGCACGTCGCGGCGAACCGCCGCCAGAATCTGTTGTTGTGAGCGCTTGCGTTCGGCGCGGGGTTTCAAACGCACCACGATGTTGCCATTGCTCACCTGACCGGAACCGCCAAAACCTATTACCGCCAGGATGTTGTCTATTTCGGGGTAGTTGGCAAGGATGGTTTCGATCTCCTTGATTTTGCGCTCCGAGTAGGTAATGGTGGAGCCCAATGGCGCGCGAAAGGCCACTACGAATCGGCCCTCATCTTGTTGCGGTGCGAGTTCCTTGCCGACATTCTGGAAAAAATAGACACTTGATGCGACCACTGCCAAGGTGGCAAATAGAACCTTCCAGCGGTGTTTTAGCGCTTTATCCAAGACATAGCGGTAGGCGCGTTCCATCGCCTCCAATTGTCGATCCAGCCAGCGATGCACGACGCCATGCTGACTCTCAACCTTTAGAAAGCGAGAGCACAGCATCGGCGTGAGCGTCATGGAGACGAACCACGACACCAGCACGCCGAAGGTCACCACCACGGCGAATGACTTGAAGAACTGGCCAATGATGCCGCCGATAAACACCACCGGGGCAAAAATACAAACAAGAGACAAGGTCGCCGCCAACACGGCGAAGGTCACCTCGCGGCTGCCGTTCAATGCCGCCGATATTGGGTCAGGATCGAGCGTTTCCCGATGGCGAAACACATTCTCCAAAACCACGATTGAATCATCCACCACCACGCCAATCAGCAGGAGCAGCGCGAGCATCGTCACGGAGTTGAAGGTGTAGCCAAAAAAGTAAATCACCGCTACCGCGCCCATCAGCGAAACCGGAATGGTGGTCGCGATGATGAGGGTGGAGCGAAAACTCCTTAAAAAAACCAACACCACCAGCGCGGCCAGCAAGGTGCCTTCGATCAAATGTTCCTTCAAAGAATTGACGATGTCGCGAATCAACACCGCGTCGTTGGAAGCCACTTCGATTTTTAGCCCCGGTGGCAGATTGGGGATAATCTCCTCCCGCAGGCGTTTCAGAGTTTCGTCAGCGATTTGCACCGTGTTGGTGTTGGGAATCTTGATGATCCCAAGGCTTACCGCCTGCTGGCCTTTGTAGCGTGACAGTTGACGATTATCCGCCAGACCGTCTTCGATCTCGGCGATGTCCTTCAATCGTATTGGCGCGCCTTCGCGGTAGCCGACAATCATTTTCTCTAGATCCTCGATCTTATGAAACTCAAGATCAAGCTTCACCAGTTGCTCCGTGGACTGACCGGTGAGAAATCCGCCGGACATTTGCAGATGCTCGCGCGAAAAGGCATCGCTGATGTCCTGCGGCGCGACGGTGAACGCGGCCATTTTGGAAGGAATCAGGTTGACGCGAATGGTGCGCTCGCGTTGGCCGCCGATGCGTACTTCGCCGACGCCGTCGATGGTTTCAAGCAATTTCTTCAACGTATTGGCCGCGTATTGATTCAATTGCTGTTGGGTGCGGTCGCCTGAGAGCGCGATCCAGAACATCGGCTGCGCATTGGTCTCTAGTTTCGCCACCACCGGGGGCTCGGCATCTCTGGGAAGGCGGCGCAGTACCTGATTTACCTTGGCTTGAACCTCATTGAATGCCACATCGATGCGCTTGTCCAGATTAAAGGTGATGTTGATGCGCGAAACGCCGGGGTTCGACGTCGATTGAATATCCTCGATGCCGGGTATCCCATTGATCGCCGACTCCAGTAGATTGGTAATGCCCGCATCGATGATTTCGGGATTGCCGCCGCGCAAGTTGGTCTGCACCGAAATGACCGGAAACTCGATATAGGGCAACCGGTCCATGCCAATACGTAGATAGCTGATGTAACCGAATAGCACCAGCACCGCGCTCAACATGACCGCTAGGACGTGGCGTTTGATGGATAGCTCAGGCAGTGTCATGACCGTGTTCCATTTGGAATTGAACAATAATTATCCATTGTCGGATTTTCCCTTCCTCGCGCCTTGCTTCCCGCCTGGCTCGGTTGCTGCGTCGCTCTTGGCGCCGCCACCACTGTCAACCGCGCCACCTGACTTTTCCGCCTTTTCTCCGCTTCCCTTTTCTCCCCCGCCCTTTCCCCCCCCTCCTTTGCCACCACCGCCCTTTCCGGCCCTCTGACCGGGCAACGTGACATTGGCATTGTTGGTGAGGAACCCGGCGCCATCCAGTGCGATGGTCTCGCCGCCTGACAAGCCGGAAATAATTTCTATTTTCCCGTCCTTGCGCGATCCGGTCTCGACAATCTTCTGCAGCGCCTTGCCTTCGGAAACGAGGTACACAACCTTGCCTGCCGGGCGCAGCACCACGCTTTGTTCGGGAACGGTGACCACGTTCTCCTTGACCGCGCTCACCACCGCAGCATTGACCGAACCGCCGCCCACCAAGGCACCGTCGTTGGCAAATACCACGATCGCATCCAATGATCGGCTGGTCGCGGTGATGCTGGGACGCAATTCGCTAATGCGCGATTGATATACCTTTCCCGGCGCCAAGGGCGAGGAAATGCGCACCGGCATGCCCACCTTAATTCGGGTCGAGGCGCTTTCCGGGAACGGCAGGCGCGCGCGCAATTGTTGCGTGCCGACGATGCGGAACATCGGATCGCCCAATTTGACGTAATCCCCTTGCGCTACCAAACGTTGTTCGATGCGCCCGTCTATGGGCGCCAGCACCTGGGTTTTGCGCAGCGAATTACGATTGGCATCGAATCGCGCTCTGGCGGCGGCGACTTGTTGCTGCAAGGCATTGCGCTGCGCCGTGGTGTCGTCCAGCGCCGTTTGCGAAAGAAAATTCTGCTTCACCAACTGCGCTTGACGTTCGACGATGCGTTCCTGGTTGGCAAGCAAAGTTTCAAGGCGCGCGATTTCGGCTTCGTCGGAGCGCCCTTGGATTTGCTGATCGCTGGAATCAATCTCGGCGAGCAAATCGCCGCGTTTGAACAGCATTCCCGGTTCGGCCAGCATGCGTTGCACGCGGCCGGGGACTTCCGCACCGACGCGAGGATCGAATAGGTTTTCCAATACGCCGACCGTGTCCTCGGTAATTTCCACTTTTCCGACCTCGGCTTTGGCAACCGTGATCAGCGTCGCGGGAGGACCAGATTTTGCCGGCGCGGCGCGGTCCTGTTCTTGCGAACAGGCAGCTAGCACCGAAACAAAAATCGCCGCGACAGTGACTCTGAAAGCCATATTAGGGGTGCCGATCAAAAGAAAACGCGCACGCTAGCAGCGGCGCAAACGCTGGTCAAGCGAGCCAAACCAGCCAAGGCAAACATGCAAAAAGTTCGACAAAAACTCCCTAGAGAAAACGTTGGCGAAAAAGCCGCGATCAAGGGAGCAAACGTTCGCAGGAATAAAGTTCTTCCAAGGTTTCCCGCCGACGGACAAGGTGGATGTGATTGCCGTCCACCAGCACTTCGGCCGCGCGTGGCCGGCTGTTGTAATTGGAGCTCATGCTCATCCCATAGGCGCCCGCAGAAAAGATGGCGAGCAAATCGCCGGGTGCGATGGCCAAATCGCGATCTTTGGCAAGCCAGTCGCCGGATTCGCAAACTGGTCCCACCACATCGTATCGGCGTGCTGCGGCGCCGCGCGAAGTAACTGGCGCGACTTCGTGCCACGCCTCATATAAGGCCGGGCGCATCAAGTCGTTCATGGCGGCATCGACGATGGCAAAATTTTTATCTGGATTGGTTTTTAGATATTCGATGCGCGTCAGCAATATGCCCGCATTGCCAATGATCGAGCGGCCCGGTTCCAACAGTATTCGTTGGCGACGCTTCCCCAGGCGCGCAAATAGCGCACCGAGGTATCTATCGATTTCAGGAGGCGACTCGTCTTTGTAACGTATGCCCAAACCGCCGCCGAGATCGATGTGTTCAAGAGGCAAACCCGTGGCATCGAGGGTGTCGACAAACTCGAGAACCTTCTCCAAGGCCGCTTCGAATGGCTCGATTTGCGTGAGCTGCGAGCCAATGTGGAAATCGATTCCAGTGACCGCGATGCCGGGAAGTGTTGACGCCTTGCGATACAGTCGTGGCGCATCCTCATAGGCGACGCCAAACTTATTTTCCTTCAATCCGGTGGAGATATAGGCATGGGTTTTCGCGTCCACGTCGGGATTGACGCGAAGTGAAATGGGCGCGCGTTTGCCCATGGCCTGCGCCACGGCATTGAGTCGTTCGAGCTCCGCCTCGGATTCGACGTTAAAACAAAGGATGCCGACTTCCAGAGCGCGGCGCATTTCGGCCTCGGTTTTACCTACGCCGGAGAACAATATTTTTTTCGCATCACCACCGGCTGCAAGCACGCGCGCGAGTTCACCACCAGAAACAATGTCAAAGCCTGAACCTAACCGTGCCAGGAGATTCAAGATCGCAAGGTTCGAATTGGCTTTGACCGCGTAGCAAACCAGTGCGTCTCGACCGACGCAAGCATCGGTGTATTTACGATAGGCAGCTTCGATTGCCGCTCTCGAATACACGTAGCAAGGCGTGCCAAATTCGCGCGCAATCGATTCGAGCGAAACCGATTCGGCATGCAAAACGCCGTCGTGCGATGAAAAGGCGTTCATTGACGTGGGGTATTATTGCGTGGAGCGTTGTCGACCTTGCTCTTGTCGGCCGCCTGTATTTGCTCGGGCGTGGGCAAATAGAGGGGCCCTTTGGTGCCACATCCGGCAAGTATCAAGAGGGCGAGTACCAAGGCGGCGCTGCGAAACATGTTTATGGTGGTTTTAGCAATGAAAGTTATCTTAGCACGCGCATGAATGAGACCGAGTTCATTCGAATCGCCGATTCGATTCTTCAGCAAATCGCCGCCGCGATCGATGACGCCGACATCGATCTGGAGAGTAATTTCAAAGGCGACGGAATTCTCGAAATCGAGTCAGACCACGGCGCCAAGCTGATCGTTAATCGAAACACGCCAATTCGGGAGATATGGCTAGCCGCGCCCACTGGCGGGTTTCATTTTCGCGCCGACGGGGCACGTTGGCTTGACACGCGCGACGGCGAGGAGCTTGGCGCTCGCCTATCCGCGCTATTGAAGTCAATGATCGGTAGCGAGATCTCGATCCAAATTCGCTGACGTCGCGGCATGCTTGGCACGTACCTCGCCACTAGGGGGGCGGTGTGGCAAGATCTTCGCGCTTGCTCTCCGGCGGCACTTCTTGAGGCAGATTTTCCCGATAGAAATATTCCAGCTTGCCTTCGGGATTTTTCTGTCCGCCTTCCACGATGACCTTGGCGGTAACGATGCCCTCGGGCTGCGGCATGAATACCTCGGGCACGTCTTTGAGCGCACGGGCCATGTAATCGATCCAGATGGGCAAGGCGGCCATGGCGCCGGTCTCGTTATTGCCCAACTTCTTAGGTTGGTCATAGCCTATCCAGGCCACCGCGACGATGCCGGGCTGATAACCGGCGAACCAGGCGTCGACTTGATCGTTAGTGGTACCGGTTTTCCCCGCCAAATCCTTGCGGCCCAGGGAGTTCGCACGTGTGGCGGTTCCTTGTCTTACAACATCGTGCAGCATGCTGTCCATCAAAAACGCGTTGCGAGGGTCGATAACGCGCAGATTGGGGTCGCCCGCCGGCACCGGTTGCGCCTGCGCAAGAAGATTGCCGCGGTCATCGACGATGCGCTGTACGATGTAAGGCTCAACTTTATAGCCACCCGTCGCGAACACTGTGTAAGCGCGCGCCATTTGCCAAGGGGTCACGGCTCCGGCACCGAGGGCCATGGTCAAGTATGGCGGGTGTTTTTCAGCGTCGAACCCGAAGCGCGTCACGTAATCTTGCGCGTACTGCGTGCCAATCGATTGCAGTAAACGGATCGCCACCATATTTTTGGATCGTGTCAGCCCGGTGCGCATGCTGATGGGCCCATCATATTTGCCGTCGTAATTTTTGGGCTCCCAGACCTGTCCACCAGTAAGAAACGGGTCAACCGTCACCGGTGAATCGTTGATCATGCTGGCGGGCGTGAAGCCTTTCTCCAACGACGCCGAATAAATGAACGGCTTGAACGAAGATCCCGGCTGGCGCCATGCTTGCGTGACATGGTTGTATTTGTTTTGGTTGAAATCGAATCCACCGACTAATGCGCGGACCGCGCCATCGTAGGAATTGACCGATACCAAAGCCGATTGCACGGTTGGCAGTTGTGCAATCGACCAGCGTTTTTTATCGTCCAATTGCACTCGAACAATCGCACCACGGCGAATCCTGCGACCCGGCGTGGTTTTTTCGTCCAAGGCTCGTGCCGCGAATTTAAGACCGTCCCCGGAGATGACAATGGTTTCACCCCGCCGCCAGGCACGCACTTCCTTAGCATTGGCATCCAGAACCACCGCAGCGTGTAAATCATCGCTGTCTTGATATTCGGACAATGCCTCATCGTAGGTTTCGTCACCATCTTGTTTTAGATCAGCGAATCCCTCCGGACCGCGATAGCCGTGTCGACGGTCGTAATCGAGCATGCCTTTTCTGAGCGCCGCATAGGCGGCTTCCTGATCATCTTTTCGAATCGTGGTGTAGACGCGAAAGCCTCGCGAATAGACCTCTTCAGGATAACGTTCGAACAACATCTGGCGGACCATTTCCGCGACGTATTCGGCATGCACCGGGAAATCGGTGCCCTCCTTTTTTACCGCGATGGAGGCTTTCTGCGCTTCGTTCAACTGGGCGTCGGTGATGAAGTCCAATTCGCGCATACGCCGCAACACATACATCTGGCGCTGTTTTGCGCGACTGGGATTGGCAACCGGGTTGTACGCTGAGGGGGCTTTTGGCAGGCCAGCAAGCACCGCAACTTCGGCTAGACTTAGTTTTTCCATGGGTTTGCCGAAATAGGCCTGCGCCGCTGCGGCGAACCCATAGGCGCGTTGTCCAAGGAATATTTGGTTGACGTACAGCTCTAGGATCTGATCCTTGCTGAGGCCGGCTTCGATTTTGAAAGCCAGCAATACTTCGTAGAGCTTGCGGGTAACGGTTTTTTCCCGGCTGAGAAAAAAATTGCGAGCCACCTGCATGGTGATGGTGCTTGCGCCTTGTAACTTGCCGCCCTGGCTGATATTGGAGTAGGCTGCTCTCAATACGCCGATGTAGTCGACGCCGGTGTGCTGATAAAACCTTTCATCTTCGGCCGCCAAAATGGCGTTTTTCAGCGTTTTGGGCACCGAGTCGATATTGACAACCGAGCGGCGTTCTTCGCCGAATTCACCAATTAGATGGCCGTCGACCGTATAAATGCGCAGGGGGATTTTTGGACGGTAGTCCGTAAGTGATTCAATTGATGGGAGATTTGGGTAGGCCAGTAGCAGCACGAAGGCCGCGACGGCCGCTCCGATGATCCCTAATCCGGCAAGTATTGCAGCCGGAAAGGCGAGCCAGCGTAGCCACATGAAGAAATATCCTGCTAGTGTGAGAGAGTCGTTTTAGGGCCAAACGACCCTAGAATCAAAGGGAGGAGCATTCTCTCGATTTGGCACCGGTAGCCTTCATTATATATGTGTGAGGCGCGTTGGAAATGTGGTATTTCTGCGACTGAGTTCAAAAAATGCTTTACAGTATCAAGGGTTGCTATTAGGATTTAACGTAGAATATACTTTCCTTCCCTAACAGGGGATTTAGAAAGGGGAAATGGGCGTGGCGCTCTCATTAGATATCTTTAAAGCGAAGCTGCCGCCGTTACTCGGCCTGGATATTAGCTCGTCCTCGGTAAAGTTGGTCGAGTTGGTTGATGCCGGAAAGGGCGCGACACGCGTCGAGCGTTATGCTATTGAGGCGCTCCCTAAGGATGCCGTGGTGGATGGCAATATTGCCAACCTTGAAGCGGTGGTTGAATCGGTGCGCCGCGGGTGGAAGAAGCTGGGCACACGAACCAAGAATGTTGCCATGGCGTTGCCCACAGCAGCGGTAATCACCAAGATCATCACGGTTCCGGCTGGTCTGAGGGAGGAGGAACTTGAGCTTCAGGTTGAAACCGAAGCCAACCAATACATTCCCTTCGCCTTGGATGAAGTCAATTTGGACTTTCAAGTTGTCGGGCCGGCACCCTCGTCGCCAGAGGAAGCTCAAGTGTTAATCGCTGCCTCGCGCAAGGAAAAAGTCGAAGACCGAATGGCCGTAGCCGAGGCGGCCGGGCTTAAGGCTACGGTTATGGACGTAGAGAACTACGCGGTGCAGGCCTCATTTGAGTTGATTCGCAAGCAATTGCCCGATGATGGCAAGGACCAAAACGTTGCTTTAGTAGACGTTGGCGCGAACATTATGAACATCATCGTATTGCGCAATGACCAAACGGTTTATACCCGAGAACAGGCGTTTGGCGGCAGTCAACTCACCCAAGACATCATGCGCCAATACGGCATGAGCCAGGAGGAAGCCGAAGCAGCCAAACGCTCTGGCGGATTACCCGAGAATTACGAGTCCGAAGTCCTTCGGCCGTTTATGGAAAACGTCGCCCTCGAAATTCAGCGCGCCATGCAGTTTTTTTTCACCTCCACCCCGTATACGTCACTGGAGCATATTTTGCTCACTGGTGGTTCGGCCGTAATTCCTGGCCTGGAGGAGGTCGTCTCGACGCGAACGCAAATTAATACCTTGGTGGCGAACCCATTCGCCAACATGAGCTACTCCCCAAGAATTCAGTTGAAGCGATTGGTAGCCGACGCGCCTTCGCTCATGGTTGCTTGCGGATTGGCAATGAGGAGGTTCGACCCAATATGATTCGCGTCAATCTACTGCCATGGCGCGCCGAACGCCGCTTGGCGCAACGCAAGCACTTGGCCATGCTCGCAGGTATCGTGGCGGCGATTGGCGCGGGTATTATTATTGCCGTCCATGGCGTCATCGCAGGGTATATATCCGTCCAAGAGGGACGCAACGAATATCTGAAAGGCGAAAATGCGCGCCTTGACAAAGAAATTGAGGAAATCAAAAAACTCCGAGACGAAATCGCGGCCCTGCTAGCTAGAAAACAAGTTATCGAGCGACTGCAGGCTGATCGCTCTCAGGTAGTGAATTTGCTCGATCAGTTGGTGCGTCAGACTCCCGATGGGGTGTATTTAAGGTCTTTGAAGCAACAAGGCTTGGGAATCAATCTGGTTGGCTACGCGCAGTCTAACGCGCGTGTTTCGACGCTGATGCGCAATTTCGGCGCCTCCCCGCATCTTGAGAACCCGGTATTGGTGGAAATCAAGGCAGCGACGGTGAGCAACAAGCGCGTTTCGGAATTCACCATGAATGTGCGACTCAAACAAACTCAGTCCGACGACGCCGGCAAGGCTGGCAAAGGCGCGCCGGGTAAAGCCGACGCCGGCAAGAAGGGGTAGACAATCGTGAAACAGTTGCTTGCCCAATTTCAGGGCCTCAATCCCAAAGATCCCGGTACCTGGCCGCCATTGCCTAAGGCGCTGGCGTTGTTGGTTCTGTTTATCGGGATATTGGCGGCAGGCTTTGCGTTCGATTTGCAAGGGCAGCTGGACGCGCTCGAAGCGGGTGCCAATCAAGAAGTCAAATTGAAAGAAGATTATAAAAATAAGAAACAGCAAGCTATCAATTTGGATTTGTATCGGCAGCAGGTCCGAGAGATTGAAAGCTCGTTTGGCGCATTGCTCAAGCAATTGCCTAATCGATCGCAGATGGATGCGCTGCTGGTCGATATAAACCAGGCCGGCTTGGGCCGGGGGCTTCTATTCGATCTTTTCAAACCGGCGGCGCAGGAATCGGCCAAGGATTTCTACGCCGAATTACCGATTCAATTGAAGGTGGTCGGCTCATATCACGACATGGGCCAATTCGCCGCAGACATCAGCCAGCTTCCGCGAATTGTCACGCTTAACGACATTTCGCTGACGGCGGCCAAAGACACCATCACCATGGATGCAACGGCCAAAACCTTTCGTTACTTGGACGACGAGGAAGTCTCCGCGCAACGACGCGCCGCAGCCAGCTCGAAGGCGGGTAAGAAATGAAAAACGCTCCTTGGATTGTGATGATTGGCTTTCTCGTTGCGGGTTGCGGTGGCGAGCAATATGGCGATTTGAAGGAAGAGCTCAACGCTTTAACAACCAAATTGCAAGGCAAGGTCGAGCCATTGCCCGTGGTCAAGCCATATGAGCCAGTGCCTTATGAGGTTTCGGATTTGGCCGATCCATTTGGCACCGCCAAGTTCGAAACGGTAGCGCGTTCCGCAGGGACCGGCACTAGCAAGCTAAAGCCCGACGACTCCAGACCCAAGGAGCCTTTGGAGGCTTTTGCGCTGGAATCGTTAAAAATGGTGGGAACATTGCAACAAGGAAAGCAGACATTCGCGCTGATTCGAGCCGATGCGAGCCTCTACCGAATAAAGACCGGCAACTACCTTGGTCAGAATTTTGGCCTTGTCACCGAAGTATCCGAAACCGAAATCAAATTGCGTGAGTTGGTCCAAGATCCCGGTGGAGATTGGACCGAAAGAATCGGCGCGATTCAATTGCAGGAGATAGGAAAATGAAATCATTATTTACCGTTGCGTCGAGCGCTGCGATATTGCGCAGCATCACAGCATTAGTATTGTTTGTCGCAGCAGGTGCGGGGTTCGCGCAAAACGCTATTGAGAACTTCAATGTGACGCAGCAAGGAGGACAAATTTTGGTGCAAATCACCACCAAAACCCCGTTGCGTGCAACGCCCGCTAATTTCACGGTCGCCAATCCCGCGCGTATCGCTTTCGATTTCCCCAGTACGGTTAACGGATTGGGTAAGAACACCCAAGACGTAGGCCAGGGGGAGCTACGCTCGATGAACGTGGTGCAGGTTGGAGACCGGACTCGTATCGTTCTCAATCTGAGAAATATGGTGCAACACGAAGCGCGTCTGGATGGCCGGAACCTGATCATTGCCCTGTCGCAAATACCCGGAGCGCCAACGGCGGCTTCTGGTACCGCTCGATTCGCCGAAGGTAGCAACGATACCAAGCACTCGATCAAAGACATCGTGTTTCGTCGCGGCAAGGATGGAGAGGGAAGGATCGTCGTCGACCTGTCTGACACCTCGACGGGGATTGATATACGCCAACAAGGACAATCGCTGGTGGTCGAATTCCTCAAGGCAAGCTTGCCCGATAATTTGAGAAAGCGGCTCGACGTGGTCGATTTTGCGACGCCAGTGCAGATGGTCAGCACTTTCACGCAAGGCGAGAATGTTCGTATGGTCATCGAGCCGCGCGGCGTCTGGGAACACAACGCCTATCAAAGCGATACCCAATTCGTGGTTGAGGTTAAGGCCGTGCAAATCGACCCCAATAAACTGGTGCAAGGCTCCCGCACAGGGTATATCGGGGAAAAGCTTTCGCTCAACTTTCAGAATATCGAAGTACGCAGCGTGCTGAACGTAATCGCCGATTTCACTGATCTCAACATTATCACCAGCGATACCGTGTCGGGCAACTTGACGCTGAGGCTCAAGGATGTTCCTTGGGATCAGGCCTTGGATATCATCTTGCAAACCCGTGGATTGGATCAGCGCAAGAATGGCAATGTTGTTTGGATCGCGCCCAGGGACGAGCTCGCGACAAAGGAAAAACTTGCGCTCGAGTCAAAACAGCAAATAACCGAGCTGGAGCCGGTGCGTACTGAAAGTTTTCAGCTTAACTATGCCAAAGCCGATGTAATTTCCAAGATTCTTTCCGACGACAAGCAAAGAATACTCTCCAAGCGCGGCAGTTCTGTTGTCGATCCTCGAACCAATCAAATATTTGTCCAGGATGTATCGGTTCGTCTGGAAGAGGTGAGACGATTGATCGGCAAGCTTGATATTCCGGTGCGCCAAGTTCTCATCGAAGCGCGCATTGTTGAGGCCAACGATACGTTCAGTAAAAACCTGGGTACGCGTCTTGGTTTCGGCAGGGATCTTAGGTCGGCTACTGGCGCGCCGAATCAAGGAACGCGGATCTTGGGTGATCAAAGCATTCAGTACAACATCGGCGGTTCATTGGCTCCGACAGGGCAGGTATCTGGCTTAGTCGCGGGTACGCCTAATTTTACGGGGGGATCCAATGCGGAAACCTTGCAAAACGTGAACCTCCCAGCGACGGGTTTGGGCGGGTTTGGCGCGGGCGCTTTTTCTTTGATTCTTTTTAACGCCAACAAATCGCGTTTCCTTTCGCTCGAGCTCACCGCGTTGGAATCCGATGGCAAAGGAAAAATAGTTTCCAGTCCGCGTGTGTTGACCGCGGATAACGTGGAGGCGTTAATCGAACAAGGAACGGAACTGCCTTACCAGCAAGCTACCTCCAGTGGCGCGACTTCCATATCTTTCCGCAAAGCCAACTTGGCGCTCAAGGTGAAACCGCAGATTACACCGGATGGAAACATCGTCATGGCGCTGGATGTTAATAAAGACGCCGTTGGCCAAACAACGACGGCAGGATTTGCCATTGACACCAAGCACATCAAGACCGAAGTATTGGTTGAGAATGGTGGCACCGTTGTCATCGGTGGGATCTACACGCAAGACACTCGTAATACTACGGTCAAAGTGCCTCTATTTGGTGATATTCCACTGGTCGGCAATTTGTTTAGAAATAATCAACGTTCGGACGCGAAAACGGAGTTGCTGGTGTTTATCACGCCGCGAATCGCCGCAGATCGGCTGGGTCAGCGATAACACCGAGTCTTGATCTCGGGGGCGCATAAGCCCTCGATAATCGAGTTGGATCGGCATTCTCCGGTGTCGCATTGCATCAGCGCCGGATCGGCGTGCTAATCCGATGAAACATTCCTCAAACATTTTTCTCGTCGGTCTCATGGGGGCCGGCAAAACCACGGTTGGACGTAGTCTGGCCAAGCGGTTGGAGAAATCTTTTGTTGATACCGACCTGGAAATCGAGGAACGCACCGGCGTTCGCGTGTCGGTGATTTTCGAGATCGAGGGCGAGGTAGGATTCCGAAAACGAGAATCCGAGGCATTGGCGCGGTTGGTTTCGCTGGAGAACATGGTGCTTGCCACTGGCGGTGGAGCAATCCTGAATGCGACTAACCGCGAGTTTTTGGCGGCACGTGGATGTGTGGTGTATTTGCACGCCAGACCAAGCGATTTGGCGAAACGCCTGGGCCATGACAAAACCCGTCCCCTGTTGCAGGGAATCGATCCACAGCAACGCCTTGAGGCGTTATATGCTATTCGCGATCCCTTGTACCGGGAGGTCGCGGATCTGGTGGTCGACACGGGGCGTCAGAGCGTGAGCACCATGTTGGCACAATTGTTGGCGCGTTTGGAGTCGGAATGCAAACCTATACCGTAGCCTTGGGCGATCGCGCCTACCCCATTTACATTGGTTCCAATTTATTGACCAACGCGGATTTGATCATTCCTCATTTGGCGCAAAAACGTGTCGCATTGATCACCAATGAAGTAGTTGCCCCTTTGTATTTGAGCAGCCTGCGAGGAACCCTAGAGAGCGCGGGAGTCAAAGTTGTGCCGATCATTCTCCCCGATGGCGAGCAACACAAGACCTGGGAGACCCTGAATAAGGTGTACGACCAGATGCTGACCGCGCGCTGTGAGCGAGGAACCACCATCGTTGCGTTGGGTGGCGGGGTAGTCGGGGATATCTCCGGATTCGCCGCGGCCACCTACCAACGTGGCATACCTTTTATTCAAATTCCGACAACACTGCTGGCGCAAGTCGATTCCTCAATCGGTGGCAAGACGGCGGTCAATCATCCCTTGGGAAAGAACATGATTGGCGCGTTCTATCAGCCCAAGGCGGTGATATCCGACATGGGGACATTGCTTTCGCTCCCGGATCGCGAACTCAAAGCGGGATTGGCAGAAATCATTAAGCATGGGTTGATAAGAGATGCGGAATTTTTCTCATGGCTTGAAACCAATATTGATCGTATTTTGGCGCGTGATATGGACGCCCTTACCCACGCGGTTTTGCGTTCCTGCGAAATCAAGGGTGCGGTCGTGGTCAACGACGAACGAGAATTGGGCGAGCGGGCGCTGTTGAATTTTGGCCACACCTTTGGACATGCGATAGAAAATGGCATGGGATACGGCACATGGTTGCATGGCGAGGCAATAGCCGCTGGGATGGTGCTGGCATCTGATCTGTCCATGCGGCTTGGTATGCTGAAGTCCCCAGAACCCACGCGTATTCGAAAATTACTCTTGCGTGCCGGCCTTCCTGTCGAAGTGAGTGGTCTATCGCGCGACAAAATGCGTGAACTCATGTCGCTGGACAAAAAGGCCAAAGACGGAAAGCTTCGGTTTATATTGCTTGAGCGTGTAGGTTCGGCCGTGGTCCGCGCGGACGTATCGTCCAAAACCCTGGATCAGACCCTGGAACTGGTCGCCTAACCGCCTGATTTCCGTCAATTTGACGGAAATACGTCCTGGAAGCGCTAAGGTCTTGATGCAATGCAATATCGCTGGTAAATTCGCAGGTCCTACTTTAGAAATCCGTTGGGCGAACGCGTGCCCGACGTCCACTACGAGGCTGCCGCGTGAATAGCCCCTATCCGCCCGAAAAACAAGGGCTCTACGACCCTAAAAACGAACACGACGCCTGCGGCGTCGGATTCGTTGCGCATATCAGGGGCGCCAAGTCGCATTCGATTGTCGAACAGGGGCTAACGATATTGCGCAACCTGACCCACCGCGGGGCGGTGGGCGCCGATCCATTGGCGGGGGACGGCGCGGGCATATTGCTGCAAATCCCCGATGCATTGTTTCGCGAGGAAATGGCTAAGCAAGGTGTAGCACTGCCGGCCTTAGGCCAATACGGCGTAGGCATGGTGTTTTTGCCTAAGGAGCCAGCGTCGCGACTGGCTTGCGAATATGAAATTGAACGCGCGATCAAAGATGAGGGCCAGGTCCTCCTAGGATGGCGCGATGTACCTTGTGATAACGCTGGCTTAGGCGAATCGGTCAAACGCATCGAACCGGTGATTCGTCAGGTATTTATCGGGCGTGGAACCGATGTCACGGTGACCGATGCACTGGAGCGCAAGCTCTATATCATCCGTAAAAG